>DAHVAJ010000017.1 GCA_027314705.1 Acidimicrobiaceae bacterium
TACGCGGCCCTCGGCGGCCGCGGCGGGTCGGGCGACGAGACCTTCGGGTTCGAGACCCGGCGGGCGTGGGAGAAGGAGCTCGCGACCGGCGGGTGGATCGGGCTGGGTTGGCCCACGGCCTGCGGGGGGCGGGGCGCCACCGTCGCCCAGCAGGTCATCTTCAACGAGGAGTACGTCAGGGCCGACGCACCCGGACGGGTGGGCGTGCTCGGCGAGGGCCTGCTCGGGCCCACCCTCGTCCAGTACGGCACGCCCGAACAGCAGGCCCGGTTCCTCCCGCCCATCCTGGCCGGCACCGAGCTCTGGTGCCAGGGGTACTCGGAGCCCGACGCCGGGAGTGACCTGGCCAACGTGCAGACCAAGGCCGAGCTGGTCGGCGACGAGTGGGTGGTCACCGGGCAGAAGGTGTGGACCTCCCTGGCCCACCAGGCCGACTGGTGCTTCGTGGTGTGCCGCACCGAGCCCGGCTCGAGCCGGCACCGGGGGCTCTCCTACCTGCTGGTCCCCATGGACCAGCCCGGCGTCGAGGTGCGACCCATCACCCAGCTCACCCGGACCTCCGAGTTCAACGAGGTCTTCTTCGACGGGGCCCGGACCCGGCGGGACCACGTGGTCGGCCAGCCCGGCGACGGTTGGCGGGTCGCCCTCGCCACCCTGTCCTTCGAACGGGGGGTCGGACTCCTCGGCCACCAGGTCACCTTCCGGCGCGAGCTCGAGCACCTGGTCCGGGCGGCCCGGGAGCGGGGCCGGACCACCGACCCGGTCGTGCGCCAGCGCCTGGCCCGGGCCTACGCCGAGCTCGAGGTGCTTCGCTACGACACCCTCCGCAGCCTGACCAGCTTCGACGGGCCGGTGGCGTCACCCGAGGCGTCGATCATCAAGCTCTTCTGGTCCGGGTGGCACCAACGCCTCGGGGAGCTGGCCGTGGACGTGCTCGGCCCGGCCGGACTGGTGGCCGGCGCCCCGCCCTACGAGCTCGACGAGTTCCAGCGCACCTTCCTCTTCAGCCGGGCCGAGACCATCTACGGAGGCTCCGACCAGATCCAGCGCAACATCATCGGTGAGCGGGTACTGGGCCTGGCACCCGAGCCCAAAGGGGGGCAGCGATGACCGGCAGCACCGGACCGTCCCGACCGACCGGACCCCCGGCGGGCCACGGCCTCCTCGACGGCAAGGTGGTCGTCGTGACGGCGGCCGCGGGCACCGGCATCGGCTTCGCCACGGCCACGCGGTGCGTCGAGGAAGGGGCCACGGTGGTGGTCTCCGATGCCCACGAGCGCCGGCTCGGCGAGGCCGCCGACGCCCTCGGTGACCTGCCGATGTCGGGGGGCGTGCGCCCGCTTGCCGTGCCCTGCGACGTGACCGACGAGGGGCAGGTCCAGCGGCTCTACGACGCCGCCGCGGCCGAGCACGGACGGTTCGACGTGGCCGTCAACAACGCCGGGCTCGGCGGCCAGGCCGCCGTGGTCGACATGACCGACGAGCAGTGGTCGGTGGTGCTCGACGTCACCCTGACCGGTACCTTCCGATGCACCCGGGCCGCACTCCGCCACTTCTACGCCCGCGACCGAGGAGGGGTGATCGTCAACAACGCCTCGGTGCTCGGGTGGCGGGCCCAGGCCCTCCAGGCCCACTACGCCGCGGCCAAGGCCGGGGTCATGGCCCTCACCCGCTGCAGCGCGGTCGAGGCCGCTCCCCACGGGGTGCGGGTCAACGCCGTCGCCCCCAGCCTGGCCGTCCACCCGTTCCTCAACCGGGTCATGGCCGACGAGGAGCTGGCCGAGCTCAGCCGGCGCGAGCTCCTGGGCCGGGGCGCCGAGGTCTGGGAGGTGGCCAACGTGATCGTCTTCCTGGCCAGTGAGTACGCCACCTACCTGACCGGCGAGGTGGTCTCGGTCTCCAGCCAGCACCCCTGAGCGGCCGGCCGCGCCGTGACGGCCATGCACTACCCTGACGGCGTGTCAGAAGTGGCCGACCCCCGCGGTGATCTGGAGTGGGGCACGATCCCCGGCTTGGTGCAGGACGCAGCGGCCCGCTTCGGGTCGGCCGAGGCCCTGGTCGACCACCACGGTCCCGGCGGCACGGTCACGCGCTGGTCCTTCGACGAGCTGGCCGAGCGGGTGGCCGCCGCCACCCGTGCCATCGTGGCCAACGGCATCGACCGGGGCGACCGGATCGCCGTGTGGGCCCCGAACTGCGCCGAATGGGTGGTGGCCGCCCTCGGCGCGGTGGGTGCCGGGGCGCTCCTGGTCCCGCTCAACACCCGCTACAAGGGGTCCGAGGCGGCGTACATCCTGCGTGCCTCGGGGGCCCGTCTCCTCTTCACCGTCCAGGGGTTCCTGGGCACGGACTACCCGGCCCTCCTCAAGGAGGCCGTCCGGGCCGGAGACCCGGTGCCCGACCTCGAGCGGGTCGTCGTGCTGCGGTCAGCGGGGTCGTCGTCGGCCGCCCGGGGCGACCAGGTGGTCCCCTGGGACGCCTTCGTGGCCGAGGGCGGCGCCTGTTCGGAGGACGTGGCCGCCGGCCGCACCGCCTCCCTCACGCCGGGCGACCTGGCCGACCTCCTCTTCACCTCGGGGACGACCGGGCATCCCAAGGGGGTCATGACCACCCATGCCCAGACGCTGCGCACCTTCGCCACCTGGTCCGAGGTGGTCGGCCTGCGAGCCGGCGACCGCTACCTCGTCGTCAACCCGTTCTTCCACACCTTCGGGTACAAGGCCGGGATCCTCGCCTGCCTCATGACCGGGGCCACCATGGTGGCCGAACCCGTCTTCGACGTGGACGTGCTGCTCGCCCGGATGGCCGACGAGCAGATCTCGGTGCTCCCCGGGCCTCCGACCATCTTCCGGGCCATCCTCGACCGTCCGGACCGCGCCGCCCTCGACCGCTCCAGCCTCCGCCTGGTGGTGACCGGGGCGGCCCTCGTGCCCGTGGAGCTGGTCGAGTCCCTCTGGTCCGACCTCGGCGTCGAGACGGTGCTGACCGCCTACGGCCTGACCGAGGCCACCGGGACGGTGACCATGTGCCGCCGGGGGGACTCGGCCGCCGTCATCTCGGGGACCTCGGGCCGGGCCATCCCCGACGTCGAGGTCCGGATCGTCGACGCCGAGGGGGTCGAGCTGGCCCGCGGGGACGCCGGCGAGCTGGTGGTGCGCGGCTACAACGTGATGCAGGGGTACTTCAACGACCCCGACGCCACCGAGGCCGCCGTCGATCGCGACGGATGGCTCCACACCGGCGACGTGGCCGTCATGGACGCCGCCGGCAACATCACCATCACCGACCGGCTGAAGGACATGTACGTGAGCGGCGGGTTCAACGTCTACCCGGCCGAGGTGGAGGCGGTGCTCCGGCGCCGGGAAGGGGTGGCCCAGGTGGCGGTGGTCGGCGTCCCCGACCGTCGCATGGGCGAGGTGGGCCTGGCCGTCGTCGTCCCGGCCGAGGGGGCCGACCGTACCGCGCTGGCCGCAGACCTGGCCGCGGCCGCCCGCCAGGAGCTGGCCAACTTCAAGGTGCCACGCCGCGTCGAATTCGTGGATACCCTGCCGGTCAACGCCTCCGGCAAGGTGCTCAAGCGCGAGCTGCGCGAGCGCCTCGCCCGGTGACCGGGCCGCATCGAGGTGGAACGGCATCCGACCCCGCAACCGACCCCAACGAGAGGAGCATGCCGTGCGAGGCATCGTCTACACCGGCGACGACGTAGAGGTCACCGACCAACTGTCCGTGGGCGACCCGGGCCCGACCCAGGTCCGGGTGGCGATCGGCGCCGCCGGCGTCTGTCACAGCGACCTGTCGGTCATCAACGGCACCATCCCGTGGAAGGCCCCCTCCGTCCTCGGTCACGAGGGCGCCGGCGTGGTCGAGGCGGTCGGCTCCGAGGTCCGCTCGGTCAAGGTCGGTGACCACGTGGTCGTGGCCACCCTGGCCAGCTGCGGCACCTGCCGGGCCTGCGCCACCGGGCATCCCACGTGGTGCGTGAAGACCCTGGGCAACGTCTCCACCCCGTTCACCTACAAGGGCGAGCCGGCGTCGAACTTCGCGGCCACGTCGGTCTTCGCCGAATCGACCGTGGTCCAGGAGGTCCAGGCGGTCAAGATCCCGAAGGAGATCCCCCTGATCTCGGCCTGCCTCATCGGCTGCGGGGTGCTCACCGGGGTCGGCGCCGTGCTCAACCGGGCCCGGGTGCAGGCCGGGGAGACCGCTGCCGTCTTCGGGGTCGGCGGGGTCGGGCTCAACGTGATCCAGGGTCTGCGACTGGCCGGTGCCAGCCGCATCGTCGCCGTCGACACCCTGGCCTCGAAGGAGGGTCTGGCCCGTCAGTTCGGCGCCACGCACTTCGTCGACGCCTCCGCCGGCGACGCGGTGGCCGCGGTCCGCGAGATCGTGCCCCCCGGCCCGGACCGGATGGCCGGCGCCCTCGGCTGGACGGGCGGGGTGGCGTGGTCCTTCGACTGCGTCGGCCACCCGGTGGTGCTCCGCAACGCGCTCGACGTCCTCGACTGGGGCGGCACCGCCCTGGCCATCGGCATCCCTCCCCAGGGCACCGAGGTGGCCGTGGACGTGAACGCCCTGGCCTATGTCGACCGGGGGCTCCTGGGCTGCCGGTACGGGTCGGCCCGGCCCCACCACGACATCCCCCTCATGGCCGAGCTCTACCTCTCGGGCCGGCTCATGCTTGACGAGTTGGTCACCGAGCAGCGGCCCCTCGAGGGCTTCCGGGAGATCGTGGAGGACATGGAGGCGGGCAGGCTGGCCCGCGGCGTGCTCACCTTCTGACCGGCCGGGCCGGTCCTGCGGGCCGACCCGGCCGGTCTCGGGGTCCGGCCCCCCTGTTACAGTCGGCGCCGAAATGACGGTCCGTCAGATCGAGGGGGAGCCCGCCACGCTGGTCGACGTGCTGGCGGCCGCGGCGCGCACCCGGCCCGACGTCGAGGCCTTCGTCGAGCCGGCCACGGCCGAGCGGCCCCGGCGCGCCCTCACCTACGCGGCGTGGGAGCGGGCCGCCACCGGGGTGGCGGGACTGTTCGCCCGTCGGGGGGTGACCCGGGGCTCGGTGGTCGGCCTGCTCCTCCCGAGCTCCAGCGACTACATGGTCTGCTACGCCGCCGCCGCCCGGTTGGGCGCCGTGACGTCGGGCATCAACCTCCGGCTGGGGAGCGCGGAGGTCACGTCCATCCTGGAGAGGACGGTCCCGGCCGTCCTGGTCGTGGACGACGGCCTCGTGCCCGCGCCGGGCCCGGTGGGCGCGGTCGTCACCCGCGCCGAGGTCGCCGCCGCCGCCCACGGTCCCGGGCCCGCCGGCCCGTCGGTGCTCGACCCGTCCGACCCGGTGGCCGTGGTGTGGACGAGCGGCACCACCGGCCTGCCCAAGGGGGCGGTCTTCGACCACCGCAGCCTCGCCGCGGTGGCCGCCGGTCCCGACCCCCTGGCCGAGGCCGGGGACCGCCGGCTCTCACCGCTGCCCTTCGCCCACGTCGGGTCCATGACCCGGGTCTGGGACGAGGCGGCCAAGTGCATCACCACCGTCATCACCCCCACGCCCTGGCGGGCCGCCGATGCCGTCGCCGTGCTGACCGCCGAGCGCATCACCGTGGCCCAGGGCGTGCCCACCCAGTGGGCCCTGGTCCTGGCCCACCCCGACCTGGCCGCGGCCGACCTCTCCGCCCTGCGCATCGCCGGCACCGGCGCCTCCCGGGTGCCGCCGGAGCTGGTGGCCGAGGTGCGTCGGGTCCTCGGCGTCCCGGTGGTCGTGCGCTACACCTCGACGGAGGCCTCCCTGGGCACGGGCACGGTCCCCGGCGACCCGGACCTGGCCGTGGCCACCACGGTGGGGCGACCGGTGCCGGGCGTCTCCCTGACCCTGGTCGACGACGACGGCCGACCGGTGGGGCCCGGCGAGGTGGGGCGGGTGCGCCTGCGCTCGGCGGCCGTCATGCGCGGCTACTGGGGCGGCCCGCCGACCGGCCCGGGCGCGGCGGGGGTCGTCTACGACCGGGCCGCCACGGCCGCGGTCCTGGACGGGTCCGGCTGGGTGACCACCGGCGACTACGGCCGCCTCGACGCCGACGGCAGGCTCTGTCTGGTCGGCCGGGCCAACGAGCTCTACATCCGAGGCGGCTACAACGTCTACCCGGCCGAGGTCGAGGCCGCGCTGGGCGACCACCCCGGTGTGGGCCAGGTGGCCGTGGTCGGCGCACCCGACCCGGTGCTGGGTGAGATCGGCGTGGCCTTCGTGGTCCCCGGGCAGGGGGAGGACCCCGACCCCGCGGAGCTGCTGGCTGGACTCCGGGAGCGGGCCCGCGGGCGCCTTGCCGACTACAAGGCCCCGGACCGGGTGGAGGTCGTGGACCACCTCCCCCTCACCTCGATGATGAAGGTAGACAAGAGGGCCCTGGCCGACCGGGTCGCCCTCGGGACGAACGGAGCGAGCACACCATGACCGGGAGATCGATCCCCGCCACCGGCGGCGTCACCGACGACCCCATCCGCATCGGCACGATGCTCTTCACCCTGGTGGAGCCCCACCGTGGTCACGAGGTCGCCTACAACCGATGGTACGAGCGGGACCACTTCTACGCCGGCTGCCAGATCGGGGCGTACAACTTCGCCGGGGCGCGCTTCGTGGCCACCGCCCCGCTGAAGGACCTGCGGCTGCCCGCCCGGGGCGGCGACGGACCGGAGCCGCTGGTGGCCGACCCGCAGTCCGGCAGCTACCTCGGCCTCTACTACGTGCTGGCCGGGCATCACGACGAGTGGAACCGCTGGGCCGTGGACCAGGTCAACGCCCTGCACGCCGCCGGGCGGATGTTCGACCGGCGCGACCACGTCCACACCGGCCTCTACCGGTTCGAATGGGAGCACCGACGGGCCGAGGACGGCGTGCCGGCCGAGCTCACCCTGGACCACCGCTTCCCGGGCCTGGTGTCCGTCTTCGTGGACCCGGCCGAAGGGGTGCCGGGGGAGCGCATCGGCGCCTGGTGCCGCGAGGAGCACCTCCCCGCCGTCCTGCCCGGCTCGCCGGTCGCATCCGTGCTCGGCTTCAGCCCGCTGCCGCTGCTGGCCGATGCTCCCGGCGACGTGCCCCGGGGAGCGGCGGTCGACGAGCGGGTGCTCCTCCTGTGCTTCGTGGACGACGATCCCGCCGCCGCCTGGGACCGGGTCGTGGCCGGACTGGACGGGGCGCTGGCCGGTGCCGGCCTGGGCCGGGTGGCCTGGGCCTCGCCCTTCCTGGCCACCGTGCCCGGCACCGACACCTACACCGACCAGTTGTGGAGGGAGCGGGCGTGAGCGACGAGGTGATCGACGGGATGGCGGCCCGGGCGGCCGTCCGGGGCTGGGTGTGGGCCCCCACGTTCTGGGGTCTCGTCGAGGCGCGGGCCTCGGCCACGCCGGACGCGGTGGCGGCCCACGAGGACACGGGTCGCGAGCTGACCTTCGCCCGCTACCGCGACGCCTGCCTCCGGGCCGCGGCCGGCCTCCACACCGAGTGGGGCGTCGACCGGGACACCGCCGTGAGCTGGGAGCTGCCCACCTGGAACGAGTCCCTCGTCCTGGTGGGCGCCCTGGCCCGCCTCGGCGCCCGCCAGAACCCGCTCATCCCCATCTACCGGGGGCGCGAGGTCGAGTTCATCACCGAGCAGAGCTCGGCCTCGCTGCTCGTGGTGCCGACCGTCTACCGGGACTTCGACTTCGAGGCCATGGCCCGTGCGGTCGCCGCTGGTCGCACCGACCTCGGGGTGCTGGTGGTCGACCGGGACCTGCCCGAGGGCGACCCGACCGTGCTGCCGGCGGCCGACCCGGCGCCGGCCACGGCGGCCGACGCCCCGGTGCGGTGGCTCTTCTACACGTCGGGGACGACGGCCGACCCGAAGGGGGCGCCCCACACCGACCTCACGGTGGCCGCGTCGGCCCTGGCCATGGCCGAGTGCCTCGACATCCGGGAGGACGACGTCTCCGCCCTGGTGTTCCCCTTCACCCACATCGGCGGCATCGGCTGGCTCATCGCCTCCCTCCTCACCGGGTGCACCCTGCTCACCACCGAGGCCTTCGACGCCCAGGCCACGCCGGCCTTCCTGGCCGCCAACGGGGTCACCCTGGCCGGCTCGGGCACCCCCTTCCACCTGGCCTATCTGGCCGCCCAACGGGCCCGGGGCGACGGTCCGCTCTTCCCCCGGGTGCGCGCCTACCCCGGGGGCGGCGCGCCCAAGCCGCCCCAGCTCCATCACGACCTGAAGGCCGAGATCGGCGGGGTCGGCATCGTCTCCGGCTACGGGCTCACCGAGGCCCCCATCGTGGTCATGGCCACCACCCACGACCCCGACGGCAAGCTGGCCGACACCGAGGGGCGGCCGACCCCGGGGGTCGACCTCGTGGTGGTCACCCTGGACGGCCGGCGGGCCGGTCCGGGCGAAGAGGGCGAGATCCGCCTGAAGGGGCCCCAGGTCATCGGCGGCTACCTCGACCCGTCCCTCGACGCCGAGGCCTTCGACGGCAACGGCTACTTCCGCACCGGCGACCTCGGCGTCGTGGATGCCGAGGGGTACGTGACCATCACCGGGCGCCTGAAGGACGTCATCATCCGCCACGGCGAGAACATCTCGGCCAAGGAGATCGAGGACCTGCTCTACGCCCACCCGGCGGTGGCCGACGTGGCCGTGATCGGCCTCCCCGACCCGAGGACGGGCGAGCGGGCCTGCGCGGTGGTGGCCCTGACCGACGGCCACTCCTTCGACCTCGCTGCCATGGCCGCCTACCTGACCGAGCGCCGGCTGCGCCGCCAGGCCATCCCCGAGCAGCTCGAGGTGGTCGGGGCCGTCCCCCGCAACCCGGCGGGCAAGATCCTGAAGCACGAGTTGCGCGGGCGGTTCGCCCCGCCCGGGTCCGCACCGACCGTGGAGGGGGCGCCGTGAGCCCGGTGCGAGGGGTCACCCTCGGCCAGGGCGGCGAGGAGCACGCCGCCGCCGACGCCGCCATCGGCGAGCACGTCGGCCGGCGGTTCGAGGGCAAGGTCGCCGTCGTCACCGGCGCCGGGTCGGGCATCGGCCGGGGCGTGGCCCTGCGCCTCGCCCGGGAGGGGGCGGCCGTCGCCGCCCTGGACGTGGACGTCGGGTCGGCCGAGGCCACGGCCGCCACCGCCACCGCCGACGGCGGGACGGCGGTGGCCTACGGGTGCGACGTGACCTCGGAACCCTCGGTGGCCGAGACGGTGGCGGCCGTGGTCGGCCGGTTCGGACCCCCGGCGGTCGTCTGCAACGTCGCCGGCATCGGGGGGTTCTTCCACACCGCCGAGATGCCGCTGGAGCGGTGGCAGCGCATCCTCGCCGTGAACCTCACCGGGCCCTTCCTGGTCTGCCGGGCGACCCTTCCCCACCTCCTCGAGCACGGTGGGGCCATCGTCAACGTGGCCTCCAACACCGCCCTGATGGGCCAGGCCTACTCGGCCGCCTACTGCGCCTCGAAGGGCGGCCTGCTGCTCTTCTCCAAGGCACTGGCGGCGGAGTACCTGGGGCGCGGGGTGCGGGTGAACGTGGTGGCCCCCGGTGGCACCGACACCCCGCTCCTCGGCACCTTCGGGCTGCCGGAGGGGGCCGACCCCCGGCAACTGACCAAGATCATGACCCCCATGGGGTTCTCGACCCCGGCCGAGATCGCCGCCTCCATCGCCTTTCTGGCCTCCGACGAGTCCTCCTACACCACGGGGGCCGTCCTCTCGGTGGACGGGGGTCTCACCATCTGACGGCGCGGGCCGACCGGGCCCGGTCGTCGTGCCAAGATGGGACGGCGGCGCCCGAGGACGCCTTCCGGGCCGCGGAAGGAGGACCATGGCCGGCTCGACACCGGTGGAGCACTGGGACACCGACTTCGACGTGATGAGCCCGAGCTACGTGGCCGACCCGTTCACGATCTGGGACCAGTTGCGGGCCACCTGTCCGATCGCCCACTCCGGGCGCCGGGGGAGCACCTGGCTGCCGACCCGGTACCAGGACGTGGTCGATCTGGCCCACGACATCGGGCACTTCAGCTCCGCCGAGATCTCCGTCATCCCGTTCGAGGGCGAGCCCCCCGACGAACCCCTCCTGGCCTACGGCGTCCCGCCCATCTCCGCCGACCCGCCCCTGCACACCTGGACGCGCCGGCTCCTCCTGCCGTGGTTCTCCCACCGCCGGGTCGAGGGCTACGAGCCCATGACGCGGGAGCTCTGCGCCGGCCTCGTGGACGGATTCCTGGCCGACGGCCGGGCCGACGCCGCCGGGGAGTACGCCCAGCAGATCCCGGTCCGGGTCATCGCCTCCATCCTCGGGGTGCCGGCCACCCTGTCCGACACCTTCACCGACTGGGTCCGGGGCGTGCTCGAGTTCGCCGACGATCCCGAGCGGCGGAGATCGGCCACCGAGTCGCTCATCACCTACTTCGTGGAGGAGGTGGCCAAGCGCAAGCGGGAGCCCGGTGACGACCTGCTCAGCTACCTCCTGCACGCCGAGGTCGAGGGCCGACCGGTGGAGGAGGGCGTGGTGCTCGGCGTCGCCGCCCTGGTGCTCATCGCCGGGGTGGACACCACCTGGAGCGCCATCGGGTCGTCCCTCTGGCACCTGGCCACCCATCCCGACGACCGCAAGGCACTGGCCGGCGACCCCGAGGCCATGGCCCTGGGCGTCGAGGAGCTCCTCCGGGCGTACTCGCCGGTGACCATGGCCCGGGTGGTGACCGAGGACATCGAGTTCCGGGGGTGCCCGATGCACGCCGGCGACAAGGTGCTCATGAACTTCCCGGCCGCCAACCGCGACCCCGAGGCGTTCGAGGACCCGGACCGGGTCATCCTCGACCGGGCCCACAACCGCCACGTGGCCTTCGGTTCGGGGATCCACCGGTGTGCCGGGTCGAACCTGGCCCGCATGGAGCTGCGGGTGGCGCTCGAAGAGTGGCTGCGCCGCATCCCCGAGTTCCGCCTCGCCGAGGGCGAGGAGGTCACCTGGGCCGGTGGGCAGGTGCGTGGCCCTCGGCACTGCCAGGTGGTCTTCCCGTGAGGATCCGGGTGGACGAGACCAAGTGCACCGGGCACGCCCGCTGCTACGGGTTGGCGCCCGAGCTCTTCTCGGTGGACGACTACGGCCTCTCGTCGGTGGCGGGTGACGGGACCGTGCCGCCCGAGCTGGAGGACAAGGCCCGGTTGGCCATGGCCAACTGCCCCGAGTACGCCATCGAGGAGATCACCGACTGAACGGGCTCGGCCGGCCCACCTTCCGGCCACGCCCATCACGGGGCGCCCCGGCGGCCCGTCGCCCACCGGAGGGAGGGCCGATGCGCCTCGGCAACATGTTCGGACCCGACGCCACCTTCGCCGGCGTCCCGGCCGGTGATCCCGGCGATCCGGCCAGCTTCGCCGGCGCCGGCGCCGTCATCCTCGGTGCCCCGTTCGACGGCGGCACCAGCCACCGCCCGGGCTGCCGGTTCGGACCCCAGGCCATCCGGACGACCGACTACCTGCCCCACGACGGCCGACGTCCCCACCTGGCCCTCGGGGTCGACCCCCTGGTGGAGCTGGGCGTGGTCGACCTGGGCGACGTCGAGATGCCGCCCGGGGACATCACCACCTCCTGCGCCCGGCTCGAGGCGGCCGTCGGGGCCGTCGCCGCCCGCGGGACGGTGCCCGTCGTGCTCGGCGGCGACCACACCATCGCCTGGCCCGACGCCACCGGGGTGGCCCGCCACGTCGGTTGGGGCCGGCTGGCCATGATCCACTTCGACGCCCACGCCGACACCGCCGACACCCAGTTCGGCTCCCTGATGGGCCACGGGACGCCGATGCGCCGGCTCATCGAGTCGGGCGCGGTGCGGGGTGACCGGTTCCTCCAGATCGGCCTACGGGGCTACTGGCCCGAGGCGGAGACGCTCGACTGGATGGCCGCCCAGGGCATGCGCTGCTACGAGATGACCCAGGTGGTCGCCCGTGGCCTCGACGCCTGTCTGACCGAGGCATTCGCCATCGTCACCGAAGGGTGCGACGCGGTCTTCCTCTCGGTCGACCTCGACGTGGTCGACCCCGGTGCCGCACCGGCCACCGGGACGCCGGAACCGGGCGGGCTCTCGGCCCGCCAGCTGCTCGACGCCGTGCGCCGCATCGGCCAGGAGCTGCCGCTCGCCGGCGCCGACGTGGTGGAGCTCTCGCCTCCCTACGACCATGCCGAGGTCACCGCCTACCTGGCCAACCGGGTCGTGCTCGAGGTCCTCTCGGGCCTCGCCTGGCAGCGGGCCCGGAAGGCCGGCCGGCCGGTCCGCGACCCGGGGAGCCCGCTCCTCGACCGGTGAGCCGGGGTGGGCCCGGGCCTCGGCGTCGGCCGGCGGGCCCGACGCCGGCCTGCGGCCGACGGCCTAGGCCGAACTCGCCGCCCGGGCGTCGGCCAGCAGCTTGTCGTCGTCGGCCAGGAGGGCTCTCGCCAGGTCGCGGACCATGTCGAGCACCTCGGGATGGTCCTCGGGGTCCCAGCCCTCCAACAACTCGGTCATCGAGTCCCGGCGGGCCGCCGTGAGGTGCTCGATGGCGTCGCCACCGGCTGCCGTGAGGACCAGGCGGTGCCCCTCCGGGCAGGGGACGGCTTCGATCATGTCCCGGGTCACGAGGGCGTCGACGCCATCGGCCAGCCGCTCCGGATCGACGCCCAGGCGGGCGCCCACGTCCTCGATGGTGGCGTCGGGCCGGTCGGCCAGACGGTAGAGGAGCCAGCTGGCCCGGGGTGGGAGGTCGAGCCCGGCACGCCTGGCCAGCATCCCGTAGAGCTCGCTCCGGTTCTCCCGGCTGGCCGCCCGCTCCAGGATCCGCTGGACCTCGCCCAACGAGGTCCGGGGTTCGGGTAGTCCCAGGTGCTCGGCCGGCTCGGAGGTGCGGATCGACCGGCGCAGGGCGATCTCGGGGAGGGTCCAGCTCAGCAGGAAGGCGACGAAGGCGATGGGGACCCCGATGAGGAACATGGTCTGGATGGTGTGGGCGATGCCCTCGATGACGCCGGCCTGCGCCGCGGCGGGCAGCTTCTGGATGGCCGCCGGGTTCTCGGCGCTGAGATTGAGGCCGGCCGGCGCCTTGGTCAGGTGCAGCGCGCGCAGGACGTTGGTGGCCACCAGGTTGGAGAAGATGGCGCCGAACACGGCGGTCCCGAACGAGCCGCCGATCATCCGGAAGAAGGTGACGCCTGAGGTGGCGGTGCCCAGCTCCTCGTAGGGGACGGCGTTCTGGACGGCCACCGTCAGCACCTGCAGGATGAGGCCGAGACCCAGACCGAACACCACCATGTAGCCGGCCATGACCCAGGCCCCGGTGGTCACCCCGATCAGCGACATCAGGTAGAGCCCGACCGTCACGAGGGCGGTACCCACCACCGGGAAGACCTTGTAGCGACCCCACCGGCTGACCAGGAGGCCGGAGCCGATCGAGCCCACCAGCAGGCCGCCCATGAGGGGGAACAGCCGGACGCCGGACTGGATGGCACTGACCCCCCTGACCTCCTGGAAGAAGAGGGGCAGGAACGTCAGCGCACCGAACATGGCGAACCCGACGACGAAGCCGATGGCGCTGGCCGCCGAGAACACCCGGTTGGCGAAGAGCGGCAGCGGGAGGATGGGCTCCTCGGCCCGGTGCTCGGCCACCAGGAACAAGAGGGAGAACACCACCCCGGCGACCGCGAGGCCGATCACGAAGGGCGAGCGCCACGGGTAGGTGGTGCCGCCGAGGCTGGTGAACAGCACCAGCGAGGTGGCGGCCAGCGCGATCAGCGCCGTGCCCAGGTAGTCGATGACCCGGTGCACCCGGGTGAGCACCCCGGGCAGGGCCACACCGGTCACGGCCAGGGCCACGGCTCCGATGGGGAGGTTGATGTAGAAGATCCACCGCCAGGAGAGGTAGTCGACGAAGACGCCGCCGATGAGCGGTCCGACGATGGAGGTCACGCCGAACATGGCCATGAAGAGGCCCATGTACCGGCCGCGCTCCCGGGGGGAGACCACGTCGCCGATGATGGTCATGGCGCCGATCATCAGCCCGCCGCCACCCAGGCCCTGGACGGCCCGGAACACGATCAGCTCCAACATGGAGTGGCTCAGGCCGCTCAGTACCGACCCGACCAGGAACAGGACGATGGCCGACTGGAAGAAGAGCTTGCGGCCGTAGAGGTCCCCCAGCTTCCCCCACAGGGGCGTCGAGACCGTGGACGCCAGCAGATAGGCGGTCACCACCCAGCTCAGGTGGGAGGCGCCGTGCAGGTCCCCGACGATGGTGGGCAGGGCGGTCGCCACCACCGTCTGGTCCAGCGCGGCCAGGAACATGCCCAGCATGAGGGCGACGATGACCACCAGCACCCGCCGGTGGGACAGGGCGGGGGACGGGGTGGCCCGTGCCGCGCTCTCCGTGTCACTCACGTGGTCTCTCCCTGTCGTCGCCGGCCACCGTCACCAACACCGGAAGCGTGCCAGTTCATTCCGACCCCCGGACCGGCCGGCCGCACCGTCCGGCCCGCCCCTCCGGCAGCGCCGGCCGCCGAGCGGCGCGACCGGGCCTAGGACAGGCGCTCGACGATCATGGCCATGCCTTGGCCGCCACCCACGCACATCGACTCGAGGCCGACGGTCGTGCCCGTGTCGTCGAGGGCGTTGAGCAGGGTGGTCATGATGCGGGCACCGGTCTGGCCGAAGGGATGGCCGAGGGCGATGGCCCCACCCCGTACGTTGAGCTTGTCCCAGCTGATGCCCAGCTCCCTGGCCGAGGGGACCACCTGGGCGGCGAAGGCCTCGTTGATCTCGACGAGGTCGACGTCGTCGATGGTCATGCCGGCGCGGGAGAGGACCTGGCGGATGGCGTCGACCGGGCCGAGGCCCATGATCTCCGGATTGAGGCCGGAGACGGCGGAGGCCACGATGCGGGCCAGGGGGGTGATCCCGAGCTGGTGGGCCCGAGTGTCGCTCATCACCACGACGGCGGCGGCACCGTCGTTGAGCGGGCAGGCGTTGCCGGCGGTGACCGTGCCGCCCTCGCGGAACACCGGCCTCAGCCCGGCCAGGGCGTCGAGCGTCGTCCCCGGCCGGGGCCCGTCGTCCCTCCGCACGACGGTGCCGTCGGCCAACGTCACCGGGATGATCTCGCGCTCGAAGAAGCCCGACTCGATGGCCGCCCCGGCCCGCTGCTGGGAGCGGAGGGCGTACTCGTCCTGCTCCTGGCGGCTCACCTTCTTGAGCTCGGCCACGTTCTCGGCCGTCTGGCCCATGGCGATGTAGACGTCGGGGAGCGCGCCCTCGAGCGGGGTCCACGGTTCGCCGGCGGCGGGGGTCCGGGCCGTGGTGCGGGCCTCCCCGTCGGCGAAGGCGGGATTGTGCGGTCCGACGTCGGCGGCGCCGTGCCCGTACCGGCTGACCGTCTCGACCCCGGCGGCGACGAAGACGTCGCCCTCGCCGGCCTTGATGGCGTGGGCGGCCATCCGGATGCTCTGGAGCGACGAGGAGCAGTAGCGGTTCACGGTCACTCCGGGCACGTCGGGCAGACCGGCCAGGAGGGCGGCCACCCGTGCCATGTTGTACCCGGCTTCGCCGGCCGGCTGGCCCGAGCCGAGGATGACGTCCTCCACCGAGTGCGGGTCGAGCGCCGGCACCTTGGCCAGGACCTCTCTGATGACCAGGGCGGCGAGGTCATCGGGGCGGCAGTCGACCAGCGAGCCCTTGTTGGCCCGACCGATCGGGGTCCTTCCGGTGGCGACGATGACGGCATCGGGCATGGGGCGCTCCTCGGTGTGGGCGGCGGGAACCGCAGTGGTCGTCGGGCCGCACGGCGGCCCCGGGGACTCACCGGGGGTCACCCGAGCGGCGGGCGGTAGCACCGGGCGGACCGGGGCCACCGGGCAGGCTACCGGAGCGACGTGCCCGCTGCCTGAGGCAACAGGCGGCGGTGGCGCCGGCGAGGGGGCGAATGTAACGTGTTCTAGTCGCCGCCCACCGGCTCGGCCGGTGGGTACTCGGGTGGGCGCGGGGACCGCCGTCCGCGCCCACCGGCGGGTGCCGGGCGGGAACCACCGGGAGGGACCCATGGAGATCGGCTACACCGAGGAGCAGGAGGCGCTCCGTGACGAGCTCCGCGCCTACTACGCCACACTGCTCACGCCCGAGGTGGAGGCGCAGCTGGCGGCCGGCCACGGCATCGGCGCGGACATGCGCCGGGTGGTCAGACAGATGGCCGCCGACGGGTGGCTGGGCATCGGCTGGCCGAAGGAGTGGGGCGGCCAGGGCCGCTCGGCCATCGAGCAATTCATCTTCTTCGACGAGTCCATGCGGGCCGGCGCTCCCGTGCCGATGCTCACGATCAACACCGTGGGGCCGACCATCATGCAGTTCGGCACCGACGAGCAGAAGGCGTCCTTCCTGCCCCGGATCCTCGCCGGCGACATCCACTTCTGCATCGGCTACACGGAGCCCGCCTCCGGCACCGACCTCGCCTCGCTGCAGACCAGGGCCGTCCGCGACGGCGACGAGTACGTGATCAACGGCCAGAAGATCTACACCTCCCTGGCCGGCGACGCCGACTACATCTGGCTGGCCACCCGCACCGACCCCGACGCCCCCAAGCACAAGGGCATCTCGATGTTCATCGTCCCCATGGACACTCCGGGCATCAAGGTCGTCCCCATGCGCCTGCTCGGGGACCACAACATCAACTACACCTTCTACGAGGACGTCCGGGTGCCCGCGGCCAACCTGGTGGGCGGGGAGAACCAGGGGTGGACCCTCATCACCAACCAGCTCAACCACGAGCGGGTGACCCTGTGCTCCCCGGGGATCATCGAGCGGGCCCTCACCGACGTGCGGGCGTGGGCGCAGGCCACCAAGCTGGCCGACGGCCGCCGGGTCGTCGACCAGGAGTGGGTCCAGGTCCACCTGGCCCGGATCCACGCCCGGCTCGAGTTCCTGAGGCTCATCAACTGGAAGGTGGCGTGGACGGCCACCCAGGGACAGCTCGACGTGGCCGACGCCTCGACCATCAAGGTCTTCGGCACCGAGTTCTACCTCGAGGCGTTCAAGCTGCTCATGGAGGTGGTGGGCCAGGCGGGCTATCTGGCCAAGGGCTCGCCCGAGGCCGTCCTCGCCGGCCGCCTCGAGATGTACGCCCGCAGCCTCGTCATCTTGACCTTCGGCGGCGGCACCAACGAGATCCAGCGGGACCTCATCGCCATCTTCGGCCTGAACCTGCCCCGCTCGCTGCGCTGACCCGGCCCGCACCGTCACCGACGCCCGCACCACCAGGAGGCACAACCATGGACTTCGCACTGAGTGAGGAGCAGGAAGCCGTGCGCGAGCTGGCCGACCGCATCTTCACCGACCTCTCGACCCACGAACGGCTGCGCGAGCTCGAGGCCGAGCCGGACGGCACTCGGTTCGACGGCAGGCTCTGGGCCGAGCTGGCCTCGGCCGGCCTGCTCGGCATCGCCCTGCCCGAGGAGGTGGGCGGCGCCGGCCTCGGCTTCGTCGAGGTGGGACTCCTGGCCGAGGCGGCCGGGCGCACGGCGTCGTACGTGCCCGTCGTGGAGACCCTGGCCGCGGCCGCCCCGGCGGTCGCCGTCTTCGGCTCGGACGACCAGCGCCGGCGGTGGCTGCCGGGCGTGGTCGAGGGCCGGTCGATCCTCACCACGGCCCTGGTCGAACTGGGGGGGAGCCCGCTGGCTCCGGCGGCCGCGGCCGAGTCCGACGGCGACGGCTGGATCCTCTCGGGGGTCAAGGCCTGCGTGCCGTCGGGCCTGGTGGCCGACCTGTTCCTGGTGCCGGCCCGGGTGGGCTCCGACGACCTCGGCGTGTTCCTGGTCCCGGCCGCGGCCGGGGGCGTGTCCATCGGGCGCCAGACGGCCAACTCGGGCCAGCCCGAGGGGCTCGTCACCTTCGATGCGGTGCGGCTCGGGCCGGACGCCCTGCTCGGCACCCCGGCCGACGGGCCGACCATCGTGACCTGGCTCCTCCTGCGCACGACCGCGGCCCTGGCCGTGGTCGAGGCGGGAGCCGCCGCCGCCGCACTGGCCCTGGTGGCCGAGTACACGAAGACCCGAGAGCAGTTCGGCAAACCCATCGCCACCTTCCAGGCCGTCGGCCAGCGGGCCGCCGACGCCTTCGTCGACGCCGAGGCCATCCGGCTGACCGCCTGGCAGGCGGCCTGGCGGATCGCCGAGGGCCTGCCGGCCGACAAGGAGGTGGCGGTGGCCAAGTTCTGGGCGGCCGACGGCGGCCAGCGGGTCGTCCACGCCGCCGTCCACCTCCACGGCGGGGTGGGCGTCGACCGGGACTATCCGCTCCATCGTCACTTCCTGCGGACCAAGCACATCGAGCTCACCTTGGGTGGGGCCACCGACCAGCTCCTGCGGCTCGGGGCCGCGCTCGCCGCCGAGCCCGCCTGAGCGGGGGACGTGCCGTGGTCGTGGGGCGCCGCTCCGGGGTGACCCTGGCGCCGTGGCCGATCGCCGCGGCGGACCCCTCCCGCCTGGCCCCGGAGTCCCCCTTCCCGGCCGACCCGGCGTCGCCGGCCGTGTCCGCGGTCGGTCAGGACTCCGACGGCCGGCCGCCGGTCGTCGACTCCTCCGGCGGGGACCGGCTCCCGACGGCGGGGACGGACGCCGCATGACCGTCGCCGTCTCCCACATCGGGATCTGCGTGTCCGATCTCGACGCGTCCCTTCGCTTCTGGTGTGGCGGCCTCGGCTTCGACGAGGTGGCCGCCCACGAGGTGGGGGAGGAGTTCGCCGTCCTGATGGAGGTCCCGGGCGTGCGGCTGCGGTCGCGGATGGTCCGCCGCGACGGGGTCACGCTCGAGCTGTTGGCCTATGACGCGCCGGGGACGACCGGGGGCGGCGGGCGGCGGCCACTCAACCAGCTGGGCCTCACCCACGTCTCGTTGCGGGTGGACGACGTGGACGCGGTGGCGGCCGCGGTCGAGGCGGCCGGGGGCACGGTGGTCCGGACGACGCGCACCACCTTCGACCTCGGCGGCGCACTCCTCGACTTCGTGTACTGCACGGACCCCGACGGTGTGCGGGTGGAGCTCATGGACCTGGGCGGGACGGCCGGATGACCGTCTACCTCGACGACTGGCGGCAGCCGGCCCGGCTCGGTCCGGTCGACGACCGGTGGTCGCACCTCGTGGCCGACACCGACGAGGAGCTCCACGCCTTCGCCGCACGGCTCGGGCTGCGGCGGGCCTCCTTCCAGTCGAGGGCCGGTCGGCCCCACCACGACCACTACGACCTCCCCGAGCGGGCCCGGGTCGCGGCGGTCGGCCTCGGGGCCGTCGAGGTGAGCTGGCGGGAGCTCGGGCGCAGGCTGCGGGCCCGCCGGCCCGCCCGGACGGCGACCTGAGGTGGCGACCGACCTCCCCCGGGGCCGGGAGCCCGTGCTGGTCGGGGTGGGCGAGGCCTCGGCCGACGCCGAGGCCGTCGCGCTCATGGTGGCGGCGGTGGAGGCGGCCGTGGCCGACGCCGGGACGCCGGCCCTGGCCGCCGCCGTCGACCGGGTGGCCGTCCCCCAGGGGAGCTGGTCCTACCCCGACCCGGCCCGCATCGTGGCCGAGCGCATCGGTGCGCCGGCCGCCCGCACCCTCCTGGTGGAGCTCGGGATCCCCCAGCAGCGACTGATCGACGACGCCCTCCTCGCCATCCAGGAGGGTCGCTCCGAGGTTGCCGTGGTGGTGGGGGGCGAGGCCAAGCGGTGGGCGCGCGCCCGGGAGCGGGCCGGTCTGGACGCGGTCGAGACGGCCCAGGAGGGGGTGGTGCCCGACGAGGTCCACCGCCGGGAGGGGCCGCTCCTCGAACCGGTGGAGGTGGCCCACCGGCTCTGGGACCCGGTGCAGCAGTACGCCATGATCGAGAACGCCCTCCGGGCCGCCGACGGGTGTGCGATCGCCGACCACCGTCGGGAGGTGGCGCAGCTGTGGTCGGCCATGAACCGGGTGGCCCGGACCAACCCGGCGGCCGCCTTCCCCGCCCCGCTCGAGGCGGCGGAGATCGACACGCCCTCGGCCGACAACCGACTGCTCGCCTTCCCCTACAACAAGTGGCATTCGACCCAGTGGACCGTCGACCAGGCCGCCGCACTGGTGCTGTGCTCGGCCGACACCGCCCGCCGCCTCGGCGTGCCCGTCGACCGGTGGGTCTTCCCGCGTTGCGGCCTGACCTCGGGCCACGCGGTGTCGCTCGTCTGTCGCGAGCGGCCGACGGCGTGGCCGGCCATGGAGGTGTTGGCCGCCGCGGCCGCCGGCCGCCTGGGCCGGCCCGTGGCCGACGCCGAGGTGATCGAGCTCTACAGCTGCTTCCCGGCCGCCGTCCGGGTCCAACAGCGGGCCCTCGGTCTCGACCGGACCCGGGTCCCCACCGTCACCGGCGGCATGGCCTTCGCCGGCGGGCCGTTCAACAACTACGTGTACCAGGCCCTGGTCACCGTGGTGGGGAGGCTGCGGGCGGATCCGGACGCTCTCGCCGTGGTGACCTCGGTGAGCGGCCTGCTCACCAAGCCCGGCCTCGGGGCCTTCTCGGGACGCCCCGACGGCCGTCCGCCCCTCGTGGCCGACCTGGCCCGGCAGGCGGCCGGGGTCACGGGCACGGTACCGGCCGTCGCGGAGCTCGACGGGTACGAGGGTCCCGGGCGGGTGGTCACGTACACGGTCACCCCCGAGGACGGTGAGCCGGCCCGGGTGGTGGCCCTCTGCGCCACCGCTGACGGCCGAAGGTGCGTGGCCCTGAGCGACGACCGCGCCCTGGCCGCTGCGGCCTGCACCGAGGAGCTGGTGGGCGCGGCCGTCCGGATCGGGGCTGGCGTCCTCACCTTGCGCTGACGCCGGCGCTCCGCCGGTGGTGTCCGGCGTGGTCAGGAGGCCCGGCGGGCGCGACCGACCGGCCACTCGTGGAGGCAGCGTCGACACTGGAGGCTCGTCCCGGTGCCCCCGGCGCCCGACCCCCGCACGATCAGCCGGGGAACGTCCGCCGAGCCGCAGCTCGGACACTCCCGGTGCTCGTCCGACCCGTCCATGGCTCACCTCGGCGTGACGACCGCCGGGCGGCCCGGGCGGCTGCGACGCCCGGCACCCTAACGCGGGACCCCGGGGGGTCGCCATCCCGACGGCCGTGCGCCGGCGGTCAGGGGTCCACCGGGCCGGCCGTGGTGCGGGAGGCCCAGGACCGTTCCAGGGCCCGGAGCAGCACGTCGGCCGGCTGGGCGCCGGGGACCCCGAGGCGGCCGTCCATCACGAAGAAGGGGACCCCCGTGCACCCGAGTTCGGTGGCCCTGGCCTCGTCGGCGCGCACGGCGTCGGCGAACTCGTCGCCGGCCAGGACGGCCCGAGCGCGCGCCGGGTCGATCCCGACCTCTCCGGCCAGCCCGGCCAGCGTGGCCGGGTCGGAGACGGCCCGACCCTCGGTGAAGTAGGCGGCCATCAGGCGCTCGCTGAGCTCCGCTCCGAGTCCCTCTGCAGCGGCGAGGTGGAGCAACCGGTGGGCGTCGAACGTGTTGCCGATCCGGACCCGGTCGAGGTGGTACTCGAGCCCGACCCCGGCCGCCAGCTCGGTCATCTGCCGGTTGGCCGCCTCGGCCCGTTCCGGGCTCATGCCGTACTTGCGCCCGAGCACCTCGGCCATGGTCAGGTCGACCCGGCGGGGGGACGCCTGGTCGAGCTCGTAGCTTCGCCAGGTGACCGTCACCTCGTCGGCGTGGGCGAACCGGGCCAGGGCCGACTCGAGCTCGCGCTTGCCGATGTAGCACCACGGGCAGACGACGTCCGACCACACCTCGACCTGCACGGTCGCCACCTCCCGTTCATCCGCGTCTGGGCGTGGGGACGACGCTACCGCCGGTGGGCACCCTCGGTCGTCCCGGCCGGTACGGTGGACCCCCATGGTCCTCGAGCGCGCCCACTTCGCCGTCCTGCCCGGCGCCGGCGACCGTTTCGAGGCGGCGCTCGGCGAGGCCCGGTCCGTGATCGCCGCCTCGCCCGGCTTCGTCTCCCTCGAGCTCCACCGAGGCGTCGAGTCGCCCGAGCACTACCTCCTGCTCGTCGAGTGGGAGACGCTCGCCGACCACGTGGTCGGCTTCCGCGAGTCGGACGCCTTCGCCCGGTGGCGGGCCCTCATCGGACCCTTCTTCGCGGCGCCGCCCGACGTCGAGCACTTCGAGCCCGTCGCCGGTCTCGGCTGACACCCCCCGGACCCCCGGGGGCCGGGGCGAGGGCGAGGGCGAGGGCGGCGGCCAGGTGGACGGACGCGTCGTCGAGGGACGTCCGGGCGTTGCGTCCACTGGTCGACGGCATCACGTAGGCCGGCCGCCCACCGAACTCCTCCGGCTGGGGCCCGGCCACGGCCCGACGGTCGACCACGTCCCGCCAGCCCGAGAGCCCGACGAAGCAGACCGCCCCGGGGAGGAGCCAGGCGACCAGGCGCTCGACCCGGGCGAACCCGGCCGCGTACTCGGCCGAGGTGAGCTCGGCGGCGGTGGCCGTGGCCCGCTTGACCAGGTCGGTCATGCCGACGGCGTGGTCGCTGAGGGCGGCCACGGCATTCCGGTCCTGGGTGACGAGGCCGGCGGCCAGGGCGGCGGGCCAGTACCGGTTGCCCGGGCGGGCATAGCCGACACCGGCATCGGCCGAGAAGAGCGACGGGTTCACCCCGCACACGAGGAGTCGCATGCCCGGCCCGACCGTGTCGGCCAGGGTGCGGGCCCGCACGCACGCGGCGACCACCGTGCCGTCGGCCCGACGGCGCGGGGGGCGGCGCAGGGCGAACCCGGCGCCGACGACCACGTCGGCCAGGCGGGCGCGGCTCCATCCGGTGGAGGGCCCGGCCTCGACGACGAGGGGCCGGCCCACGGGCAGGGATCGCTGGACGGCACCGAGCGCGCCGGGCAGCTCCTCGGGTGCGGCGTCCTCGGGGGGCCGCCAGACGGCGGGAACCGGGGCGTCGTCCACGGGCAGCGAGCGTACTCCGGGGCCGATCAGGGCTCGAAGCGGTACCCCATCCCCGGCTCGGTCAGGAAGTGGCGGGGATGGGCGTGGTCGGCCTCGAGCTTGCGGCGCACGCGGCCGATGAGGACCCGGAGGTACTCGGTCTCCGCCTCGTACCCCGGTCCCCAGACCTCGAGGAGGAGCTGGTGCCGGGGGACGATCCGACCGGGGTGCCGGGCGAGGGCCTCGACGAGGGCCCATTCCTTGGGGGTCAGGTGGACGTCGGTGGTGCCCCGGAACACGCGATGCGCGGCGAGGTCCACGGTGAACCCGGCGGCTTCGACGCGAGGACCCGGCTCGTCGGCCCGGGCCCGCCGGAGGGCCGCACGGACCCGGGCCAGGAGCTCGTCCATCCCGAAGGGCTTGGTGAGGTAGTCGTCGGCACCGAGGTCGAGGGCCTCGACCTTGCTCGGGCGTTCGTGGCGGGCCGAGAGGACGATGATGGGCACCTGGCTCCATCCCCGCACACCCTGGATGACCTCGGTGCCGTCGATGCCCGGGAGGCCGAGGTCGAGGAGGACCACCTCGGGGTGCCAGTGCGCCACGCGGTCGAGGGCCTCCTCGCCCGACACGGCCCCGACGGCGTCGTAGCCCCCGGCCCGGAGCGAGATGGTGAGCGCCCGGAGCAGGGACGGGTCGTCGTCGACGACGAGGACGCGGGTGTCCGGTGCCGCACCGCCCGGGTGGGGCCCGGCCGCGCTCACGGCGCGTTCCCGACGCGCCCGCCCGGCCCGCCGTCGTCGGCCGTGTCCCCGGTGGCACGGACCGGGCCGTCCCGGCTGCGACGGGCCCGGTCGGGCCCGTCGTCGGAGGCGGCCGGCAGCCGCACGACCATCGTGCACCCGCCGCCCGGGGTGTCCTCGAGTTCGAGCTCGCCGCCGACGGCCTCGGTGAACCCCCGGGCGACGGCGAGCCCGAGCCCCACCCCGCTCCCGTGGCGGGCGTCGCCGAGGCGTTGGAAGGCCTGGAAGACCCGCTCACGGTCGGCGACGGGGACACCTGGTCCCCGGTCGACGACGCGGAGGTCCACCCGGCCGGGCACCGGTCCGGCCTCGACCCGGACCGGCGCGCCCCCGCCGTAGCGGAGCGCGTTGTCGACGAGGTTGGCCAGCACCCGCTCGACCAGCACCGGATCGACCCGCACCGCGGGCGTGCCCCCGTCCACGGCCACCGCCACGTTCCGGCCCCGGGGGCCGAGGCTGGCCAGGGCCGCACCGACCAGGACCCGGACGTCGGTCGGCCGGCACCGGACCTCCATGGCCCCCGCCTCCAGCCGGCTCAGGTCGAGCAGGTTCTCGACCAGGGCGTTCAGGCGGTCGGCCTCGTGGTCCACGGTCTCCAGCAGGAGCTGCTCCTCCTCGGCGTCGAGGGTGATCTGCTCCGAGAGGAGGCTCGAGGCGGCCGCCTTGATGGAGGCGAGCGGGGTGCGGAGGTCGTGGCTGACCGCGGACAGGAGGGCGGAGCGGAGGCGGTTGGTCTCGGCCTCGGCCCCGGCCTCCGCCGCCTCGGCCCGGAGGCGGGCGCTGTCCAGCGCCGCCGCCAGCTGGGCGGCGAACGCGGCGAGGATGTCGCGGTCGGCCGCGGTGAGGTCCGAGCCGCGCACCGCCAGGACCTCGTCGTCGGTGAGGGGCAGGGTGACGGTGGTCTCCTCGGGCGTTCGCGGTGGCGAGGGCCCCACCGAGACGACGCTGGTCCACCGTCCGGGGCCGGTCCGGGTCCCGGCGGCCGCCCCACCTCCGTCCTCGGCCCGGAGCACGGCGGCGGCGTCGAGGCGGAACGCCCCGACCAGGTCACCGAGCAGACCGGGGAGCGGATCGCCCCCGGGCGAGACCATGCGACCGGCCACCCGGGCCAGCACCCGGGCGTCGGCGCGGGCCTGGAGGGCGGCGGTGGATCGGCGGGCCGACACGTCGACGAGCACGCTCACCACGCCCCCGGTCAGAAGGAACATGACCAGGGCGAGGATGTCGCGGGCATTGGCGATGGTGAAGGTGTGGACCGGCGGGGCGAAGAAGTAGTTCGAGAGCAGGAAGCCGGCGACCGCCGCCAGGAAACCCGGCCACACGCCGCCCGTGGCCGCCACGGCCACCGTGAGGATGAGGTACGAGCTGAGGGCGATGGCCAGGTCCAGGGGGCCGGCGGCCGAGGTGAGGACGAGGGTGAGGAGCGGGAAGCCGATGACGCCGAGGAGGACGGCGGACAGGCGCCGCCGCGCCGACAGCGGCGACCGCAGGCGCCGTCGGCGCCCGCTCCGACCGCTCGGGTGGGATCCGGCCCCCGCCCCGGCACCGCCGGCCGCTTCGGCGGTCTCGCCGAGGTCGGTGGCGATGATGTGGACGTCGAGGTCGCCGCCGGCCTCCCGGATGACCGAGTTCACGACCGAGCCGCGGACGAACTCGGTCCAGCGGCTCCGGTGGGTGGCCCCGAGCACGAGCTGGGTGGCGTTCTCGGCCCGGGCCACCTGCAGGAGGGCCGGGGCGACGTCGGCGCCGATCACCTCGACGTAGCGCCCGCCGAGGTCGTCGAGGAGGGCCCGGTTGCGGCGCAGGCCGTCGAGGCCCGACCCGGTCAACCCGTCGTCCGTGCGGACGTGCACCCCGACGAGCTCTGCCTTGGTGCGCTGGGCCATCCGCGCCGCCCGCCGGACGAGCACCGCGCCGCCCCCGGCGCCGGTGAGGGACACCACCACCCGCTCCTTGGTCTCCCAGGGTCCGGCGATGTTGTGGCGCTCGCGGTAGTCCTGGAGCTCCTCGTCGACCCGGTCGGCCAACCACAGGAGGGCCAGCTCCCGCAGGGCGGTCAGGTTGCCGGCCCGGAAGTAATTGGCCAGTGCGGCGTCGATCCGCTCCGGCGGGTAGACGTTGCCGTGGGCCAGCCGGCGCCGCAGCGCCTCGGGCGCCATGTCGACGAGCTCGATCTGATCGGCCGACCGCACCACGCGGTCGGGTACCGTCTCGCGCTGGGCGACCCCGGTGATGTGCTCCACCACGTCGTTGAGGGACTCGAGGTGCTGGAGGTTGACCGTCGAGATGACGTGGATCCCGGCGTCGAGCAGGTCCTCGACGTCCTGCCACCGTTTGGCGTGGGTCGCGCCGGGGACGTTGGTGTGGGCCAGCTCGTCCACGAGCGCCAGCTCGGGGCGGCGGGCCAGGAGCCCTTCGAGGTCCATCTCCTCGAAGGGCTGTCCCCGGTACTCGATGGTCCGGCGGGGGAAGACGGGCAGGTCTCGGATCTGGGCGTCGGTCTGGGGTCGGCCGTGCTCCTGGACCCAGCCGATCACGACGTCGGTGCCGCGCTGGGCGCGGCGCCACCCCTCGTTGAGCATGGCGTAGGTCTTGCCCACGCCCGGCGCGGCTCCGAGGTAGAGGCGGAGGTTGCCTCGGGCCACCGGGCGTCCCTACCGCCGCCCGGTCCGCGCCCCGACCACCGCCGCACCCGGGGCCACGGTCAGTGCGCCCCGAGGCGGTCGAGGGCGAGGTTGAGGGTCAGCACGTTCACTCCAGGGTCGCCGAGCACCCCCAGGCTACGCCCCGTGGTGTGGGCCGCGACCAGGCGGCGGACCTCGGCGAGCGACAGGTGGCGGGCCCGCGCCACCGCGGGCGCCTGCAACTCGGCGTTGGCGATGGAGATGTCCGGGTCGAGCCCGGACCCCGACGCCGTGACGGCGTCCACGGGCACGCTGGCCCCGGGGGGCAGGCCGAACTCGGCGCGGTAGGCGATCGCCCGCTCGGGCACCGTGTTCGGGTCGCACACGTAGGTCCCGTCGGCGTGCCTCGCCAGCCGCTCCCCGGGAGTCGGACGGGTGACCGGTGTGGCTGCCGTGGTCGCCGTGACCGGCACGCAGAAGGGGTCCACCGGCGTGGCGAAGACGTTCGCCTTCGACGGCCGGCCGTTCAGCCCGACGGTGTTGACCCCGGGCACGAACCCGATGAGGAGCGGGTTCGACGGTCCGAGGTTCGAGGCGCCGCCCACCGTGATGCCGCCGGTGGCGGCCGAGGTCACGGCGGCCGACGGGCGACCCTGGAAGTAGCGGGCCACCGGGTGGCCCGCGGCGTCGGTGTAGCGCTGACCGAGCAGCGAGGAGCCGACCACCCTCCCCCCCGACGAGACGAGGGACCCGTTCGCCAGGTGGCCGAAGGCGCCCTCGCCGATGCCGACCAGGGCGAGCGAGTAGCCGAGGCCGCACACCAGGGTCACCAGGAGGACCATGACCACGGCGGTGGTCAGCTGGCGGCGCATCAGCGGACCCCCAGCGCGGTGATGACGAGATCGATGGCCTTGATGCCGAGGAACGGGATGACGAAGCCACCGGCGCCGTAGATCAGCAGGTTGCGCCGGAGCACCTCGGCCGCACCTGCGGCCCGGAACCGCACCCCCCGCAGGGCGAGGGGGATGAGGGCGACGATGATGAGCGCGTTGAAGATCACCGCCGAGAGGATGGCGGTGTGCGGCGAGTGCAGGTGCATGATGTTCAGCCTCTGCAGGGCCGGGAAGACCCCGACGAACATGGCCGGGATGATGGCGAAGTACTTGGCCACGTCGTTGGAGATCGAAAAGGTGGTCAGCGAACCTCGGGTGATGAGCAGTTGCTTGCCGATCTCCACGATGTCGATGAGCTTGGTCGGGTTGGAGTCGAGGTCGACCATGTTCCCCGCTTCCTTGGCCGCCTGGGTCCCGCTGTTCATGGCCACGCCCACGTCGGCCTGGGCGAGGGCCGGGGCGTCGTTGGTGCCGTCACCGGTCATGGCCACCAGCCGACCGCCGGCCTGTTCCTTGCGGATGAGCTCCAGCTTGTCCTCGGGGGTGGCCTCGGCCAGGAAGTCGTCGACGCCGGCCTCGGCGGCGATTGCCGCCGCGGTCACCGGGTTGTCGCCGGTGATCATGACCGTACGGATCCCCATGGTCCGCATCTGGTCGAATTTCTCGGCGATGCCCGGCTTCACCACGTCCTTCAGGTGGACGACCCCGAGCACGCGGGGGCCGTCGGCGACCACCAGCGGGGTGCCGCCGCCCGAGGCGATGGCCTCGACCACACGCGACAGCTCGGCCGGCGCCGTGCCGCCCTGGGCCTCCACCCATCGGCGCACCGAGTCGGCGGCGCCCTTGCGGATCGACCGGCCGGCCACGTCGAGACCGCTCATGCGGGTCTGGGCCGTGAAGGGGACCAGCTCGGCACCGGGGACGTCCGGTGCCCCGAGCCCGTACTCGTGCTCGGCCAGGTCGACGATGGAGCGGCCCTCGGGGGTGTCGTCGGCCAGGCTCGAGAGCAGCACGGCCGAGGCCAGGTCGCTCGTCTCGACGCCGGGCATGGGCACGAAGACGGTGGCTCGCCGGTTGCCGAAGGTGATGGTCCCCGTCTTGTCGAGCAGGAGGGTGGAGCAGTCGCCGGCCGCTTCGACCGCCCGGCCGGACATGGCCAGCACGTTGCGCTGGACCAGGCGGTCCATCCCGGCGATGCCGATGGCCGAGAGGAGGGCCCCGATGGTCGTCGGGATGAGGCAGACGAGCAGGGCCACCAGCACGACGATCGACTGCTGGGCGCCCGAGTAGATGGCGAAGGGCTGCAGGGTCACCACCGACAGCAGGAAGATGAGGGTGAGACCGGCGAGCAGGATGTCGAGCGCGATCTCGTTGGGCGTCTTCTGGCGGCTGGCCCCCTCGACGAGGCCGATCATGCGGTCGAGGAAGGTCTCGCCGGGACGGGAGGTGATGCGCACGACGATCCGGTCGGAGAGCACCCGGGTCCCTCCGGTGACCGAGGTCCGGTCACCGCCGGATTCGCGGATCACCGGGGCCGACTCGCCGGTGATCGCCGACTCGTCGACGGTGGCGATGCCCTCGACGATCTCGCCGTCCCCGGGGATGAGCTGGCCGGCCACCACCACGCAGCGGTCGTCCAGCTGGAGCTGGCTGGACGGCACCTCGACGACGGCGTCCCCCCGCTGGACGTAGGCCACCGTCTCCGCCCGGGTCCTGCGGAGGGTGTCGGCCTGGGCCTTTCCCCGTCCCTCGGCCACCGCCTCGGCGAAGTTGGCGAACAGCACGGTGAACCACAGCCAGACGCTCACCAGCCCGGTGAACAGGTTGTCCTGGAACGTCCCCGAGGGCAGGGCCCGGAAGAAGTAGAAGGTGGTGAGGACCGAGCCGACTTCGACCACGAACATCACCGGGTTGCGTGCCATGTGGCGGGGGCGCAACTTCGAGACCGAGTCGAGGAGGGCCCGTCGGACGAGGGCGCCGTCGAAGCTGGCGCCGCGGCGGCGTGACCCGTGCACCCCTGGGACCGGCGCGTCGGGGATCTCGGGCATGCTCAGGGTGGCCGTCATTGGCGCTCCTCCTCAGAACTTGCCGGCGAGGTGCTCGACGATGGGCCCGAGCGCCAGCACCGGGAAGTAGGTGAGCCCGACCACGATCACGGCGATGCCGATGAGGAGGACGGAGAAGAGGGGCGTGCCCGTCGGGAACGTCCCGGGTGACACCGGCACCCGCTGCTTGCGGCCGAGGGAGCCGGCGATGGCCAGGACCGGGACCATGAGGGCGAACCGGCCGACCAGCATGCAGATGCCGAGCGTGGTGTTGTACCAGTCGGTGTTGGCGCTGAGGCCGGCGAAGGCCGAGCCGTTGTTGTTCGAGGCCGACACGAAGGCGTAGGCCACCTCGGTCAGACCGTGGGGCCCCGGGTTGCCGAGGGAGGCCAGCGAGGTGTGCATCACCACCGAGATGGCGCTGAAGGTGAGCGCCACCAGGGGGACGAGCAACAGGTAGAGGACGACGAGTTTCATCTCGGCCGCCTGGACCTTCTTGCCCAGGTACTCGGGTGTCCGGCCGACCATGAGCCCGGCCACGAACACCGCCAGGAGGGCGAAGACCAGCATGCCGTAGAGTCCCGAGCCGTCGCCGCCCGGGCTCACCTCGCCGAGCATCATGTTGAACAGGAGCACCCCGCCGGCCAGCGGTGTGTAGCTGTCGTGGGCCGAATCGACCGAACCCGTCGAGGTGCTGGTCGACGAGGATCCGAAGGCGGCGGAGAGGACGGGTCCGAACCGGACCTCCTTGCCTTCCATGTTGCCGCCCGGGGAGGCCGCGGTGGTGGCTTGGGTCACGTGGGCCTGGGCGAAGTGGGCATTGCCGGCGGCCTCCAACGGAGCCACGATGACGAGGGCCGTGACGAACAGCGCGGCCATGGCCCCGAGGACGGCGTAGCCCTGCCGACGGTTGCCGGCCATGACGCCGAACGTCCAGGTGAGGGCGAAGGGGATGGCCAACAGGGCCCAGTTGGACACCAGGTTGGTGAGGCCGGTGGGGTTCTCGAAGGGATGGGCGGCGTTGGCGCCGTAGTAGCCGCCGCCGTTGGTCCCGAGCTGCTTGATGGCCTCCTGGGAGGCGGCCGGTCCGCCCGGGATCCCCTGGTGCAGGCCGGTGAGTGTCGTGACCATGGTGGTGGCGTGGAGGTTCTCGACCGCTCCCTGGGCGATGAAGATGACGGCCAGGACGACGGAGAGGGGGACGAGGACACGCGTGAGGATCCGAGTGAGGTCGACCCAGAAGTTGCCGAGCGTCGTGGCCCTGGCCCGGGTGAGACCTCGGATGAGGGCCACCGCCACGGCGATGCCGACGGCTGCGGAGGCGAACATCTCCGTCACCAGGCCGGCCATCTGGGTGAGCTGGGTCATCGTGTCCTCGCCGGCGTAGTTCTGCCAGTTGGTGTTGGTGAGGAAGCTCACGGCCGTGTTGAACGAGAGCGCCGGCGGGACCGCCGCCAGGTGGTCGGGATTGACGGGGAGGTGGCCCTGGAGCCGCTGCAGGGCGTAGAGGACCACCACGGCGACCAGCGAGAAGGCGAGCAGGGACAGGGCGTAGACCGTCCAGCGCTGTTCGCTCTCGGGGTCCACGCCGCAGACGCGGTAGGCCAGGCGCTCGACCGGCAGGAAGACCCGGTCGCCGGGTGCCCGCTTGTTGGTGAAGACCCGCGCCATATAGGTGCCGAGGAGGGGCGTCGAGACGGCGAGCAGACCGACCAGGACGACGATGTCGATGACGTTCTGGGCCATCAGAGCTTTTCGGGGGCGATGAGGGCGTAGACGAGGTAGGCGGCCGCGAGCACCGAGAGGATGAGACCCAGGAGGTTGTCGTAGCCGCTCATGCCCGTGCACCCTCGGGGCCGTCCTCGACGTCGCCGACCCGGTCCGGGCCGGCGACGTCGAGGCCGAGGCCTTCGTCGGGGCCGACGATCCGTTCGCAGAGGCGGACGAAGAGGACCATCAACGCGAAGAAGGCCACGATGACGGTCAGGAAGAGCAGGTCAAGCATGGGGGCCTCCTGGGGACCGTGCCGGGCCGGGGGGATCGGGCGCCAGGCCGGGCGTCGCCTGCGGCGCGGGGTCGGCGCCGCCGAGGGCACCGGCGGGCGCCTGGCCCTCGGTGTCCTCGGCGAGCAGGACCGCCCCGACCTGGTCGGCGAGGGCGACCGCGGCGAGCAGGCGGGACGGCCGCACCTGCTGGCCCTGCCGGGGGGTGAGGACGAAGTGGCCGAGCAGCCACCCGTTGGCCCGGACCGGCAGGTCGACCCGGCCCGTCGGCAGGCCGAGGCGGGCGCCCGACCACCGCTCGTTGCCGACCATGAGCTCGCCGGCGGCGGTGATCCGGGCCGGCAGGCGGCCGGGGTCGTGCCGAGTGAACGAGCACGACCGCAGGCCGAGCAGACCGGAGAGTTCGAGGCGGGCGGCCTCGACCACCTCGTGCGGCTCCCGACCCGAGGCCGCCAGCTCGGTGACGGAATGGAGGCGGCTCAGGGTCTCCTCGCCGGCCTCGGCGACCGTCCGGTGGCGCCGCCCGCGGGCGGCGAGCTCGCCGACGGCCAGGCCCACCACAACCAGGAGGATCTCGGTGACGAGGTCCTGGTGGCGGACGATGCGCAGCGACTCGTAGGGGCGGGTCAGCAAGAAGTCGAAGCTCAGCGCGGCGCTCACCGCGGCCAGCGCCGCCGGCGTCCGCCGGCCGGTGCCGCTGGCCACGGCCACCACCACCACGACCAGGACCAGGGCGCTGTCGGCGGTGTCGAGGGTCGAGCGCCACGGGGTGAGGGCGGCGGCCACGGCGAGCGGGGCGGCAGCGGCCACGACGAGGAGGGGCCACGGGCGCCCGGAGGTCGTCGTGCTCGCTCGAGGTGCGCGATCCGCCACGCCGCCAGTGTGTGCTCGGGAGGTCCGGGCGTGAAGTGAGTTTTCCGGGTCTGTTACGCGCCTGGCCCGATGTTCTACGCCGTTGTCACGCCCCGAGCACCGAGGAGCGGGGGACCCGGGCTCACTGCGGGGCATCGGGTGGTCGCACGGCGAGCAGCGGGGGACGGTCGGAGCGGGGCCGGGCGCTCAGCGGAGGGCGATCCCGCCGTCGACCAGGACGACCTCCCCGGTGACGTAGGAGGCCCGGGCCAGGCCCACCACCAGCTCGGCGACGTCCTCGGGGAGGGCCGTGCGCCGGAGGGGGGCCTGGGCCCGCACGAACTCCCGAACGACGTCCCAGTCGGCCGTCCACGGGGTGTCGACCAGCCCGGGGGCCACGGCGTTGACCCGCACCTCGGGGGCGAGCGTGGCGGCCAGCAGGCGCGTCATGTGGCTGAGCGCCGCCTTCGAGCAGGCGTAGGGGATCGAGCTCCCCACCGGGCGCTCACCGGCCAGCGAGGAGACGTTGACCACCTGCCCCCGCCCGGAGGCCCTCAGGTGGGGGACGGCGGCCACCGTGAGTTGCCACGTCCCGATGACGTTGGTGTCGAGGATCCGCCGCCAGACCTCCGGGGTCACCGCCTCGAGGTCGTGATGGGGGATCACCGCCGTCGTCCCGGCGTTGTTCACCAGGATGTCGAGCCGGCCGTGGGTCGTCACCACCTTCTCGACCAGCCGGGCGGCGTCCCGCGGATCGGCCACGTCGGCCTGGACGTAGGACGCGCCCGGAAGATCGGCGGCGACGGCCCGGCCGGCGTCGACCGAGTGCACGGAGTTCACCGTCACGGTGGCCCCCTCCGCGGCGAAGCGGCGGGCGGTGGCCGCTCCGATGCCGGAGCTCGAGCCGGTCACCAGGACGACCTGGTCCCGGAAGGGGGCCTCGGGGGTGGGGCGGGGGGAGGGCATGGGCCGAGTGTAGGACCGGCGCCCGCCTACGTTTGGGGTGTGGACCGGTACCTCGGGACGGGCGGGCGATGAGCGGCGACGTGCGGCCGGGGTCACCCGTCGGTCGGGCGGTGGTTCGGGTGACCCCGAGCGTCACCGTCCCGGTGGCCGAGCTCCGCTTCCGCTTCGGGCCGAGCGGCGGCCCCGGGGGCCAGCACGCCAACAAGGCCAGCACCCGGGTCGAGCTCCGCTTCGACGTGGTCGGCTCGCCCTCCCTCGGGCCGAACCAGCGGGCGCGGGTGCTGGCCCGCGTCGGTCCCGAGCTCCGGGTGGTGGCCGACGACGAACGGTCCCAGGCCCGCAACCGGCAGTTGGCCGTCGAGCGGTTCCGGGCCCGCCTCGCCGCCGCCCTCCAGGTCGAGGCCCCCCGACGGCCGACCCGGCCGACCCGGGCGTCCACGGAGCGCCGGCTCGAAGCCAAGCGCCGGACGGCCGAGCGCAAGCGGGGCCGTCGGCCGACCGGTGACGACTGACCCGGCCGCCCGGCGCGGGTCGGCCCCCGGTCCCGGGCTCAGCCGGCCCGGCTCTGGCCGGTGGCCGGTGCCGACCAGGCGGCGTCGAGCAGACGGTTGATCTCGGTCGTCAGGCGTTCAGGGTGGACCCGGAGCTCGAGCATGGAACTGGCCTGGACCAGCTGGCCCTGGGGCAGGCGCCGGGCCAGCTGCTCGGCGTCGTGGAAGGGGTGGACGTGGTCGACCCGGTGACCGATGACCAGGGCAGGCACGTCCATGGCCGCCCGCTGGTCGACGGTGGGGGCGATGGGACCGGCCAGGATGCCGTGGAGCACGGCCGCCGTCTCCACGGGGTTGTTGGAGAGGGCGTTCATCACCGAGTCCACCGCTCCGTGGCCCGTGCGGGGCAGCCGTCGGAAGAGCGTGGCCATCCGGGACACCAGGGGCCGGGCGAAGTGGACGGCGAGCAGCATGGGGATGAAGGTGGCCGCCGCCGCCGGAAGGGCCCATTCCAGGACGGGCATCTCGATGACGAGGCCACGCACCCGCCCGGGGGCCTGGGCCGCCACGAGCAGGCTCACGTTCCCGCCGAGGGAGACGCCCCCGATCACGGCCTCGTCGATGCCGAGGTGGTCGAGCAGCGCCACCACGTGCCCGGCGTAGGTGTCCATGCGGTGGAAGGAGGCCCGCTGGGGCCGGGCCGACCGCCCGTGACCGGGCAGGTCGAGAAGGATGACCCGGTTGCCCAGTGCGGCCAGGTCGGTGGCGAGCCGCCGGTTGAGGTTGGCGTCGAGGAGGATCCCGTGGAGGAAGACGAGCACCCGGGGTCCCTGGCCGTGGACCTCGTAGTAGAGCTGCAGGCCGTCGGAGTCGAACATGCCCACCTCGTAGGGGACGGCCGCCGGAGGGGCGCTCCCGGCCCGACCGGCCGTCTCGCCCCGGACGCCACCGACCGGCTCAGGACCCCCCGTGGCGCGGGGCCGACCGCTCGCCCCCGGCGTCGTCATGCAATCCACGGTACGCCCCGGGTCGGCGGTTCGCCAACACCGGCAGCTCGGCCCGGATACGGGACAGGTCGGTCAGGTCGAGGTCGGCCACGACCACGCCGGGCGTCGGGGCGTCACGCACGGCGAGGACGGTGCCCCACGGGTCGGCCACCAGCGAGTGGCCGTGGCAGCGTGGCATCCCCGGGGGAAGGGCGCCGACCTGGCCGGCACCGATCACGAAGACCTGGTCCTCGACGGCCCGGGCCCGCAGCAGCACCTCCCAGTGGGCCGGGCCGGTGGTGGCGGTGAAGGCCGACGGGACGGCGACGACCGTTGCCCCCTGCAGGGCGAGCATCCGGTAGAGCTCGGGGAAGCGCAGGTCGTAGCAGAGGCTCAGGCCGAGGACGGCGCCTCCGGGGCCGAGGGGCGCCGTGACCACCTCGTCACCGGGCACCACCGTGTCGGACTCGAGGAAGCGGAGACCGCCGAGGGCCACGTCGAAGAGGTGGATCTTGCGGTAGGTGGCGACCACGTCTCCGTCCGGCCCGTAGAGCCGGGAGGTGTTGGACACCCGCCCATCGTCCCGGCGCTCGGGCACGCTGCCGGCCAGCAGGTGGAGCCGGAGGCGGGCCGCCGTGGCCGCGGCCCATGCCGCCGTGGGCCCTTCGGCGTCCTCGGCCCCGGCCCGCAGCACGGCCGAGGGGCCGGCCACCGAGAAGTACTCGGGGAGGACGACGAGCTCCGCCCCGGCCGCCGCCGCCTCCTCCACCAGCTCCCCGGCGGCGGCGAGGTTGGCCTCCCGCTCGGGACCCGCCCTGGTCTGGACCGCGGCGACGCGCATGCCCCAGGGTAGGCGCCGACCGCCGGCCGGCCCGGACCGCCCCGGGGATCGGGCACAATGACCGTCGACGGCGGTGGGGTCCACCCGCCGCCGACCGGCGCCGCCGGGGGGAGAGGAGCCGCCGTGTCCTTCGAGGACTCCGATGTGGTCCGCAGCGCCGTCCGAGTGGAGGGCTTCCGGGACGACGAGTTCAACTACCAGCTCATCCGGGCGCTCGGGGTGGCCGACTACGGCGGCTCGACGGTGGGCGAGTGCCTGGCCGTGGTGGCCGGGATCACCGACGGCAGCCCCTCGAGCTGGGCCGGGGCCTTCGAGCGGCTGGCCCGCCGGGTGGAGGAGCGGGGCCGGGCCTGCCTGGCCGAGGGCCACCGGGTGAGCGCCCGCGACCACCTCCTGCGGGCGTCCACCTACTTCCGCACGGCCGAGTACTACGCCGAGGGGTCCTCGGGCGGCACGGCTCGGGCCGGGGAGCGCAGCCAGGCCTGCTTCTCCGACGCCGCCGGGCTCCTCGACCCGCCGGTCGAGCGCTTCGAGGTCACCTTCGGCGGCGGCCACCTGCCCGGCTACCTGATCCGGCCGACCGGGGGGCCGGAGGAGCCCCGTCCCACCCTCGTCGGCGTGGGCGGGTTCGACTCCAGCGCCGAGGAGCTGTACTTCCACTACGGGGCGCCCGGCGCCGAACGGGGATGGAACGTCTTCGTCTTCGACGGGCCCGGCCAGCTCGGTTGCCTGCGCGGGAACCCGTCGATGACCTTCCGGCCCGACTACGAGGTGCCCCTGGCCGCCGTGCTCGACGCGCTGTGCGCGCTGGACGACGTGGACGCCGGCCGCGTGGCCCTCGCCGGCCAGAGCTTCGGTGCCTACTTCGCCGCCCGTTCGGCGGCCACCGACGGCCGGGTGCGCGCCCTGGTGGCCGACCCTCCGGTGGTGGACATGGGCCGCTACATGGAGGCGTGGGTCGGGTCGGAGGTCTACAACATGAAGCGGGACATCCGGCCCGAGGACGTCTCCGGCGTACCCGAGGACCTGATGCCCCGCCAGATGCAGTGGGGGATCGAGGCCATCTGCAGTCGTTTCGGAGTGTCCTCGTTCCATGCCTGGCGGGAGGCCATGGGCGCCTACGTGCTCGGCGAGCTGACCGGGCGCATCACCTGCCCCGTGCTGGCCCTGGTGGGGGAGCGGGAGGGCCCCGAGCCCCGGGCCCAGTTCGACGCCTTCGTGGCCGGGGTGGCCGGCCCCGTGCGGCCGGTGGTGTTCCGGCCGGCGGACGGGGCCGCCACCCACTGCCAGGCCGACAACATCCGTCTGGCCGCCCAGGTCACCTTCGACTGGCTGGACGACCGGCTGGCAGCCCCGCCGGCCTGATCCCGCGTCAGAGGCCCAGTCGGCGGGAGCAGGCCGGCCACTGGCCCCATCCACTGCGGGCCTGGAGGCGGGCGGCGGCCTGGTCCTGGACGGCCGGGGGGGCGTCGCTCGGCAGGCCGGGGTAGCCGAGGCCGTGCCACGTGGTGGCCGAGAACTGGTAGGCGCCGTAGTAGCCGTTCCCGGTGTCCTCGGTGTAGTCGCCGCCCGACTCGCACTGGCGCAGGGCGGCCCACGCGCCGCCGGACGGGGTGACGGCCGGGTCGGTCGACGTCGTCGTGGTCGACGTCGTCGTCGTGGTCGGCGGCACCGGGAGGGGCACGGGAAGGTGGAGGGCGCTGAGGGCGATGGTGGCCGCCGGCACCGGTCCGGCGCCGGCGGCCGGCGTGGGTTGGAGGTCGTCGAGGACGACCTCGCTGCCGACCTGGGCCGCGGTCCGTCCGGCCGTCCCGACCGCCAGCGGGGGGCCGGTGGGCGCGGCCACCGCGGGGGCGGCGGCCGGCGAGAGAACGGCCAGGGCCACGGCGGCGCCGGCGGCCGCGGGCAGGGCCAGTTTGACGGAGCGGTTCGTGCGCATCTCGCGCGCCTCCTCGTTGGGATGGAGGCCTGAGGGGCCCCCGAGGGTGGCTTCGGGAATGCGGGCGACCGTCGTGGGTGCATGCGACTCGCGAGGCGGTGCCGGGAAGGGCAGGACGCTCGGGACGTGGTGGGCTGTCCGTACGAGGTGCAGACGGGGGACCCTGGTCAACTCGGTGTTTGGCGCCTCCTCGACGGTCTGCGGCCGGTGGGACCCTCCCGGTCGGCGCTCGGGCTCCACGCCGGTCGCTCGGGCGGGGTCACAGACGGGGTGACGGACACGATCGCCACATGGTAGCGCGTTTGGTGGCCATGTGACCACTCTGAGCGCGAATGGTGCACCCGGAGACGTCCGGACCGCGCCGTGTCGCGCCGCGACGGTCCGCCTGGTGCGCCCACCCGATGCTCCGGCGCCGGGTCAGACGGCGGCCACCGAGGCCAGCGCGGCCCGCAGGGCGCCGCTGCCGCGGCCGCTGACGTCCTCCCGGACGCCGACCAGGGGGGTGAGCGAGGCCCAGCCGGCGTCGACCAGCGCGGCGTCGGAGCCCGGTTCGAGTTCGGCCTGCTCCTGGAGCCGGTCGCCGGCCACCCCCATGCCGCGGAGGGCCAGGACGATGGCCCCCCCGGTACGGTCGACGGCCGGGCCCTCGACCGGGAGCGGCGTGCGCTCGGGCCGGACCGAGCGGATGAGGCCCACGCTGCCGAGCGTGCCGTGGCGGAGGCCCCGGAGCTCGGCGCGGGCCACGGCGGGGACGTTGAGGTTGAGCACCGTGCCGGGCTCGGCCTCGGCCAGGGCGGACACGATGCCGGTGGCCAGTTCGACGGCCGTGTCCCAGTGCACCGGGTCGCGACTCCAGGCCAGGGACACGGCCAGGCCCACCGCCCCGAACTGGGCACCGGTGAGGGCGGCGCCCACCGTTCCCGAGTGGAGGGCCGAGCGGCCGGCGTTGATGCCGTGGTTGACGCCCGAGACGACGAGGTCCGGCCGGGGCCCGAAGCCCCCGATGCAGGCCAGGATCACGGCGAGGGCGGGCGAGCCGTCGATGCCGTACGCCGCCGCGCCGAGCCCCGGGAGCTCGACCGCCTCGTAGGCGATGGACTCGCGTTCGTAGACCGGTCCCACGGCCGCGGCGGACCCGCTGTGGTCGGTCAGGGGGGCGACCACCACGAGCTCGTGCACGCCGGAGAACGCCGACTCGAAGCCGCGGGCCAGTGCGCCGATCCCGGGCGCGAAGACGCCGTCGTCGTTGGTGATGAGGATGCGCATGGCGGGCGCTCCGTTCGTCGGGGTGCCGGTGGGAGTGGCGTGGGGGGGTCGGCCGGCTGCCGGCCGGACCGGCCTCAACGGCGCGCGCGGCCGCATCGCCTACCATACCGGGCGACATCGGCTGGAGTCCGTGCCCGGGTCCCGCCCGGGCCCGGGTCGCGGCCCGCCTGCGAGCGCGCCACCGCCGATCCGCCACCATGCCTCCACGCCCCGTACCCCACGACCAGCGCCCATCGGAGACCACCGCGGCCACCGGCGACCAGTGGGTCATCGGCCACGGGCACCAGCGGGCCACGGTCACGGAGGTCGGGGCCACGCTCCGCACCTTCACCGTGGCCGGTCGCCCGGTGGTCGACGGCTTCGGACCGGAGGAGTGGAGCCACGGCGGCCGGGGTCAGGTGCTGGCCCCGTGGCCCAACCGGCTGGGCGACGGGGCCTACCGGTTCGGGGACGTCGCCGGCCAGGCGCCCCTCGACGAGGTCGACCGGCGTACGGCCATCCACGGGCTGGTGCGCTGGCTGCCCTGGCGGATGACCGGACGGGCCCAGAACCGGGTCAGCCTGGCGTGCGAGCTGCGACCCTCGCCCGCCTACCCGTTCGCCCTCGGCCTGCTCCTCGAGTACCGCCTGGGCCGGGACGGCCTCACCGTGACGGCCGACGCCGAGAACCTGGGCCCGGCCGACCTCCCGCTCGGCCTCGGCTTCCACCCCTACCTGACCGTCGGAACCCACGCCGTGGACCAGGTCCGGCTGCGGGTGCCCGCCCGGCGCCGGTTGGTCACCGACGACCGTGGCCTTCCCACCGGCTCGGCCGAGGTGGCCGGCACCGAATTCGACTTCACGGTGGCCCGACCCATCGGGGTGACCCGCCTCGACACCGACTTCACCGATCTGGTCCGCGACGGCGACGGCCGGGCCCGGATCGACCTCGACCACCCCGACGGGGGAGGGGTGACCCTCTGGGTCGACGACCGGTACCGGCACGTCATGGTGTACACCGGGGACACCCTCCCCGAGGAGGAACGGCGGCGGGCCCTGGCGGTCGAGCCCATGACCTGTCCCCCGGACGCCCTGCGGAGCGGGACGGACCTGGTCGTGCTCCGGCCCGGGGTGCGGTGGACGGCGTCATGGGGGATCACGCCCCGGCTCTGAGCCCACCGGGCCGGGCTCCACCGTCCACGGCGACGACCCCGGCGACCGGCTGGGCGGGTCCCTGGGCCGGGGGGCCGAGACCGTGCCTCCGGGGCGACGCACCGGCGACCCGATCGCACGGCGCCGTGCCGGAGCGGTCGAAGGCGGGGACCGGTCGAGTGCCCCGGGCCCCCGGCGTGCCCGGGGAACCCGGTATCCTCGGAATCCCCGGCCCGGTCCGCAGTCCGGTCGGCGGGCGTGCGGGGCCCCGCACCGCTCCGTCCCGGCGGCGCGTCGGGACGGAGCCTCGCTCCGACCGAGGGACCGCGTCGCCGATCGCCACACCAAGGGGAGGGATGCCCGTGCCCGTCGACCGTCTCCTGCCCACCCCCGAAGCGGCCGAGCTCATCGATCTGACCCGCCGGATCGCCGACGGTGAGCTGGCCACCCGGGTGGTCGAGGGGGAGCGGGACGACGTCTACCCGGCGGACGCCTTCGCCGTGCTCGGCCGGGCCGGCCTTCTGGGCCTGCCCTATGCCGAGGAGTTCGGCGGCGGTGGGCAGCCCTACGAGGTCTACCTCCAGGTCCTCGAGGAGCTCGGGTCCCGATGGGCGGCCGTGGCCGTGGCCGTCAGCGTCCACGGGCTGTCCTGTCACCCCATCGCCGCCTACGGCACCCGAACCCAGCAGGAGCGCTGGCTGCCCGGCCTGCTGGCCGGCAGCCAGATCGGTGCCTACAGCCTGTCCGAGGCCCATGCCGGCTCGGACGCCGCCGCCCTCCGCTGCGAGGCCACCGCGGTCGACGGCGGCTACCGGATCAACGGCTCCAAGGCATGGATCACCAACGGCGGTCGGGCCGACGCCTACACCCTGTTCGCCCGGACCGGGGCCGACCGGTCCGGGGGCGTGAGCTGCTTCCACGTGCCGGCCACGGTGGCCGGCCTGACCTTCGGGGCCCCCGAGGACAAGATGGGGCTGCGGGCCGTGCCGACCACGTCGGCCTACTACGACGACGCCTTCGTGCCCGGGGATCACCGCATCGGCGACGAGGGCCAGGGCCTCGCCATCGCGTTCAGCGCCCTCGACTCGGGCCGGCTGGGGATCGCTGCCATCGCCGTCGGCCTGGCCCAGGGGGCCCTCGACGCCGCGTTGGACTACGCCCGCCAGCGGGAGACCTTCGGCCGCCGGATCATCGACCACCAGGGCCTCGGGTTCCTCCTGGCCGACCTGGCGGCCACGGTCGAATCGGCCCGGGCGACGTACCTGGACGCGGCCCGCCGCCGCGACGCAGGCCGCCCGTACAGCCGCCAGGCCAGCATCGCCAAGCTGGTGGCCACCGACGGGGCCATGCGGGTGACCACCGATGCCGTCCAGGTGCTGGGAGGCTACGGCTACACGCGCGCGTTCCCGGTGGAGCGGTACATGCGCGAGGCCAAGGTCATGCAGATCTTCGAGGGGACCAACCAGATCCAGCGGCTGGTCATCAGCCGCCATCTGGCCGCCCAGCCGTAGGAGGCCGCCACGGGCACGACCGGTGCACGGTGCTCGTCCGCCGGGCACCGGGCGCACGTGGCGGCGCCGGAGGATCCTCGTCGTCGCCGCCGCCGGCATCCCGAGCATGCTCACGTGCGAGTCGCCGTCTCGCGTCCCTGAGGATCGCCGACGCCTCCCGGTCCTGTCGATCGGCCCCGACGTGGGGGCCCGCACCGCCCTCGCGGACGTCCCCCACCGGACCGGCCCGGGAGCCGGCCCTCCACCGCAGGCCACCGCAGCTCGGGCACCTGCCCGGCGGTCTGCACGGTACGTCCCGAGGTCGACCCGCTCGACCACCGCGGCGACCGGTGGGTCCGCCACCGCCCGACCGCGGCGTGGCCGGCCGGTCGACAGACTCCACCCGCCCCAACCGTGGGAGGCGGAGCGGCCCGATGGTGACGGCCGACGGTGGAGCGGGCCCGGTCCCGATCCCGGTCACGCGTCGGGGGGCGGGTCCCCCCGGTTGGGGAGCAGGGCGAGCACCACGACGGCGGCGACGCCGACCACCACGGCCCCCACGGTCACGGCCAGGCCCAGTCCGCTCACGAACGCCAGGCGGGCCACTGCGGCGAGCTCGGCGCCGAGCCGACCTCCGACGTGCTGGCCGACCGCCAGGGCGCCGCCCAGTGAGCCGGTGATCAGCTGGAGCACCGAGCTCGGCACGGCCTGGTGTGCGAGCGCCGGTGCCACCTGATCCTGGTAGCGGGTGTTGAGCAGGCTGCCCAGCACCCCGACGCCCAACGCACCGCCGATCTGGAGGGCGGCACTGTTGGTGGCCGCTCCGACACCGGCCTGGTCGAGCGGGAGGGATCCCATCACCGACTCCGTGCAGGGGGCGAAGGCCAGACCGGTGCCGGTGCCCATCAGGAAGAACGCAGGGAGGACGTCGAGATAGTTGCTGCGGACGGTGACGCCGGACAGCAGGGCGAACCCGAGGGCGATGAGGGCCATGCCCGTGAAGACCACCGGTTTCGTGCCGACGAGTCGGACGAGCAGGCTGGAGAGCGGCGCCGCCACGATCAGGACCGCGGCGATCGGGGCCACCCGCAGGCCCGTCTGCAGCGCGGTGTAGCCGAGGGAGAACTGCAGGTACTGGGTGAGCAGGAAGAGCCCGCCCATCAGGGCGAAGATCACCATGGCCATGCCCCCGATGGCCACGGAGAAGCGCCGGGACCTGAAGAAGGACAGCTGGAGCATCGGATGCGAGGAGCGCCGTTCCCACAGGACGAACCCGACCAGCACGATGACGGCTGCCCCGTCGGCGCCGAGGACGAGCGGGGACGTCCACGAGCGCTCCGGGGCCTCGATGATCCCCCAGAGCAACAGGCCGAGGCCCAGGACCGAGAGCCCGGCCCCGACCGGGTCCGACGGTTTGCTGGACGGGTCCTTGGAGTTGGGCACGAGCCACAAGGCGGCGACCACGCCGGCCAGGGCGATCGGTACGTTGACCAGGAACACTGCGCCCCACCAGTAGTGGGCCAGCAGCCAGCCGCCCACGATCGGTCCGATGGCCACGCCGAGGCCCGTCGTGGCCGACCAGATGCCGATGGCCCGGGACCTGTCGTGGTCGGTGGTGAAGACGTTCGTGAGGATCGAGAGCGTCGACGGCATGATGGCCGCTGCCCCGATGCCCATGCAGGCACGCGCCGCGATGAGGTGGTCGGGCGTCGACGAGAAGGCAGAGAAGGCAGAGCCCGTGGCGAAGATGGCCAATCCGGCCATGAACACCCATTTGCGGCCCAGGCGGTCGCCCAGGCTCCCGGCCACCAGGAGTAGACCGGCGAAGACGATGGCGTAGGCGTCGACGATCCACTGGAGCTCGCTCGAGGACGCCTGCATGGAGCGCACGATGTCGGGCAGTGCCACGTTCAGGATCGTGTTGTCGAGGCTGACGACGAGGAGGCTCACGCAAAGCACGGCCAAGATCAACCAGCGGCGGCCCTGGGGGCGACCGACCGGGGGCCCCTCGGGCACCGCAGGACTCCCCGGTGGGGACACCGCGACACCGGTCTCCTCCCGACCGGGCCGCTGGAGCGGCTCTGGAGGCGTCGTCATCGCCCTGCCGCCGCCGTGGGAGCGGACCCGCGCCGGACTGCTCCTCCGAGAGCGGCGCCCGAGGCCCGTGTCCCGATCACCCCGGCCTCCCCGGCCACGCCGGTCCCCGGGCCTCCGGAACCGCCGTTCACGACGCACCAGCCGTGGACGCCCCCGACGCGAGCACGGCCCGGCCTCCGGTAGCGGACTCCTGCAGTGTCATCTCCCCGCGCCACTCCCCAGCCTCGCGGCCTCGACTGAACCGAGCATGTACCTCGACGGAGGCGCGCACTAGGGCACAACGGCCCCTGCGACGACCGTACGGGGACCCACCGCCGTTCCCAGCGCGTGGCCGACCGGAGCGACCGGGAGGTGCGGGGCCGGGCCGACCGGCGTGCGGGTACCGACGCGCGCCTGTGTATGGCCTGTGGATCCTGTGGGCGAGCCATGAATGTCGGCGACCGGGACCTTCGGCCCTGCCAGGTGCGTGGCACCTCCGTTCCAATGGATCGGGGGCGACACGGTCCCCGATGATCCCGACGAACGGAGGAGCCATGCGCATCCTGGTCTTGGGTGGTGACGGGTATCTCGGGTGGCCGACCGCACTGCACCTGTCGATGGGGGGACATGACGTCCACGTGGCCGACAACCTCGTGCGACGCACCTACGACGACGAACTCGGTGTCACCAGCCTGGTTCCGATCGCCAGCCTGGAGCGGCGGGTGGCGGTGTGGCGGCAGGTGACGGGCCGGGACATCCCCGCACACATCGGAGACCTGACCGACCCGGTGTTCACGCGCACGTTGGTCGGCGAGGTCCGTCCTGACGCCATCGTCCATTTCGCCGAACAGCGTTCCGCCCCGTACTCCATGATCGACCAGGCGCACGCCGTCTACACGCAGTCCAACAACGTCATCGGAACGCTCAACGTCCTCTACGCCATCGCCGACGTCGACCCGACGATCCACCTGGTCAAACTGGGGAGCATGGGCGAGTACGGGACACCCAACATCGACATCGAAGAGGGCTGGCTCGAGATCACCCATAAGGGTCGTACGGACACCGTGCTCTACCCCAAGCGGCCGGGCTCCTTCTACCACCTCTCGAAGGTCCACGACAGCCACAACATCGAATTCGCCTGCCGGACGTGGAACCTGCGGGCCACCGATCTCAACCAGGGCATCGTGTACGGACAGGAGACCGACGAGACGCGTCTCGACCCCGAGTTGGCCACCCGGTTCGACTACGACGCCGTGTTCGGCACGGTGCTCAACCGGATGGTCATCCAGGCGGTGTGTGGCCATCCACTCACCGTCTACGGAAGCGGGCACCAGGTCCGCGGGATGCTCGACATCCGCGACACGGTCGAGTGCATCAGGCTGGCGATCGAACACCCGGCCCACCTCGGAGAATTCCGAGTGTTCAACCAGTTCACCGAGGAGTTCTCCGTCCTCTCCATCGCCGAGTTGATCCGCCTCACCTACCCCGGGGCCGTCCGCATCGCCAACATCGAGAATCCGCGGGTCGAGGCGGCCGAGCACTACTACCACGCCGTCCACTCACGACTGGTCGATCTGGGCCTGGAGCCCCACCGCCTGGACGACACGCTCATCGGGTCGCTCTTCGCCGTCGCCGAGCGGCACAAGGAGCGCGCCGATCCGGACCTGTTCGAACCGAGCGTCGAGTGGAGGGCGACGTCAAGCCGCGTGGGGCCCTCCGCCGTCCCGGCTCACGCGGCCTGACCCGGGCATCATCGCAGACCGATGGGAGCACAGCCCCTCGTTGGAGTGCCGGCCGGGGGCGTCTCGCCCGTCGGCCCGAGGGGGCGTTCGGGCGACGTCTCGGTCGTCCCCGGCGGAGGCCCGAGCGTCGGGATCGATCCCGGCGATGCGCCGGCCAGTCGAGCTCCCGCCCCACTCCGGGGCGGCGGTCGTGGGCCACTGGTGCGTGGTGCCCTCGCCGGCCGGACTGCGCCGGCCGGCCGTCGGGTCCGGTTCGTTCGCGTGGTCCGCTACGGCGCCACGTCGGTGACAGCCTTCGGCGTCAGTGAGGCAACGCTTCTCGCCCTGTACGGGGGTGGTCTGGCGAGCGCAACCGTGGCCGCGCTCGTGGCCAACCTGGTGGCCACGGTGCCCTCGTACCTGATGAGCCGGTACTGGATCTGGAGCGAGGCGACCCGCTCCCGAGCGGGTCGCCAGGTGCTCCTGTACTGGGCTGTCTCCATCGCCAGCATCGCCGGCACGAGCTTCGCGACCGGCGCGATCGCCTCATTGACCCCCGCCGGGCATCCGTTCCATCTGGTCGTGGTCGGCGCCGGCTTCTTCGTGGTCAGCGTCGGGTTCTGGTTGGCCAAGTTCGTCGTGTACCAGCGCGTCGTCTTCCCTGTGGCACAGGCGGGTGCCTGAGCTGAAGGGGCCACCGGCCGGCCGGCGGGTCACCGTCGAGCTCAGGGGGAACGGCAGGCAGGAGGGACCCACCCTCGACCTGATCGAACCGGCCCGGCCGGTGGCCGGTGGCCTCGTGGTCGAACTCCTGGCACCGCGGACGTTCAAGGAGGACGAGTGCACCGAGACCCCCGAAGGCCGTTGCGGCCCCCCGAACCGTTCGCCGGCCGAGGAAGTCCGCTTCCAGCAGGAGGGGTGGAAGGCCGGGTACGCAGCAGCTCGCCGGCACCGGTCGTGGACCGTCGTCGGGCCGGACGTGGGCGTCATCGTGCCACTGCGGCGGCTGAAGCGGCCGGTGGTGGCGTTCGTCGACTGGGGCTCGGCCTCCGTCCTCGCCT
>DAHVAJ010000018.1 GCA_027314705.1 Acidimicrobiaceae bacterium
CCGCTCCCGGCCGTCGGGCCGGCCGGGCCCCGGGCCGCGGGCACCGCCGTCCCGACCGCCTGCCCCACCGCCGCCGCCGTGGCCTCGGGCACGGGCGGGTGGACGGCCGACCAGCTGGCGTCGGCCTACGGGCTCGACCACCTCTTCGGGCAGGGACGCACCGGGGCCGGGGAGACGGTGGGCATCTTCGAGCTCGAGCCCTACACGCCGTCGGACGTCCAGACCTACCAGTCCTGCTTCGGGCTCACCAACCCGGTGGCCGACGTGCCCGTCGACGGGGGGGCCACCGGTCCCCAGTCGGGGGAGGCCGCCCTCGACATCGAGGCGGTGGCCGGCCTGGCCCCCGGCGCGGCCATCCGGGTCTACTCCGGTCCCGACGCCGGGACCGGTCCGCTCGACACCTACGCCCGCATGGTGGACGACGACGCCGCCCGGGTGCTCACGACCAGCTGGGGGCAGTGCGAGGCCCTCCTGGCACCGAGCGAGCAGGCGGGCGAGGCCGTCTTGTTCGCCCAGGCCGCGGCCCAGGGCCAGACCGTGCTGGCCGCCGCCGGTGACGCGGGCTCGAGCGACTGCTACAACCCGTTCAACGGGTCGGGTCCGACCGCCCTGGCCGTCGACGACCCCGGCGTCCAGCCCGACGTCACCGCGGTGGGCGGCACGACGCTCACCCAGCCGGGCCCCGGCGCCTGGGCCGAGTCGGTCTGGAACAGCGGCCCCTCGGGGGGCGCCGGCGGCGGCGGGGTGTCGGGTGTGGTGGCCGCCCCGACCTGGCAGCAGACGGCGGCCGTGCAGGCGGCCGCGGCCGCCGCCCCCGCGCCGGACGTCTGCGGCACGGGGGCGCAACCGTGCCGGGCCGTGCCCGACGTGTCCGCCTCGGCCGACCCGGCCCACGGGGACGTCGTCTTCGTCAACGGCTCGTGGGCGGTGATCGGGGGCACCAGTGCCGGGTCACCCCTGTGGGCCGCCGTGGTGGCCGTCACCAACCAGGGCTGCGCGTCCCCGGCCGGGCTCCTCGGGCCCTGGCTCTACGGTCCGTCGGGCCCCGCCGCGCTCACCGACGTCGTGGCCGGGACCAACGCCCTCTTCCCGAGCGCCGGGACCCGCTACACGGCCGGGCCCGGCTACGACCTGGCCTCGGGCTGGGGCTCGCCCCGGGCGGGCGCGCTCCTCGGGCTCCTCTCCGGGTCGACCGCCGGCTGTCCGACCGTCACGGGCCTGTCACCCGCCTCGGGTCCGGCCGTCGGCGGCCAGACCGTGGTGGTGAGCGGCTCGGGCTTCGGCACCGGTGCGCCGGCCGTGGCCTTCGGCGGGGTGGCGGCCGCCGTCACCGCCCACACGCCCACCTCGGTGACGGTGGTCACGCCCGACGTGGTCCACGGTGGTCCGACGGCGGTGACCGTGACCACCACCGGACCGGCCGCCGGGACCAGCCCGGCCACGGCCGCCTCCACCTTCACGTTCCTCTCGCCCCAGGTGAGCTCGGTGGGCCCGGCCAAGGGGCCGGCGGCCGGGGGCAACCTGGTGACGGTGGCCGGCAGCGACCTGGCCGCGGCCACGGCGGTGACCTTCGGCGGGAGGCCGGCCGCCTTCTCGGTCATCTCGGACACGTCGCTCCTGGCCACCGCCCCGCCCGGCCCGGTCGGATCGACCGTGGCCGTGGTGGTGGCCGCTCCGGACGGGACGAGCCCGGCCGGCCCCGGCAGCCGCTACACCTACGCCGCGCCCGGGTACTGGCTGGTGGCCGCCGACGGAGGGCTCTTCGCCTTCGGGTCGGCCGGCTTCTTCGGCTCGACCGGCGGCCATCCCCTCAACCAGCCGGTGGTGGGCATGACCGCCACCGGGGACGACCGCGGCTACTGGCTGGTGGCCGCCGACGGCGGCATCTTCGCCTACGGCGACGCCGCCTTCTACGGCTCGACCGGTGCGATCCCGCTCGTCGAGCCGGTGGTCGGGGCGACCGGCACCTGACCCGGTCGGTCCCGCCGGGGGTGCCGGGCGTCGACGGCGATCTACACTCGGGCCGTCATGTCTGCAGGAGAGATCGCCGTGCTGGTGGCCACCGCCGCCGCCGCCTGCGCGGTGGTGGGCCTGCTCGTGGCCGTGGCCGCCCTGCGCCGCGAGGTGGCCCGGGTGGCCGCCGTGGCCGACGAGCTGCGCCGCCGCACCGTGCCGCTCGTCGCCGACGCCCACCGCGTGGTCGACCAGGCGGCCACCGAGATGGAGCGGGTCGGGGCGGTGCTCGACACCACGGAGTCGGTGCACGCCACCGTCGACCAGGCCTCCCGGCTGGCCTACCGGGCCTTCGCCAATCCGGTGGTGAAGGTGCTGGCCGTCCGGGCCGGCGCGGCCAGCGGCGTGCGCCGCCTGGCCGGCGGGCGTGGACCCGACGGTGCCGCCGTCACGGCCGGAGGCCCGGGGGCCAACGGCACCGCCGCACCCGGGGACCGGAGCCGGTAGTGGCCCGCCGGGCCTTCTGGCTGGCCACCGGGGTCGTGGTCGGGGCCGGGTCGTCCCTGTGGGCCGAGCGCCGGGTGCGCCGGACGGTGGCGCAGGCCACGGCCCGCCTCCAGCCCGACGCCCTGGCGGCCGGGATCGGCCGCTCGGCCCGACACGCCGCATCCACGGCCGGGGGCCGCGTGCGGGACGCCGTCACCGTCGGCCGCTCGGAGATGCAGCGGCGGGAGGACGAGCGGTGGAGCGAGCTCGACGGGCGGACCGATCCGGTCGGTCCCCGGGCGGGCGACGGCGGGGGGCCCGACGACGGGGGTCCCGACGACGGGGGTCCCGACGGGCGGGGTCCCGACGGGCGGGAACCGGAGGGGGCACCGGAGGCCGGGACGCGCCGGTCCCCGGCCCGCGGACGGCGCCGGGGCCGGAAATCACCTGTTCACCTGGGCCGGTAGGCTCTGCGGTCGTGACCCCCGGGACGGCGCGCGGTGCCGACGACCTCCGTGACGCCTTCACGCGCTTCTTCGTCGAACGCGGCCACACGGCGGTGCCGTCGGCCAGCCTCATCCCGCACGACCCCACCGTGCTGTTCACCATCGCCGGGATGGTGCCCTTCAAACCCTTCTTCCTCGGGGACGAGGTGCCGCCGTGGCCCCGGGCCACCTCGGTGCAGAAGTGCTTCCGGACGGTCGACATCGACGTGGTCGGCACCACCCTGCGCCACTGCACGTTCTTCGAGATGCTGGGCAACTTCAGCTTCGGGGACTACTTCAAGGCCGGGGCCATCCCCTATGCCTGGGAGTTCGTGACCGAGGTCCTCGGCATCGACGGCGACCGCCTGTGGGTGACCGTCCACGAGAGCGACGACGAGGCCGAGGGGCTCTGGCGGGACGGCGTCGGGCTGCCGCCGGAGCGCGTCCAGCGGATGGGCGAGGACAACTTCTGGAAGATGGGCGACACCGGTCCGTGCGGTCCGAGCTCGGAGCTCTTCTTTGACCGGGGGCCGGACCACGGCGCCGGGGGCGGCCCGGCCCGGGGCGGGGCGGAGCGGTTCGTGGAGATCTGGAACCTCGTGTTCATGCAGTACAACCGCGACGCCGAGGGGGCCACCGAGCCGCTCCCGCGGCCCAGCATCGACACCGGGGCCGGTCTCGAGCGCATCCTGCCCGTCCTCCAGGGGGTGGCGTCCCTCTACGACACCGACCTCTACCGGCCCCTCCTCGAGACGGCCCAGTCGATCACCGGGCAGACCTACGGTCGCGACGAGCGCCGCGACGTCGGTCTGCGCATCCTCGCCGACCACGCCCGGGCCATGGCCATGCTGGTGGCCGACGGGGTGCTCCCGGCCAACGAGGGCCGGGGGTACGTCCTGCGCCGGATCATCCGCCGGGCCGTGCGCCGGGCCCGCCAGCTCGGGGTCGAGGCGCCGTGCACCACCCGGTTGGTCGACACGGCGGTCGACCTGCTGGGCGCGGCCTACCCGGCCCTGGCAGAGCAGCACCGGCTGGTGGCCGACGTCGTGGCCCGCGAGGAGGAGGGGTTCCTGCGCACGCTGGCCACCGGTTCGACCATCCTCGAGGACCAGCTGGCCTCGGGCGACGTGACCGTCCCCGGCGAGGTGGCCTTCCGGCTCCACGACACCTACGGGTTCCCGGTCGAGCTCACCGTCGAGATCGCCGAGGAGGCCGGCCGCACGGTCGACCTGGCCGGGTTCGAGGCGGCCATGGACCGCCAGCGGACCCAGGCCCGGGAGGCGGCCCGCGCCGGGCGGGCCCCGGCGGGGGAGGAGACCTACCGCTCGGTGCTCGACACCGAGGGGACGACCGTCTTCGTCGGGCAGCGGCCCGACGGGTACGCGGCGCCGGCCCGGGTGGTGGCCGTCCTCACCGACCTCGAGCCCGACCGCGCCGGCCAGGTCGAGGTCTTCCTCGACCGGACCCCCTTCTACGCCGAGGGCGGTGGGCAGATGGGCGACACGGGCACCATCGTCACCGAGACGGGCACGGCCCTCGTCTACGACACCGTCTCGGCCCTGCCCGGACTGACCTCGCACCGGGCCGCGGTCACCGGCGAGCTCTTCCCCGGCCAGGACGCCCTGGCCACCATCGACGGGCCCCGCCGGGATGCCCTGCGGCGGAACCACACCGGGACCCACCTCCTCCATGCCGCGCTGCGGGCCGTGCTGGGCGACCAGGTGCGCCAGCAGGGCTCGCTGGTCGCCCCCGACCGCCTGCGCTTCGACTTCAGCCACCACGGCGCGGTCGCCCCCGAGGAGCTGGCCGAGGTGGCCGCCCTGGCCAACGCCGACGTGCTGACCGACGCCGAGGTGACCGTGGAGGAGACGTCGCGGGCCGAGGCCGAGGCCATGGGCGCCCTGGCCTTCTTCGGCGACAAGTACGGGGAGCGCGTGCGGGTGGTACGCGCCGGTCCCCACTCCGTCGAGCTGTGCGGCGGGTCCCACGTTGCCGCGCTCGGCATGGTCGGTCCCGTCAGCATCGTCTCGGAGTCGTCCATCGGGTCCAACACCCGGCGGATCGAGGGGGTGACCGGCACGGTGGCCGTCGAGCGGATGGCCGGCCGGGAGGCGCTGCTGGCCGAGGCGGCCGCCCTGCTGCGCACCGAACCCGAGCAGGTGGGCGAGGCCATCGAGCGGCTGCTCGAACGCCAGCGGGCCGCCGAGAAGGCCCTCGACCAGGCCCGCGGCCGGGAGCGACGGGCCGAGGCCGAGCAGCTGGCCGCCGCCGCCGACCGCGGGGCGGTGGTGGCCCGGCGCGACGGGCGGACCCCCGACGAGCTGCGGGAGCTGGCCCAGGCCGTGCGCCAGGCGGCCGGCCTGCGCGCCGTCGTCCTCGGCGGCACGCCCGACGGGACCAAGGCCTCGGTGGTGGCGGTCGTCGACCGGTCGGTCCCCGACGCCCTCGACGCCGGCGAGCTGGTCAAGCACATCGCCCCCCTCCTGGACGGCGGCGGCGGCGGGTCGCCCGAGGTGGCGGTGGCCGGCGGCCGGGACCCCGGCGGCATCGACCGCGCCCTCGACGAGGCCCGCCGGCGCGTCGGCGGTGCCTGAGCACCGATGACCGCAGGCAACAGGGCGCGGCCCGGCCGGGCACTGGGCGTCGACCTCGGCGCCCGGCGTGTCGGCGTGGCCGTGAGCGACTCGGCCCGCCTGGTGGCCACGCCCCGGCGCACCCTGGTCCGCACCGGCGACGCCGGGCGCGACCGGCGGGCCCTGGTCGACCTGGCCGTCGACGAGGAGGCCGTGGTGGTGGTGGTCGGCCACCCCCTCTCGCTCGACGGCAGCCGCGGTCCGGCGGCCCGGAGGGCCGAGGAGGAGGCGGCCGCCCTGGCCCCGCTGCTGGCCGAGCACGACATCGCCCTCGAGCTCCACGACGAGCGGCTGACCACGGTCACGGCCCACCGTCAGCTGGCCGCCGGAGGGCGGCGCGGCCGGGACCACCGGTCGGTGGTCGACCAGACGGCCGCCTCGGTCCTGCTCGGCTCGTGGCTCGACGCCCACCGGGGGACGGCGTGACCGGCCCGGGGGACGGCGGGACCGGCCCCGGCGGGGCACCATCCGGCCCCGGTGGGGCACCACCCGCCTCCGGCCGCGCGGAGGCGCCGCGGCCGGCCCACCGCCCGGCCGCCGGCGGACGGCTCCGCCACCCGTGGCGGGTCGCCCTCCTGGTCGTGGCCGCCGTCGGCGTGGCGCTGGTGGTCGCCGTGGGCCTGTGGGTCCAGTCCGAGGCCTCGCCCTCGGGGCCACCCGGGGCCCAGGTGCTCGTGACCGTCCGCCCCGGCACCGGTGTGAGCGCCGCGGCCGGCCAGCTCCAGGACCGCGGGGTCATCGGCAGCTCGCTGGCCTACCGGATCTGGTCGCAGTTCCACGGGATCCCCGGGGTGCAGGCCGGGCGGTACGCTTTCCGGCGCAATTCCAGCTTCGGCACGGTCGACGCCATCCTCGGCGCTGGCCCCAACACCTTCGACCTGGCGGTGCCGCCGGGCTTCACCGTGGCCGAGGTGGCCCACCGGGTCGGCCAGCTTCCCGGGCACGACGCCCAGGCCTTCTCCGCCACGGCCACCTCCGGCGCCGTGCACTCGCCCTGGCAGCCGGCGGGCTCGACCAACCTCGACGGGCTCCTCGGGACCGGCACCTACCTGGTGACCCCCGGCGAGACCGACCGCCAGCTCCTCACCCTCATGGTCGACCGGTTCGACACCCTGGCCGCAGCGTCGGGTCTGGCCCCGGGCGCGGCCAACCTGGGGTACGCCCCCTACCAGGTGATCATCATGGCCTCCATCGTCGAGAAGGAGGGCGTCCTGGCGAAGAACATGGGTCCGGTGGCCCGGGTCATCCTCAACCGGCTGGCCCGGGACATGCCCCTCCAGATGGACTCCACGGTCCTGTACGCGTTGGGCCGGGACGGTGGCACGGTGACGGCCAAGGACCTCCAGACGCAGACGCCCTACAACACCTACCTGACCAAGGGGCTCACGCCCACCCCCATCTGCTTCCCCTCGCCGGCCGCCCTCCGGGCCGCCCTCGACCCGCCGCCGGGCAGCTGGCTCTACTTCGTGGTCGTCCAGTCCGACGGCACCGAGGCCTTCGCCGACACCTTCGCCCAGCAGAAGGCCAACGAGGCCCTGGCCGCCCAGCGGGGGGTGGCGTGAGCGGGCCGGCGGCGGCCGCGCCCGGCGGGGACCCGGTCGCCGGCCCCACCCCCTCCGCCGCCACCGCGGTGGTGGGTGTCATCGGCGACCCGGTGGCCCACTCGCTCTCGCCCCGGCTCCACAACGCCGCCTTCGCCGCCCTCGGGCTGGACTGGGTGTCGGTGGGCTTCCCGGTGTCCGCCGGCCGGGTCGGGGCGGCCCTGGCCGGCGCCCTGGCCCTCGGCGTCCGGGGGCTCTCGGTCACCATGCCCCACAAGGAGGCCGCCGCCGCCGCCGCCACCGAGCGCTCGGCGCTGGTCGACCGCCTGGGAGCGGCCAACTGCCTGGTGGCCGAGGGCGGCGGCTGGGCGGCCGAGAGCACCGACGGCGCCGGCCTGCTGGCCTCCCTCGAGCGCGGGCACGGGTTCGACCCGGCCGGGAGGCGGTGCCTGGTGGTGGGGGCGGGCGGCGCGGCCCGGGCCGTGGCGGCGGCCCTGGGCGATGCCGGGGCCGCCGAGGTGGTCGTGGTCAACCGCACCGCGGCCCGGGCCGCCGCC
>DAHVAJ010000021.1 GCA_027314705.1 Acidimicrobiaceae bacterium
GGCACCGGCTACTGGCTCACCGGCGCCGACGGCGGGGTCTTCGCCTTCGGCAGCGCCACCTACGCCGGCTCGACCGGCGGCCTGCAGCTCAACGCCCCGATCGTGGGCGTCTCGGGCACGTAGCCGGGCCGGGTCCGGGCACGCCGGCGGGGCCGGGGGCTGCGGCCCCCGGCCTCCGTCGTCCCGGGAGCCGGCCGCCGGTACGGGCGGCCCGCTCCCGACCAGGCTCTACCATGCAGCCATGACCGACTCCGCCGGCACCGGCCCCACCGAGCGCCCCCCCGTCGACCCACGGCCGCGCAGCCACGAGGTCACCGACGGGCCCACCCGGGCCCCGGCCCGGGCCATGCTCCGGGCCGTCGGGATGACCGACGACGACTTCGACAAGCCCCAGATCGGGGTGGCCTCCTCGTGGAACGAGGTCACCCCGTGCAACCTCCCCCTCGACCGGCTGGCCGACCGGGCCAAGGACGGGGTCCGCCGGGCCGGGGGCTTCCCCTTCGAGTTCGTCACCATCGCCGTCTCCGACGGCATCTCCATGGGCCACGAGGGCATGCGCGCCTCCCTGGTCAGCCGCGAGGTCATCGCCGACTCGGTGGAGACGGTCATGCACGCCGAGCGCTTCGACGGCATGGTCACCCTGGCCGGCTGCGACAAGTCGCTGCCCGGGATGCTCATGGCCGCCGCCCGGCTGAACCTCCCGAGCGTGTTCCTCTACGGCGGCACCATCCTCCCGGGCCGTCTCGGCGACCGGGCCCTCGACATCACCTCGGTGTTCGAGGCGGTGGGGGCCCACGCCGTGGACGCCTTGAGCGACGAGGAGCTCAGCCTCATCGAGCACAACGCCTGCCCGACCGAGGGCTCCTGCGCCGGGATGTTCACGGCCAACACCATGGCCTCGGTGGCCGAGGCCCTGGGCATGTCCCTCCCCGGCAGCTCCTCGGCCCCGGCCGTCGACCGCCGCCGTGAGGACTTCGCCGTGGCGTCGGGCGAGGCCGTGCTCGGGCTGCTGCGGGCCGGCATCCGACCCCGGGACATCCTGACCAAGGCGGCCTTCGAGAACGCCATCGCCGTGACCATGGCCCTCGGCGGGTCGACCAACGCCGTGCTCCACCTATTGGCCATCGCCAACGAGGCCCGGGTCGACCTGGCCCTCGACGATTTCAACGCGGTGGCCGCCAGGGTGCCGCACCTGGCCGACACCAAACCCCACGGCAAGTACCACATGACCGACCTCGACCGGATCGGCGGTGTGCCCGTCGTGCTGGCCGAACTGCTCGAGGCCGGGCTGGTCCACGGTGACGCCCTCACCGTCACCGGGCGCACCCTGGCCGAGAACCTGGCTACCCTCGACCCGCCGCGACCCGACGGCGCCGTCGTGCACGGGCTCGACGACCCCCTCCACGCCCAGGGCGGCATCGCCGTGCTCACCGGGTCGCTGGCCCCGAAGGGCTCGGTGGTGAAGGTGGCCGGCATCGACCAGCTCACCTTCGACGGCCCGGCCCGGGTGTTCGACGGCGAGGACCGGGCCATGGAGGCCATCCTGGCCGGCTCCATCCGGCCCAACACGGTGGTGGTCATCCGCTACGAGGGCCCGAGGGGTGGCCCGGGGATGCGGGAGATGCTGGCTGTCACCGGGGCCATGAAGGGGGTGGGCCGGGGCGGCGACTGCGCCCTCGTGACCGACGGCCGCTTCTCGGGGGGCACCCACGGGTTCTGCATCGGCCACGTCGCCCCCGAGGCCGTCGACGGCGGTCCGATCGGCCTCGTGGCCGATGGCGACCGCATCGTGGTCGACGTGGCCAACCACACCATCGACCTCCTGGTCGACGAGGCCGAGCTCGAGCGCCGGCGGGCCGCCCTCGCCCATCCGGCCCCCCGGTACACGACCGGGGTCCTGGCCAAGTTCGCCCGCCTGGTGACCGGGGCCGAACGGGGGGCCGTCACCGAGGCGTGAGCCCCGGCCCGGCCGCCGCGGCGAGCGCCGCCACCGGGGCGGCGCGCTTGTCGGGCCTCCGGCGGCGTGCCACAATGGCCCGGTCATGACGGCGAGCCCGCTGCACTCCCTCCGCACCGAGGTACTCGTGTCCTAGCGCGCCACGACGTCCCCTGCCGTGTGCGCGCCTCCGACCTCCCCGACGGGAGGTCGTTTTCGTGTCCGCACCCGGCCCCCGCCCACCGGCCCGGCCCGCACCGCCGGACCCCGACGACCCAGACCCCGACGACCCAGACCCCGAAGACCCAGACCCCGAAGACAAGGACGACAAGGGAGCCCACGATGGAGATCACCGGAGCCCAGGCCCTGATCAAGAGCCTCGAGATGCAGCAGGTGGAGGTGATGTTCGGCCTCCCGGGCGGCGCCATCCTGCCCGTCTACGACCCGGTCCTCGACTCGTCGATCCGTCACATCCTGGTCCGCCACGAACAGGGCGCCGGCCACATGGCCGAGGGCTACGCCCAGGTCACGGGCCGACCGGGCGTGGCCATGGTCACGAGCGGCCCGGGGGCCACCAACATCGTCACGCCCCTGGCCGACGCCTACATGGACTCCATCCCCCTCGTGGTCATCACCGGACAGGTGGCCACCTCGTCGATCGGGACCGACGCCTTCCAGGAGAGCGACATCACCGGCATCACCATGGGCGTCACCAAGCACAACTGGCTGGTGACCGACGGGGCCGACATCCCCCGGGTCGTGGCCGAAGCCTTCCACGTGGCCACCACCGGCCGGCCGGGGCCGGTGCTCGTCGACATCCCGAAGGACGTGGCCCAGAAGCCCATGGCGTGGTACTGGCCCGAACCCGGCGACCTCGACCTTCCCGGGTACCACCCGGTCACCGAGGGCGACCCCGTGCGCATCCGGGAGGCGGCCGAGCTGCTGCTGACCGCCGAGCGGCCCGTCATCTACGCCGGTGGCGGCATCCTGAAGGCCCGGGCGGCCGACGCCCTGCGCGAGCTGGCCGAGCGGACCGGCATCCCGGTGGTGACCACCCTCATGGCCCGGGGCAGCTTCCCCGACTCGCACCCGCTGTGCCTCGGCATGCCCGGCATGCACGGCAACTACACGGCGGTCACGGCCATGCAGCAGGCCGACCTCCTGATCGCCCTGGGCAGCCGCTTCGACGACCGGGTCACCGGCAAGATCGACGCCTTCGCCCCCCACGCCAAGGTGATCCACGTCGACATCGATCCGGCCGAGCTCCACAAGGTCCGGGTGGCCGACGTGGCCGTCGCCGGCGACTGCCGCCTGGTCATCGAGGAGATGCTCGGTGCCCTCGACGGGCTCGGGCTGGCCCACGCCGGGACGACCCGGGCCGGGCGGGGTGGCTCGCCCGCCGACGCGCCGGTCGGGGCCCCGGCCGCCCCCGGATCGCGCGCGGCCGCCTTCCCCCGGGAGCGGCTCGGGGCCTGGCGGGCCCAGCTGGGCGAGTGGCAGGCGCGCTTCCCCCTCGTCTACGACCAGCAGGACGGCCCGGGTCCGCTCAAGCCCCAGTTCGTCCTCGAGGTCCTGCGCGACGCCACCCCCGAGGACACCATCGTGGCCTCGGGGGTCGGCCAGCACCAGATGTTCGCCTCCCAGTGGTGGCGGTTCGACCACCCCTACACCTGGGTCAACTCGGGCGGCCTGGGGACGATGGGCTTCGCCGTGCCCGCCGCCATCGGCGCCAAGGTCGGCCGTCCCGACAAGACGGTGTGGGCGGTCGACGGCGACGGCTGCTTCCAGATGACGGCCCAGGAGCTGGTGACGGCCACCTCCGAGCGCATCCCGGTGAAGATCGCCATCCTCAACAACGCCTACCTGGGCATGGTCCGCCAGTGGCAGGAGATGTTCTACGAGGAGCGCTACTCGGAGGTCTACCTCTCGCCCGACCTGCCCGACTACGTGGGCTGGGCCGAGTCCATGGGGTGCGTCGGCATCCGGGTCGAGTCGCCCGGGGAGGTGGCCGCGGCCATCGACAAGGCCAACGCCGTCGACGACCGCCCGGTGGTCATCGACTTCCGCACCGACGCCTTCGAGAAGGTCTTCCCCATGGTGCCGGCCGGCGCCTCCAACGACGACATCATCGTCGACCCCTCACTCGGGGAGGCCGGCCGGTGAGCGTCTACGGCACCGACCAGCACCACCACACCCTGAGCGTCCTGGTCGAGAACAAGTCGGGCGTGCTGGCCCGGGTGGCCGGCCTCTTCTCGCGGCGGGGGTACAACATCTTCAGCCTGGCCGTCGCCCCCTCGGACGACGAGCGCTTCAGCCGCATCACCATTGTGGTCGACGTGGCCTCGGCCCCCCTCGAGCAGATCATCAAGCAGCTCGACAAGCTGGTGCCGGTGGTCGCCATCACCGAGCTCGACCCGGCCCACTCGCGCGAGCGCGAGCTCCTGCTGGCCACCGTCGAGGCCGGCCCCGAGGCCCGGGGCCAGGTCATCGAGCTGGTGGGCGTGTTCGAGGGCAAGATCGTCGACGTGGGCCGCGAGCGCCTGACCGTCATGCTGGCCGGGGCCCCGAGCAAGCTCGACGACTTCGAGGACCTCATCCGGGGCTACGGCATCGTCGAGTTGCAGCGGACCGGCCGTGTGGCGTTGCCTATGCTTGACCGGTCCGACCACCGGGGCCGCTCCGGCCCCGTCTCGGCACCCGACACCGAAAAGGCAGGTTGACGATGGCCACGCTGTACTACGAGAAGGACGCGGACGCGAGCCTCATCGGCAACCGCAAGGTGGCGGTGGTCGGCTACGGGTCCCAGGGCCACGCCCACGCCCTCAACCTCTCCGAGTCGGGGGTGGACGTCCGGGTCGGCCTGCGCGAGGGGTCGGCGTCGAGGGCCAAGGCGACCGAGGCGGGCCTGCGCGTCCTGTCCGTGGCCGATGCCGCCGCCGAGGCCGACGTCATCATGGTCCTCCTCCCCGACACCGAGCAGGCCGCCGTCTACGGGGCCGAGATCGCTCCCCACCTCGCCGCGGGCGACGCCCTCTTCTTCGCCCACGGCTTCAACATCCGCTTCGGCCTCGTCACCCCGCCGGCCGACGTCGACGTGGCCATGGTGGCGCCGAAGGGCCCCGGCCATCTCGTGCGCCGGACCTACACCGAGGGCGGCGGCGTGCCCTCGCTCGTCGCCGTCTCCCAGGACGCCTCGGGCAAGGCCCACGACCTCGCGCTCTCCTACGCCCACGCCATCGGGGCCACCCGGGCCGGCGTGCTCGACACCACCTTCGAGGAGGAGACGGAGACCGACCTCTTCGGCGAGCAGGTCGTGCTGTGCGGCGGCCTCACCGCCCTGGTGCAGGCCGGGTTCGAGACCCTGGTGGGCGCCGGCTACCAGCCCGAGTCGGCCTACTTCGAGTGCCTCCACGAGCTCAAGCTCATCGTCGACCTCATGTACGAACAGGGCATCGCCGGGATGCGCTACTCGATCTCCGACACCGCCGAGTACGGCGACCTCACCCGCGGTCCCCGGGTCATCAACCAGGCGGTCCGGGACGAGATGGGGCGCATCCTGGCCGAGATCCGCGACGGCTCGTTCGCCCGCGAGTGGGTGGAGGAGAACGCCAAGGGCCGCCCCACCTACACCGCCCTGCGCCAGAAGGGCCTCGAGCACCCGATCGAGCAGGTCGGTGCCGAGCTGCGGGCCATGATGCCCTTCGTCACCGCCGGCAAACAGCGCGTCCAGGACGTCTCGGGCGGCTGAGCCCTCCGGGGCGCCCGGCCCGGCGGCCCGGGCCGTCCGGGCGCCCGGGGGTCAGCCGGCCAGCGCCCCCACCACGTGGGTGACGCAGGCGCACAGGGCGGCGACGTCCTCGGGGTCGATCGCCGGGAAGAGGGCGATGCGGAGCTGGTTGCGGCCGAGCTTGCGGTAGGGCTCGGTGTCGACGATGCCGTTGGCCCTGAGGACGGCGGCCACGGCGGCGGCGTCGATCGAGCCGTCGAGGTCGACGGTGGCCACCACGTGGCTGCGGTCCTGGTCCCGGGAGACGAACGGGGTGGCGAAGTCGGCGTTGTCGGCCCAGGTGTAGAGGATCTCGGCCGACCGGTCGCACCGCCCGGCCGAGAACTCGAGGCCGCCGTTGTCGTTGAACCACCGGACCTGGTGGTCGAAGAGGAAGAGGGTGGCGAGGGCCGGCGTGTTGTACGTCTGGTCGAGCCTGGAGTTGTCGAGGGCGATGGTGAGGTCGAGCGAGGCCGGCACCCACCGCCCGGAGGCGGCCAGGGCGGCGACCCGCTCCTGGGCGGCCGGGGAGAGGAGGGCCACCCAGAGCCCGCCGTCGGAGCCGAAGCACTTCTGCGGGGCGAAGTAGTAGGCGTCGAACGCCGAGGGGTCGACCCGCAGGCCACCGGCGCCCGAGGTGGCGTCCACGGCCACCAGGCCCGGGCCCGCCGGCCGGGTGATGGGCATCATCACGCCGGTCGAGGTCTCGTTGTGGGTGAGGGCGTAGAGGTCCACGTCGTCACGGGCCTCGGCCTCGGGGTGGGTGCCCACCTCGGAGGTGAGGACCTCGGGGTCGTCGAGGTGGGGGGCGGCGGCCGCCGCCGCGGCGAACTTGGAGGAGAACTCACCGAAGCTCAGGTGCTGGCTCTTGCGCTCGATGAGGCAGAACGTGGCCCCGTCCCAGAAGGCGGTGGTCCCACCGTTGCCCAGGGTCACCACGTACCCGTCGGGGAGGGAGAAGAGCTGGGCCAGGCCGTCCCGCAGGCTGGCCACCACCGACTTGACCGTCGTCTGCCGGTGGCTGGTGCCCAGGTAGGTGGAGGCCGCGGCGGCGAGGGCCTCGACCGCCTGGGGGCGGACCTTCGACGGGCCGGAGCCGAAGCGACCGTCGCCGGGGACCAGGGAGGCCGGGATGCGGATGTCAGGGGTGTCGGTCACGTATGGAATCATGGCACCATGGCCCAGAGGACCGAAATCGGCGCCGGCCCGGCCGCGTCCCGACGGCGGCCGCGGTGAGCGGCGGGCGCATCTCGGCCCGGGCGGCCGCGGTGTCTCCGTCGGCCACCCTGGCCGTCGACGCCAAGGCCAAGGCCCTCCGGGCGCAGGGGGAGAACGTCATCGGGTTCGGGGCCGGCGAGCCCGACTTCCCGACCCCCGAGCCCATCGTCGAGGCGGCGGCGGCCGCCTGTCGCGACCCGAGGAACCACCGCTACACGCCGACCGCCGGTCTCCCCGAACTGCGCGAGGCCGTCGCGGCCAAGACGCGGCGCGACTCGGGGTACGAGGTGGCCGCCTCCCAGGTCCTCGTGACCAACGGGGGCAAGCAGGCCGTGGCCCACGCCTTCGCCGTGCTCTGCGACCCCGGCGACGAGGTGCTGGTCCCCGCCCCCTACTGGACCACCTACCCCGAGGCCATCCGCCTGGCCGGGGGCGTGCCCGTGCCCGTCCCCACCGACCCGTCGACCGGGTTCCGGGCCACGGTCGCACAGCTCGAGGCGGCCCGTACGTCCCGCACCAAGGTCCTCCTCTTCGTCTCGCCCTCCAACCCGACCGGGGCGGTGTACCCGCGTCCGGAGATGGAGGCGGTGGGCCGGTGGGCGGCGGCGCACGGCCTCTGGGTGGTCACCGACGAAATCTACGAGCACCTCGTCTACGGCGGGGCCGAGCACCACTCGCTCCCCGTGGTCGTGCCCGAGCTCGTCGACCGGTGCGTGGTGGTCAACGGGGTGGCCAAGACCTACGCCAGGACCGGCTGGCGGGTGGGGTGGCTGGTCGGTCCCGGGGACGTGGTGGCCGCGGCCACCAACCTGCAGTCGCACGAGACCTCCAACGTGGCCAACGTGAGCCAACGGGCGGCACTGGCCGGGCTCACCGGCGACCTGGCCGCGGTAGCGGCCATGCGCACCGCCTTCGACCGGCGGCGCCTGACCATCCACCGGATGCTCAACGAGATCGACGGCATCGAGTGCCTCCTGCCCGAGGGCGCCTTCTACGCCTTCCCCTCCGTGGCCGGCCTGCTCGGCCGGGCCGTCGCCGGCCGCCGGCCCGACTCGAGCGCGGCGCTGGCCGAGGTGGCCATCGACGCGGCCAAGGTGGCGGTGGTCCCGGGTGAGGCGTTCGGCGCCCCGGGGTACTTCCGCATGTCGTACGCCCTGGGCGACGACGACCTCGTCGAGGGCGTCTCCCGCCTGGCCGCGCTGTTCGGCGCCGGCTGACCAGGGGGCTCGGGCCGGGCCCGTGCCCGGAGGCGGCCGTCCCGCAGAGACCGACAACCGAAAGGAACACCATGGGTAGGGTGCTGGTCACCGAGAAGCTGGCCCAGACGGGCCTCGACGTGATGGCCGACGCCGGCCACGAGGTGGACGTGCGCCTCGGCCTGTCCCCCGACGAGCTGGTCGAGGCGGTCGTCGGCGCCCAGGCCCTGGTCATCCGCTCGGCCACCACCGTCACCGCCGACGTGCTGGCGGCCGGCACCGAGCTCGTGGTCGTGGGCCGGGCCGGCATCGGCCTCGACAACGTGGACGTGGCGGCGGCCACCGACCGCGGGGTCATGGTGGTCAACGCCCCCCAGTCGAACATCCTCTCGGCCGCCGAGCAGGCCATGGCCCTCCTGCTGGCCCAGGCCCGCAACATCCCCCAGGCCCACGCCGCCCTGGTGGCCGGGAAGTGGGAGCGGTCCAAGTGGGAGGGGGTCGAGCTGCACGGCAAGACCCTGGGTGTCATCGGTCTGGGCCGGGTCGGCGCCCTGGTGGCCCAGCGGGCCCTGGCCTTCGGCATGCGCCTGGTCGCCTACGACCCCTTCGTGTCGGCCGACCGGGCCCGCCACATGGGGGTCGAGCTGCTCGACCTCGAGGCCCTCATGGCCGAGTCCGACTTCGTCACCATCCACCTCCCGAAGAACAAGGAGACGCTCGGCCTCGTCGGCGCCGACCTCCTGGCCCGGGCCAAGCCCGGCCTGCGCATCATCAACACGGCCCGCGGCGGGATCGTGGACGAGGAGGCGCTGGCCGCGGCCATCCGCTCCGGGCACGTCCAGGGTGCCGGCCTCGACGTCTTCGCCAAGGAGCCGACCACCGAGTCCCCCCTCTTCGGGCTGCCCTCGGTGGTGGTGGCGCCCCACCTCGGGGCCTCCACCGTCGAGGCCCAGGACAAGGCCGGCGTGACCATCGCCGAGCAGGTGAACCTGGCCCTGCGGGGTGACTTCGTCCCCTTCGCCGTGAACGTGGCCGCCACCGACGTCTCCGAGACGGTGCGGCCGTTCATGGGCCTGGCCGAGCAGTTGGGCCGGATCCTGGCCTGCCTCAACGCCGGGCTCCCCGACACCCTCGAGATCGAGTTCCAGGGCGGCCTGGCCGGGGCGGGCACCGGCATCCTCACCCTCTCGGCCCTGAAGGGTCTCTTCGGCGAGGTCTCCGAGGTGCCCGTGTCCTACGTCAACGCCCCCCAGATCGCCGCCGAGCACGGGCTCGAGGTGCGGGAGACCTCGACCGTGACCCCCCACGACTACGTCAACCTGATCACCCTGCGCAGCGGCGAGCACGCCGTGGCCGGCACCCTGACCGGACCCCGCTCGGAGCCGCACCTCGTCATGATGGACGACCACATCGTCGAGGTGCCTCCCGCCCCCCACATGGTGGTGGTCCGCAACGACGACCGGCCGGGGATGATCGGCGTGGTCGGCACCATCCTCGGTGACGCCGCTGTCTCCATCTCGTCGATGGCCGTAGGCCCGTCGGCCACCGGCAACACCGCCCTCATGGTGCTCTCGACCGACGGCGAGGTGCCCGAGGCCGCCCTGGACCGCATGCGCGAGGCCCCCGGGATCAGTGCCGTCCACGCCGTGCGCACCTGACGGGACGGTGCCCCTCCGGGACGCTCCCGGCCCGGTCCCGGGACAGGTCGTGACCGTGTTCCGCTCGCGCCTGCGGGACGGCTGCGCCGACACCTACGGTCCCCTGGCCGCCGAGCTCGGGGCGGCCGCACGCTCCCTCCCCGGGTTCGTCGACCTCACCGAGTCCAGCGCCCCCGACGGCGAGCGCGTGACCGTCGTCACCTTCGCGTCGTGGGAGGCGCACCGGGCCTGGCGGGACGACCCCCGCCACCGCGCCGCCCAGGCCCGCGGCCGGGACGAGTTCTACGAGGAGTACTCGATCCAGGTGGGGGAGTGCGTCACGGCGCGGGCGTGGACCCGCCCGGCCACCGGCTGATCAGCCGGCGCCGCCCTGGCGCACGGGCAC
>DAHVAJ010000024.1 GCA_027314705.1 Acidimicrobiaceae bacterium
CCGCGGGGGCGGCCGGCGACCGGCACCGGGTGGCTCCCGGGGCGCGTCCCGGACGTCGTCACGGGAGCCGGCACGCCGCTCGGGCGAGCGTGGGTCCGGCACCGCCCCGGTCGTCCGCAAGGGATGGGGGAGCGTGGCCCGGCGCGGGGCCAGCACGGTGCGCTCCGGGTCCGAGGGGCGCGGTCCGGGCGACGACACCGCCGAGGGGCGGCGACAGGCCCGCACCCGGACCGAGCCGTTCGTGCCCGAGCGGTTCGTGCGGGTGGACGAGGGGCGGGGCGACGCGGGGGGCCGGCCGGAACGGCTGCGCCCTCCGGCCCACCGCTCGGTGGCCCCGCCGGCCGAGCTGCCGGCCGACCTGGCCGCCGAGCTGGCCTCGGCCGCCGGACCCGACTGGAACCACCTCGGCGAGCGGATGTCCGAGCGCATGGCCGCCGGGATCGGCGCCTACGAACGCGAGCGCTACCGCGACGCGGCCCGCATGCTCCGGCCCGTGGTCGACGCCGTGCCCAACGCGGCCTCGGCCCACGAGCTCCTCGGCCTGTGCCAGTACCACCAGGGGCAGTGGAAGGCGGCGTTGGCCCAGCTCGAGGCCTTCGCCGCCCTCACCGGCTCGGTCGACCAGCACCCGGTCCGCATGGACTGCCAGCGGGCGATCGGGCGGCCGGCCCGGGTCGAGGCCCTCTGGGACGAGCTGCGTCGCGGCTCGCCCGAGCCCGAGGTCATGGCCGAGGGCCGGCTCGTGCTGGCCGGCACCTGGGCCGATCGCGGCGACCTGGAGCGGGCCGTCGACCTGCTGGTGGAGGCGGGCGCCGGCCGCCTGGTGCGCAACCCGTCCGAGCGCCACCTCCGCCAGTGGTACGTGCTCGCCGACCTGACCGAGCGGGCCGGCGACCTGGCCCGGGCCCGCGAGCTCTTCGCCCGGGTGGCGGCCACCGATCCCGAGGCCTACGACGTGGCCGACCGGCTGGCCGCCCTGGGGTCGGCTCCCCGCCCGCGCCGGCCGCCGAACCGGTCCCACGGTGGCCGTTAGGCTTCGACCCATGAACCTCGAACCGTTGCTGGGCGACGAAGCGGACTCCCTGCTCCACCACAAGGCGACGGCCTTTCCGTCCGACCTCCTGACCCTGCCAGGCCCGGACGTCATCGACGAGGTCTTCCGCGACTCGGACCGCTCGCCGACCGTGCTGCGCAACCTCGGGACGCTCTACGGCACCGGTCGCCTGGCCGGCACCGGGTACGTCTCCATCCTCCCCGTCGACCAGGGCATCGAGCACTCGGCCGCGGCCAGCTTCTCCCGGTTCCCCGCCTACTTCGACCCGGCCCGGCTCTGCGACCTGGCCATCGCCGCCGACTGCAACGCCATCGCCACCACCCTGGGCGGCCTCGGGATCGTGGCCCGGCGCTACGCCCACCGGATCCCCTTCATCGTGAAGCTCAACCACAACGACTTCCTCAACTACCCGAACACCTACGACCAGGTCCTCTTCGCCGGAGTGGGCCAGGCCGCCGACCTCGGTGCCGTGGGGGTCGGGGCCACGGTCTACTTCGGCTCGGACGGCGCCGACCGCCAGATCGTCGAGGTCTCCCGGGCCTTCGCCGAGGCCCACCGGCTCGGGATGTTCACGGTCCTCTGGTGCTACCTGCGCAACCCGGCGTTCAAGCACGACGGCACCGACTACCACGTGTCGGCCGACCTCACCGGCCAGGCCAACCATCTCGGGGTCACCATCGAAGCCGACATCATCAAGCAGAAGCAGCCGGAGAACAACGGCGGCTACCGGGCCCTCGGGTTCGGCAAGACGGATCCGCTGGTCTACGACGAGCTGACGACCGACCACCCGATCGACCTCTGCCGGTGGCAGGTGGTCAACTGCTACGCCGGCCGGATCCCGCTCATCAATTCGGGCGGCGAGTCCAAGGGCGCCGACGATCTGGCCCAGGCCGTCCGGACCGCCGTGGTCAACAAGCGGGCCGGCGGCGCCGGTCTCATCGTCGGTCGCAAGGCCTTCCAGCGGCCGACCGACGAGGGCGCCGCCCTCATCCACGCCATCCAGGACGTCTACCTCGATCCGGCGGTGACCGTCGCCTGACCGTCGCCGGGTCGACCGCGGTCCCGGGGCGGGGCCGCGGCGGCGGTAGACTGCGCATCCGGTGGTCCGACCGACGGGGAGGGCGTCAGCCGGCACCCGCGCCGGCGGGCGCCCGAGGGTGGGGACGACACCGGGACGACCGGTCGGTCGGGCGCGTGAGCGTGACCGCGGGGTGGCGCAACGGCGCGGTACGAACAGCAGGAACGAGGAGCAGGGTGTCCGACACGACGACCGATGCGAAGTCCCACCACCTGATCGACCGGGTGGTGATCCGCTTCGCCGGTGACTCGGGCGACGGCATGCAGTTGGCCGGGGACCGGTTCACGACCTCGTCCGCACTCCTGGGCAACGACATCGCCACCTTCCCGGACTTCCCGGCCGAGATCCGGGCCCCGGCCGGCACCCTGGCCGGGGTCTCGGCCTTCCAGGTCCACATCTCCGACCACCACATCTCGACCCCCGGCGACCAGCCCAACGTGCTGGTGGCCATGAACCCGGCCGCCCTGCTGGCCAACGTCGGCGCCCTGCCCCAGGGGGCCACGGTCATCGTCAACTCCGACGCCTTCGACGACCGCAGCCTGGCCAAGGCCGGCTACGAGGTCAATCCGCTGGAGGACGGCTCGCTCGGTGCCTACACCGTCTACGAGGTCCCCATGACCTCGATCACGACCGAGGTCTCCAAGGGCGCCGGGGTGAAGCCCCGCGATGCGGAGCGGTCGAAGAACTTCTTCGCCCTCGGCCTGGTGAGCTGGCTGTACACCCGTCCGATCGAGCCCACCCTGGCCTGGATCGCCGAACGCTACGCCGGCAAGGAGCTGGTGCTCGAGGCCAACCAGCGGGCCTTCAAGGCCGGCTACAACTTCGGCGAGACCGCCGAGCTGTTCGAGTCGGCCTACGAGGTCAAGCCGGCCGTGCTCGAGCCCGGCGAGTACGCCAACGTCACCGGGAACACGGCCACGGCCTGGGGGCTCATCGCCGCCTCCCTCCGCAGCGGCCTGCCACTGTTCCTCGGGACGTACCCGATCACCCCGGCCTCGGACATCCTCCACGAGCTCTCGAAGCACAAGCAGTTCGGGGTGCGGACCTTCCAGGCCGAGGACGAGATCTCCGGCATCGGCGCCGCCCTCGGGGCTTCCTTCGGGGGGGCCCTCGGGGTGACCACCACCTCGGGCCCGGGCATCGACCTCAAGTCGGAGACGATGGGACTGGCCGTCAGCCTCGAGCTCCCCCTGCTGGTCATCGACATCCAGCGGGGCGGGCCCTCGACCGGGCTGCCGACCAAGACCGAGCAGGCCGACCTGCTCCACGCCATGTACGGTCGCCACGGCGAGTCCACGATGCCCATCATCGCGGCCCGCACACCGGGCCACTGCTTCGAGGCGACCCTCGAGGCGGTGCGCATCGCCGTCACCTACCGCACCCCGGTCCTGCTGCTCTCCGACGGGTACCTGGCCAACGGGACCGAGCCCTGGCGCCTGCCCGAGCTGGAGGACCTGCCCGCCATCGACCCGGACTTCGCCACCGAGCCCAACCACGTGGGCGACGACGGGGTGCCCTCGTTCTGGCCCTACATCCGCGACGAGGAGACCCTGGCCCGCCCCTGGGCCCCGCCCGGACTCACCGGCCTCGAGCACCGCATCGGCGGCCTCGAGAAGTCCGACGGGTCGGGCAACGTCTCCTACGACGGGGCCAACCACGAGCGGATGACCCGGCTGCGGGCGGCCAAGATCGCGGCCATCGCCCGGGACATCCCGCCCACCGACGTCGACGGCCAGGAGGGCGCCGAGGTGCTGGTGATCGGGTGGGGCTCGACCTACGGGGCCATCGCCGCCGGGGTCGAGCGGGTGCGGGCCCGGGGCCACGCCGTGGCCCAGGCCCACCTCGTGCATCTGCACCCCTTCCCGGCCGACCTCGGCGACGTGCTGCGCCGCTACCGGCGGGTGCTCGTGCCCGAGGTCAACCTGGGCCAGCTCAGCCGGCTGCTCCGGGCCGAGTACCTGGTGGACGCCGTCTCCTTCACCCAGGTGCGCGGCGTCCCGTTCCGGGCGGCCGCCATGGAGGAGGCCCTCCTGCAGCAGATCGCGTCGTTGACAGCAGACGAGGAGGGTGCGTCATGACCGACCTGGCCGAGCCGGCACCGGCGACCACCCGAAAGGACTGGTCCTCCGACCAGGAGGTGCGGTGGTGCCCGGGGTGCGGCGACTACTCGATCCTGGCCGCCGTCCAGATGCTCATGCCCGAGCTGGGCGTCCGCCGGGAGCGGACGGTGTTCCTCTCGGGCATCGGCTGCGCCGCCCGCTTCCCGTACTACATGAACACCTACGGCATGCACTCGATCCACGGACGGGCCCCGGCCATCGCCACCGGGCTGGCCACCACCCGCCCCGATCTCGACGTGTGGGTCGTCACCGGCGACGGCGACGCCCTCTCCATCGGCGGCAACCACCTCATCCACGCCCTCCGCCGCAACGTCAACCTCACCATCCTGCTCTTCAACAACCAGATCTACGGACTCACCAAGGGCCAGTACTCACCCACCTCCGAGGTGGCCAAGGTGACCAAGTCGACACCGTTCGGCTCCCTCGAACAGCCCTTCAACCCGCTCAGCCTGGCCCTCGGGGCCGAGGCCGGCTTCGTGGCCCGCACCCACGACATGGACCGCAAGCACATGATGGAGACGTTCCGCCGGGCCCACGCCCACAAGGGCGCCTCCTTCGTCGAGATCTACCAGAACTGCAACGTCTTCAACGACGGGGCCTTCGGGCAGATCACCGGCAAGGACCACCGGGCCGACATGCTCATCCCCCTCGTCCACGGCGAGCCCATCCGCTTCGGGGCCGAGGGCCAGTTCGGCGTGGTCATGGACCCCGACGGGTCGGTCGAGGTGGCCGAGGTGGCCGCGGTCGGCGAGGACGCCCTGCTCGTCCACGACGAGCACAAGGAGAACCCGGGGCTGGCCTTCCAGCTGAGCCGGCTGTCGCGGGGGCCGTTCGAGCCCACCCCCATCGGCGTGTTCCGGGACGTGGAGCGGGGCGAGTACGGCGAGCAGATGGCCGACCAGATCGCGCTCGCCACCGAGCGACGCGGTCCGGGCGACTTCGCCGCCCTCCTGCGCTCGGGCTCGTCCTGGACGGTCGGGTAGTCCCGCCGGTCCGGTCCGGTCGGCGGAGCGGGGTGGGCGCCGTGGTCCCGGTCGTGCTCTTGCTGCGCAGCGTCAACGTCGGCGGGCACAACCGGGTGCCCATGGCCGACCTGCGCCGACTGGTGGCCTCCCTCGGGGCCACCGACGTCGTCACCCACCTCCAGTCCGGCAACGTCGTCTGCGCGTCGCCCGTCGCGCCCGACGCCCTGGCCGCGGCGACGGCCCGGGCCCTCGACGCCGAGCTCGGGGTGGCCGTGCCGGTGCTGGCCCGCACCGGACCGGAGCTGACCCGGCTGGTGGCGGCCCCGTCCTTCTCCCCAGCGGACCTCGACCCGACCCGGCTGCTCGTGACCTTCCTCGACGCCGTTCCGGACCGCCGACGGACCGCCGCCCTCGGGGCCGAGGCCGGCTCCCTCGGCCCGGACCGTTGCACCGTCTCGGGGTCGCACGTCTTCGTCCACTGCGCCGGCCGCTCCAGCGACTCGCCGTTCTCCAACGCCTTCCTCGAACGCCGGCTCGGCGTCGTGGCGACGACCCGCAACGGGCGCACCGTCCGGGCCCTGGCCGAGCTGGCCGGCCGGGTCGGGTAGCCGGCTCAGGGCGACGAGCCCGGGCCCTGGAAGGTGGCGTAGTCGCCGTCGCCGTTCAGCACCATGCAGAACCCGGCCGTCGGACAGGCCAGGGTCGTGCCGTCGCCGGCGTAGTCGACCGGGGCCGGGATGACCTTGGCCGGGGCCGACCAGGCGCCGCCCGACCAGGTCAGCACGTTGCCGTGTCCGTCGGCGGCCAGGCAGCGGTCGGCCGTCGGGCAGGCCAGGGCGTCGAGGTCGCCGGCCGGGTCGATGACCGTCGGTGCCGACCAGGTGCCGCCGAGCGACCGGACGGAGACGGCGGTGCCGTGGACGATGGCGCACAGGGCCGCCGTCGGGCAGGCCACGGCGCTGTCGCCGACCATGCCGGCCAGCCCGAAGGGGGACGGCTCCGTCCGCCAGGAGGTGCCGTTCCAGTCGAGGACGGCCGTGCCGACGGCCGCCGTGCAGGCCGAGGGACCGGTGCAGGCCAGCCCCACGCGGCCGGTCTGGTAGAGGGCCACGGCCGGGCCGACCGGCTCGAGGAGGGTCTGGGGCACGGACCAGGTGCCGCCGGTCGAGGCCGCGGCGTGGCCGGTGTTGTCGACGTAGGCGCAGGAGCCGGGGGCGGCGCAGGCCACCGCGGCCGAGCGCGACCCCGGGTGGCCCGGGCCCGGGTCGAACGGGTTGGCCGCCACGACCTGGGCCGCCGGCAGCGGGGCGGGTGCCGACCAGTCGGTCCCGTCGCCGGTGCTCACGTGGCCCGAGCCGTCGACGATGGTGCACGTGGGGCCGCCGGTGCAGGCCACGGACGGGAGCTCGGGTGCGGTCACCGGGCCGGTGGCCGGGGCCGGGAAGTAGACCGACGGCGGCGACCAGGCCGCACCGTCCCAGGACTGGGTCACGCCACTGCCCGTGGTCGCCGTGGCGTCGGCCTCGTTGGCCCCCCCGCCGACGGCCACGCAGAACACGTCGGAGAGGCACGAGACGGCGGTGAAGCCGCCGCCCGGCGGCAGGGTGGTCGACGGCGCCGACCACCCCGGGACGGCGACGACGGGCGCCTCGACGGTGGTGGGGGTGGCCGAGGGGACGGTGGAGGTCGGGGCGGCCGTCGTGGTGGTGGTCCGGACCGGGTCCCGGTGGTCGGCGGCCGTGGGCCGGACGGACGCCGAGCACGCCGCGCCACCGGTGAGGAGCACGGCGGCGGCCCCGAGCGCGGCAAGTCGTCGTGGTGGCACGTCACTCCCTCCGTGGAGCCCGACCTCGGGACGCGGCGCCGAGGCTACCGCCCGCCGGCCGGTCGACCGGATCGCCGGCCCCACCGGGGGCCCTCGCCCCCCGCCCCGGTCACCGGGGGCGGGGTGGGCTAGACCTCCTGGGCGATGAGGTCGGCCAGGGCGGCGCACCCGAGCGGCTGGAGGTGGACCTGGTCGGGGGTGAACCACTCGGGGTGCCCGGACGACTCGGCGTACCAGTCGGCCAGCACGGCCACGCCCGGGTAGCGCACGACGGCGTCGGCCAACACGGCGTTGTCCGCCGTCTCCCACGGCCGAGGCACGTCGACGTTGACGAACACCACCCGGGCCACGCCGGCGGCGGCCTGCATCATGGCGTCCACGTCGGCCGGGGTGACCGTGCCGTTGGTGCCGAGCTCGACGACGAGCACGCGCCCGAGGGTGCCGTCCGCCCGGTCGGCCCGGACCACGGCGATGCCGGCCTCGAACTGCCGGCCGACCTGGCCGTCGACGGACACCCCGGGCAGGTCGGCCTCGAGGTAGGGCTGGATGTCGAGCATGATCGAGTCGCCCACGGCGGTGACCGGTCCGGCCGGAGGGGCGGAGGCCGGAGGGGCGGAGGCCGGCGGGGGGGTGACCGGTGGGGGGGCCGGCGAGGGGGCCGGCGCACCGACCGCGCCCGGCGCCACCGGGAGCGGAGCGGGCAGATCGGCCGGCGAGGTCGCGGCCGCCGGCACCACGCCGGTCGGCGGTCGGGTCCCGGCGGGGGTGGTCGGAGCGGCTCCCGGGGACGCCGCGGGGACGGTGAGCGCCAGGCCGGCCAGGACGGCCAGCAGGACCAGCACGGCGGCCCCGAGGGCACGGTCGACCGGTCGGAACGCTCCCACCCCCCCAGTCTGGTCGCGCCCGGCGGTCGGACGGTACCCCCGAGCTCAGCCGGCCCGCCGCAGGTGGGCCCGGCCGAAGGCCGCGAGGCGCGAGGCGGCCCAGAGGAGGGTGGCGCCACCGGCGTAGACGAACAGGAGGGTCACCACCCCGGGCCAGCCGGCCGCCGCCCAGGCCGCGCCGGCCGTGGCCGACCCGACGGCGCCGCCGAGGAAGTAGCAGACCATGTAGGCGGTGTTCAGGCGGGAGCGGGCCCCCGGGTCGAGGGCGAAGACGAGCTGCTGGTTCTGGATGTGGACGGCCTGGATGGCCAGGTCGGCGAGGACGACCCCGGCCACCAGCGCCACCAGGTGGTGGCCGCCCAGGGCGAGCAGGCCCACGGCGGCCAACAGCAGCACCAGCGACCCCCCCGACACCAGGGGCTCGAGGCCCCGGTCGGCCAGCCGCCCGCTCCACACGGCGGCCAGGGCGCCGGCCGCCCCGAGTAGGCCGAAGAGGCCGATGACCGCCTCGCCCTCGTGGTAGGGCGGGCCGGCGAGCAGGAAGGCGAGACTCGTCCAGAGCACCGAGAAGGTGGCGAACACCAGGGCGCCGAGCGCCGAGCGGAGGCGGAGCAGGGGCTCGGTGCGCACCAGGCCGACCACCGAGGCCAGGAGCCGCCCGTAGCGGACGGCGGGGCGGGCCTCCTCGCCGGGCAGCCGGCGGGCCAGCACGGCGGCGAGCACGCTCACCACCACGGCGGCCACGGCGTACACGGTCCGCCACCCGGCGAACTCGGCCACCAGGCCCGAGACCGTCCGGGCCAGGAGGATGCCGAGGAGGAGCCCGCTCATGACCGTGCCCACCACCCGGCCGCGCCGCTCGGGGGCGGCCAGGGTGGCGGCGAAGGGGACGAGGACCTGGGCGGCCACCGAGCAGATCCCGGTGACGGCCACCGCCGCGGCCAGGACGGCGAGGTCGGGGGCGAGGGCCGAGGCGGCCAGCGACACGGCCGCTCCGGCCAGCAGCACGGGCACCAGGCGCCGGCGGACCAGCAGGTCCCCGAGCGGGACGAGGAGGGCCAGGCCCAGCCCGTAGCCGACCTGGGCCGCGGTGACCACCAGGGCGGTGCGGCCGGCGCCGGCGCGGAACCCGGTGCTGATCGAGGCCAGGAGGGGCTGGGCGTAGTACAGGTTGGCCGCCGAGACCCCGCAGGACACGGCGAAGAGGGCCACCATGCCCCGGGTCATGGCCGTGGCGGCGGGCGGGGCGGGGCGGGCGGCGCGGGGCATGGCGACGCCCGAGCCTACGGTCGCCGGCCCCGAGGCCGAGCACGGCATCGGTCTCCGGCGGGGCCGGGGGGACCCGTAGACTCCACGGTGTGGACGGCGTGGAGGCGAGCCCGAGGAGGACGGACATCGCCGGCGACGACGGGCCGGCGGTCGACCGGGTCCTCACCGTCCCCAACCTCATCACCCTGGTCCGGCTGGCCTTTGTGCCGGTCTACGTGTGGCTGCTCTTCGGCGCCCACCGCCAGACCGGTGCCGCCGTGCTGCTCGGCGCGCTCGGCGCCACCGACTGGATCGACGGGTACGTGGCCCGTCGCTTCCACCAGGTCTCGACGGTGGGGAAGGTCTTCGACCCGGTGGCCGACCGGGTGTTGGTGGCCACCGCCGTGGTCACCATCACCCTCCACGGCGCGGTGCCGGTCTGGTTCGGGGCGGCCACCTTGGTGCGCGAGGTCCTCGTCTCCGTGGCCGTGCTGGTCCTGGCCTCGCTCGGGGCGTCCCGCATCGACGTGCTCTGGGTGGGCAAGGCCGGCACCTTCGCCCTCATGACCGCCTACCCGGCCTTCCTGCTGAGCGACGGGCCGGCGGCCTGGCAGCGGGCCCTGCACGCCGTGACCTGGCCGGTCGGCCTCCTCGGGCTCACGCTGGCCTGGATGGCCGCCGCGTCGTACGTGCCCGCCGCCCGCCAGGCCCTGGCGGCCGGGCGGCCGCCCGCCCGCCCGGCCGGGGAGGACGCCCCCCGATGAAGGCAGTGATCATGGCCGGCGGCGAGGGCACCCGCCTGCGGCCGCTCACCTCCAACCAGCCCAAGCCCATGCTCCCGATGGCCAACATCCCGATGATGGAGCACGTGGTCAACCTGCTGCGGGACCACGGGTTCGAGGACATCGTGGTGACGGTGGCCTTCATGGCCAACACCATCCGCACCTACTTCGGCGACGGCTCGGCCTTCGGGGTGCGCATGGTCTACGCCACCGAGTCCACGCCCCTCGGCACGGCCGGGTCGGTGCGCAACGCCCGGGACGAGCTCGACGAGCGGTTCCTCGTCATCTCGGGCGACGTCCTCACCGACATCGACCTCAGCCGGGTGGTGGCCTTCCACGACGCCCACGGCGGGCTGGCCACCCTGGCCCTCAAGGCCGTCGAGAACCCCCTCGAGTTCGGGATCGTGATCACCCGCGACGACGGCTCCATCGAACGCTTCCTCGAGAAGCCGACCTGGGGGCAGGTCTTCAGCGACACCATCAACACCGGCATCTACGTCCTCGAGCCCGAGATCTTCGACTTCATCCCCGAAGGCCGGTCGGTCGACTTCTCCGGTGAGTCCTTCCCCGAGGCGCTGGCCGCCGGGAGGGAGCTCTTCGGCTACGTGGCCGAGGGCTACTGGGAGGACGTGGGCACCCTGGAGGCGTACCTCAGCGCGCACCACGACATCCTCGACCAGAAGGTCACGGTCAACATCGAGGGCTTCCAGCTCCGCCCCGGGCTGTGGGTGGGCAAGGGCGCCGAGATCGACCCGTCCGTCGAACTGATCGGTCCGGCCGTGGTCGGCGACAACTGCGTGGTGGGCCCCGACGCCCGGCTCGGGCCGTACTGCACCCTCGGGCGCAACGTGCGCATCGGCGAGAACGCCTCGGTGGAGCGCTCGGTGGTCCACGACAACACCTACCTCGCCGCCGGCGTGCGGCTCGAGGGCACGGTCCTCGGGCGCGGCTCCGACCTGCGCCAGGGGGTCCGCTGCGAGCAGGGCACGGTCCTCGGGGACGAGTGCTTCGTGGGGGCCCACGCCGAGATCAGCTCCGGGGTGAAGATCTACCCGTTCAAGACGGTCGAGGCCGGGGCCTTCGTCAACTCGTCGATCGTGTGGGAGTCGCGGGGCGCCCGCTCGTTGTTCGGCCGCGACGGCGTGCGGGGTCTGGCCAACGTGGACATCAGTCCGGAGCTGGCCGTGCGGCTCTCGATGGCCTGGGCCTCCACCCTCGAGAAGGGGGCCACCGTCACCAGCTCGCGGGACACGTCGCGGGCCGCCCGAGTCCTCAAGCGCGCCGTGATGGTCGGCTGCAACGCGGCCGGGATCAACGTGGACGACCTCGAGGCGGCGACGGTGCCGGTCACCCGGTTCCAGGTCACCTCGTCGGCCAACATCGCCGGGGTCACCGTCCGGCTGGACCCCGACGACCCCCAGTCGGTGGTGCTCCGCTTCTTCGACAAGGACGGCATCGACGTCGACGAGGCCACCCAGCGAAAGATCGAACGGCTCTACCACCGCGAGGACTTCCGCCGGGTGCTGGCCCGCGAGATCGGCGACCTCGGCTTCCCGCCCCGGACGCTCGAGCAGTACACGGCGGCGCTGGTCGGCTCGGTCGACCTGAGCTCGGTGCCCGAGGCCGGGCTCAAGCTGGTCCTCGACTACTCCTACGGGACGGCCAGTTTCGTCATGCCCAACCTGTTGGCCAAGCTCGGGGCCGACGTGCTCGTGGTCAACCCCTACGCCAACACCGCCAACGTGCTGGCCTTCGACCGCCAGGCGTCGGCCGCCCGGGTGGCCGAGCTGGTGCGGGCCTCGGGGGCCCACCTCGGCGCCGTCCTCGACCCCGGCGGCGAGTTCGTCGACATCGTCGACGACCAGGGCCATGCCCTCAGCCACGACGAAGCCCTCCTGGTCCTGGTCAGCCTGGTCACCGAGGCCCACCCCGGGGCCCGGATCGCCCTGCCGGTGGCGGCCAGCACGGCCGCCGAGGAGATCTGCCAGAAGGCCGGCGCCACCATCGTGTGGACCAAGCTGTCGGCCTCCCACCTGATGGAGGTGGCCCGTTCCGAACGGGTCACGCTCGCCGCCAGCCAGTTGGGCGGGTTCATCTTCCCGGCCTTCCTGCCCGCCTTCGACGGGGCCGCCACCCTGGTCAACCTGCTCGCCCTGCTCACCTCGAGCGGCCGGACCCTCTCGGAGATGGTCGAGGCCCTGCCCCCGGTCCGCATCGCCCACCAGGTCGTGCACACGCCGTGGGACCAGAAGGGGATGCTCATGCGGACGCTGGTCGAACGCTCGCCCGGCCGGGAGCTGGTGCTGGTCGACGGGGTCAAGATCCTCGAGGAGGACGGGTGGACGCTCGTGCTGCCCGATCCCGAGGAGCCGCTCACCCACGTCTGGGCCGAGGGGGCGAGCGGGGCCCGGGCCGAGGCCCGGGCCCAGGAGTACACCACCCGGCTCGAGCAGCTGCTGCGCTGAGTCCGGCGGCGACGCGTCGCGGGCCGGTCGGGTAACGTCGCCGCCTATGGACGTGCCGGACGAGCTGCGCTACTCGAGCGACCACGAGTGGGCCCGGGTCGACGGCGGGCTGGTGCGGGTCGGCATCACCGACTACGCCCAGGACGCCCTCGGTGACGTGGTCTTCGTCGACCTGCCCGCCGCCGGCACCGCGGTCGAGGCCGGCGGCCTCCTCGGGGAGGTCGAGTCGACCAAGTCGGTGTCGGAGTTCTACGCGCCCGTGGCCGGCGAGGTGGTGACCGTCAACGACGCGCTGGCCGACGCCCCCGAGCGCCTGAACGCCGATCCCTACGGGGACGGGTGGATCTGCGAGATCGCCCCGTCGGACCCGGCCGGCGTGGGGGAGCTGCTCGACGCCGCCGCCTACCGTCGTCTGACCGAGGAGTGAGGCCTCCGGGATCGACCGCCCTCCGGAGCCCGGCGAACGGAGCGACTACCGTGGATGCTGTGTTCTGCCACCAGTGCGGTCAGAAGAACCCCGAGGGCGTGAACTTCTGCTCGTCGTGCGGGACCGCCCTCGTGACCTCGGCCCCCGACACCTCGGTGTCGGTACACCCGTTCGACGAGCTCCCCGAGGGGGGCGAGACGGCGGCCCTGACCGCCATCGAGCTCCCACGGGGCGTGGGCCTGCTGGTGGTCAAGCGGGGGGCGAGCGAGGGTGCCCGCCTGGCCCTCGAGCAGGACGTGGTCCGGGCCGGCCGGCACCCCGAGAGCGAGCTCTTCCTCGACGACGTCACCGTCTCCCGTCGCCACGCCGAGTTCGTCACCGTGGACGGCGTCACCACGCTGCGCGACGTGGGCTCCCTGAACGGCACCTACGTCAACCGCGAGCGCATCGAGGAGGCCGTCCTGGCCAGCGGGGACGAGGTCCAGATCGGCAAGTTCCAGCTCGTCTACCTGAAGGCGGCCGGGGAGTGACCGGGGGCGAGGGGTGAGCGGCCGGTCGTACCTGTCCATCGGGGACGTGCTGACCCTGCTGCGCCAGGAGTTCCCGGACGTGACCATCTCGAAGATCCGCTTCCTCGAGAGCCAGGGGCTCGTCAACCCCGAGCGGACCCCGTCCGGGTACCGCAAGTTCTACGAGCACGACGTCGAGCGCCTGCGCTGGATCCTCCGACAGCAGCGGGAGCACTTCCTGCCGCTCAAGGTGATCAAGGGTCGGCTCGAGAACGGGCCGGCGCCCTCGCTGTTCGACGCCGTCTCCGAGCCCTTCGTCGGCGACCCGACCCCGAACGGGCGGACCGCCGTCGCGCCGCCGCTGGAGCGGGCGTTGCCCGCCCCGGCACGGGCGGGCGGCGGACGGGCAGCAACCGACGCTCCGAGGGCCATCGCGGCGCCGGACGCCGGCGACCACCCGGTGACCGGCGACCACCCGGTGACCGGGGACGACCCGGTGGCCGACGACGACCCGATGG
>DAHVAJ010000033.1 GCA_027314705.1 Acidimicrobiaceae bacterium
GCGCGGGCCATCTCCTGGACCTGGAAACGGACGGTCGTGCGGTTCTCGAAGGTGAGCGTCACGACCGGGCCGACGGACACCCGCCGCCGCTTCTTCACGGCGATGACCTCGCGCCGGAATGCGTCCCGGCCGCGCTCGTAGGCGCGCAGGTCGGCGATGTCGTCGAGGGCGAGCGGGGCCGTTGCCCCGGGCGGGCTCACGGCTCCTCCTCGGGGATGCCGTAGGCGCGGGCCACGAGCTGGATCGGGTGGACGGGACGGATGCCCGTCTCCTGCAGGATCGCACCGTTGGCCAGGTGGCAGTCTCCGCAGACCACCTCGTGGCCGGCCGCTTCGACCTCCCGCTTGAGCGGGGCCGCCACCTTGCGGGCCAGCTCGTAGTTCTCGGCCCGGTAGCCCCAGGTGCCGTCGATGCCCGAGCACCGCTGGACGGGGGTGGCCCGGATGCCGGCCACCTTGAGCAGATCGCGGCTCTTCAGGCCGATCTGCTCGGCCTGGAGGTGGCAGGCCACGTGGTAGGTGACCTGGTCGGGCACGGTCCCGGCGGCGCGCCCGGGGAACTCGGTGTCGAGGTTCGTCCCCTCGCCCTTGTGGAGCTTCATGAGGTACTCGGCCGGGTCCGAGGCGTGGGCGGCCACGAGCCGGGCGTCGGCGGCCTGGGACGTGGCCGCCAGGTAGGCCGGATAGTCCTGGCGCACCACGTAGGCACAGGTGGGCTGGGCGACGACCACGTCCCGTCCGGCCCGCACCTCGTCGGCCAGCACGGCCACGTTGCGGGCGGCCACCTTCGAGAACGCGGCGACGTTCCCCTGGTGCAGCCAGGGCGCGCCGCAGCACCGGGTTCCCTCGGGTAGCGAGCAGGCGACGCCGTTGTACTCGAAGACCTTCACCAGGTCCTGTCCCACGGCCGGGTCCATGTACTCGACGAAACAGGTCGGGAACACCGACACGTGCGCCTGGACCGACCCCGCTGCGAACGCGGCCGGGCCGCGGTCGGCCGGCCGTCGGCGGAACCAGGTGGTGAAGCGGGTACGGGCGTAGGGCGGAAGGAGCCGTCCGGCCGCCAGGCCCACCGACCGCTGCATGAGCCGGCGCGCCAGCGAACCCGGGTGGCCGGTCACGGCGTTGACCACCGGTGCGACCGCGGTCGAGACGCGGCCGAGGAGGTCGGTCCGCCCGAGCACCTGGTCGGTCACCCACTCGCGGGCCGGGACGCCACTGGCATGGCGCCGGGCGTGGACCCGGAGCATGAGCCGCGGGAAGTCGAGCTTCCACTCGTGGGGCGGCACGTAGGGGCACTTCAGGTAGCACAGCTTGCACTGGTAGCACGCGTCGACGACCCGGTCCTGCTCGGCGGCGGTCAGGCCGCCGACGTCACCGTCCCGGGCATCGATGAGGTCGAAGAGGGTCGGGAAGGACGGGCACAGGTTGAAGCACAGCCGGCACCCGTGGCAGAGATCGAAGACCCGGGTCAGCTCGGCGCGGACAGCACCCTCGTCGAGGTACTCGGGATCAGCTGGGTCGTAGGTCGTCATCGGCGCAGCCGACGTCCGGCCGCCTGTCCCGGGGCACACCCAGGGTCGGCGGTCGGACCGCGGTCAGGAGACCGACTCGAGGCCTTCGGTGAACCGACCGGCGTGGCTCTTCTCGGCCCGGGCCAGGGTCTCGAACCACTCGGCGATCTCGTCGAAGCCCTCGCCGCGGGCCGTGCGGGCGAAGCCGGGGTACATCTCCGAGTACTCGTACGTCTCGCCCTCGATGGCCGACTTGAGGTTGTCCTCGGTCGGACCCACGGCGGCGCCGGTCACCGGGTCGCCCACCTCGCGGAGGAAGTCGAAGTGACCGAAGGCGTGGCCGGTCTCACCCTCGGCCACCGAGCGGAAGAGGGCGGCGACGTCCGGGTAGCCCTCGACGTCCGCCTTCTGGGCGAAGTAGAGGTACCGCCGGTTGGCCTGACTCTCGCCGGCGAAGGCCTCCTTCAGGTTGGCCTCGGTCTTGGTGTTCTTGAGTGGGGGCACGGTGCCTGCTCCTTTGCTCTTCGGCTGCGCTTCATCGCTACATCCTGACCTGCGGGGGGCGGCCGTCCGGGGCTCCGGGCGCGGCCCCGGCTGCCGGGCGGGCCCGATGGGGATCCGGTTCCGACGACGCCCGGCAGTCCGGGCACAGGCCCCGGAACACGACCTCGGCCGGCCCCACCGCGAACCCGAGGGTGGCGCCCTCGGGCAATTCCGGCGCGGCCAGGTCGGCGGCGAGGTCGCGCACGGCGCCGCACCGCCGGCAGACGAGGTGGTGGTGGGCCGCACCGACGTTGGGGTCGAAGCGGGTGCTGCCGGTGCCCACGTCGAGGGCGGTGATCTCGCCGAGGTCGGTGAGATCGTGGAGCGTCTGGTAGACGGTCTTCAGCGAGATGGTGGGCATCTCGGTCGCCGCGGCGGCGTGCACGGCCTCCGCGGACGGGTGGGCCCCGTTCCCCTGCAGGAGCCGGAAGATGCACTGCCGCTGGGGCGTGACCTTGCGGCCGGTCGACCGGAACACCGCCGTCAGCTCCTCGGGGGTCCGCACGCCGTGACGTTAGCACCATAGGTTGGTAGCTAACAATTGTTGTCAGTCTGTGCGGCCCCGGCCCGGTCAGCACGCCGAGCGGAGTGCCGCCTCCACTCCGTCGACGGTCCGGTCCAAGGTGAACGCCTCCTCGAACCGCGCCGGGCACCCCGTGGCCGGGGCCTCCACCACGGACCGACCGAATGCCTCCTCGACGGTCGAGGGGACCGCCACGACGTCAGCAGCGGGCAACGGAGCGACGACGTCGCGTCGGGCGGGCAGGAACACCACGTGCCCGTCGGCGAGTGCCCGGAGCTCCGCCCCGTACGCTGCGGGAACGGGGTCAGTGGGCGCGGAGCCCACGACTCCGGGCCGACCCCCGTCCTGCCAGCCTCCATGACGGCGCCACGCCTGGAGAACGACGTGGACCCCCTGCTCATGATCGAGCCGTCCGACGAAGGGCTCGTCGGGGAGCCCACGCGCGGCACGTGCGCCACGTCGCGCCTCACGTCCGCCCACCGGAGCGTCGGACGGAGCGATCCCGGTCGTCCCTCGGGAAGGTGGACCTCGTGGCCACGGTCCGCCCGGACGCGACCGATCCGGCGGACGTTCGACCCGATCCGGCCGGACGGCGAGGTGGACTCGACGTCCGCGACCACGCGGGCGATGCGCCGGGCCTCGGCACGGCTCGGCCCGCCCGGTGACCTGTGGCAGGCTTTGACCATGCCCGCACCCTCCGGCGCAGTGCCGGCCGTCCCCGGTCGGTTCGACCGCCACGAGGCCCTGACCCGCCTGGCCACCGAGGAGTTCGACGTGCTGGTCGTCGGCGGTGGCATCACCGGTGCCGGGGTGGCCCTGGACGCGGCCAGCCGCGGCCTGCGCACCGCCCTCGTCGAGCGCCACGACTTCGCCTCGGGCACCTCCTCGAAGTCCTCGAAGCTGGTCCACGGAGGTATCCGCTACCTCCAACAGGGCGAGTACCGCCTGGTCTACGAGAACCTGGCCGAGCGCCAACGCCTCCTCGAGAACGCCCCGCACCTCGTGACGCCGCTCCCCTTCCTCATCCCCCTCTTCGGTAAGGACGGGGTGGTCAACCGGAGTGTGGCCCGCGCCTACCGGACGGCCCTGTGGCTCTACGACGCCACCGGCGGGCTGCGCATCGGTCGGCGCCACGCCAAGGTCACCCCGGCCGAGGCCCTCGGGCACCTCCCCACCCTCCGGGTCGACCGCCTGGTGGCCGGCTTCCTCTACTGGGACGCCCGGGCCGACGACGCCCGGCTGACCCTGGCCGTCCTGCGGACGGCCGTGCTCGACCACGGCGCCGTGGCGGCCAACCACACGAACGTGGAGGACCTCCTGACCGGTGACGGCGGCCGGGTGACCGGCGCCCGGGTGGCCCCGGAGGGCGCCGAGCCCTTCGAGGTACGGGCCGCGGTGGTGGTCAACGCGGCCGGCGTCTGGTCGGACGAGGTCCGGGCGCTCGACGAGGGCGTCGACCCCCGTTCCATCCGCCCGGCCAAGGGCGTCCACGTCACCGTGCCGGCCGACGTCTTCCCGTGCGACATCGCCGCCGTCCTCCCCGTGCCGAGGGACCGGCGGTCGATCTTCGTCGTCTCCTGGGGCGACCACGTCTACCTCGGTACGACCGACACCGAGTGGGACGGTCCGCTCGACGACCCCGACTGCACCCCCGAGGACGTCGCCTACCTCCTCGGCGCGGCCAACGCCGTCTCCACGCGGGCCATCACGCCGGCCGACATCACCGGCGTCTGGTCCGGGCTCCGCCCCCTGCTCGCCCCCGGTGGGGGCCGCACGCCCAGCGAGCGGACCGCCGACCTCTCGCGCCGCCACACCGTCCGCACCTCGCCGGGAGGGGTGGTGACCGTCACCGGGGGCAAGCTCACCACCTACCGCAAGATGGCCGAGGACACCGTCGACGCCGCCCTCGCCGTCCTCCACCGGCCGGCGCGACCGTGCACCACCAGGCGGCTCCGGCTCCACGGGGCCACGCGGCCCTGCCGGGAGGGGCCGGCCGGTGACGACGTGCGCACCACGACACCCGACCGGGCCGCCGCCGCAGCCGCCCACCTCGCCGGCCGGTACGGCACCGAGACGCCGGCCGTCCTGGCCCTGGCCGACGGCCGGCCCGAGCTGCTCGAGCCGCTCGTCGACGGCCTCCCGTACCTGGCCGTCGAGGCGGTGTGGGCCGTGCGGGAGGAGATGGCCCGCACCGTCGCCGACGTGCTTG
>DAHVAJ010000093.1 GCA_027314705.1 Acidimicrobiaceae bacterium
CCGGGGCCTACCGCCGGCTGCTGGCCGGGCTGCGGGCCGGCGACCGCTCGGTGCTCGGCGGCCCCTGAACGGCCCCGGCGGCCCCGGCGCACCGGCCGGCCGGTCCCGGCCCCGGTGGGCCCCCGGCCGGAGGGGTCAGTCGACGTACGGGCAGTGGCGGCACCCCTGGCGGCAACAGGTCCCCCGGGCGGCCAGCCACGACGCGGTGAGGACCGACCACCCGGTGGCCGGGTCCCGGTAGCTTGCGGCGCCGGTCTCGAGGGCACGGCCGTGGGCGGCCAGGATCTCGTCGCGGCGGGGGTGGTCGGGGGGGAGGCGGGATGGGTGCGGTCGGTCGAGCGGTCGGCCGGCGAGCGGCTCGGGGGCGTCCTCCGTCACCCCGCCGGAGCCGGTGCCGGCGCCGGCACGCCGGGCACGTCCGGGTCGGCCGGGGACCGGTCGGCGCCGTCGCCCCCGTCGCCCGCCCCGTCGCCCCCGTCGCCCGCGGCGTGGCTGGGGACGAAGTCCCGCTGGCGGACGAGGGCCAGGCAGCCGGCGGCACCCACCAGGGCGATCACCGCGGCGATCACCATGAGGTGGTTGAGGGTCGTCGTGTAGCCGGCACGGTAGGCGTCGAGGAGGGCGGTCCGGGCGGCCCGGTCGGGGATGCTGGCCGCCGCCTGGCGCACGCCACCGCCGGTGACGGCCGCGTTGAGCCGGGACCCGCCGTGCTCGACCAGGAACCGCCCGGCGGGCGAGGTGGCGAGGGCGCCGACCGTGTTGGCCCGGATCTCGTGGAGGAAGACCGCGCCCAGCCCGGCGATCCCGGTGGCGATCCCGATCTGGCGGAAGGTGCTGGCCGACCCGGTCGACATCCCGCTGCGCTCGGGGGGCACCACCGACACCGACACCGAGGCCAGCACGGGGTTGGCGATGCCCACGCCCACCCCGGCCACCAGGAAGCCCGGGAGCAGGACGGTCCACGAGGAGGAGGCCTCGGTGTGGGACATGAGCAGGCAGCCGAAGCCCACCAGGAGGAGCCCGAGGCCGAGCATGAGCCGGGAGTGCACGTACACGGTGAGCTTGCCGGCCACCGGGGCCACCAGGAAGGAGAGCATGGTGATGGGGAGGAAGCGGATCCCGGTCTGGAGCGGGCTGTAGCCCAGGACGTCCTGGAGGTAGAGGGTCAGGTAGAGGAACAGGGCGAAGATCGAGGCCGAGAGGGTGAAGGAGCCGAGGGAGACCCCCACGACGGCCGGCCGGCGGAAGAGCCCGAGGTCGAGCATGGGGTCGCGCTGGAGCCGTTCGGCGACGAGGAAGCCGGCCATGAGGACGGCCGAGCCGACCAGCATGGCCACGATGAGCGGGCTGCCCCAGCCCTTGGCGTTGCCCTGGACGAGGGCGTACACCAGGCAGAAGAGGGACGCCGAGAAGGTCACGAACCCGAACCCGTCGATCCGGCGCCGGCCCGGGAGGCTGGCGTTCTCCACCTTGGCCAGGGTGATGAGGATGGCGGCCACGCCGATGGGGATGTTGACGAAGAAGATCCACCGCCACCCGATGCCGCTGGTGATGGCCCCGCCGATGAGCGGGCCGACGGCCACCGCCCCTCCCACCACCGCCCCGTAGATGCCGATGGCCGTGCCGCGTTCCCGGCCCGAGAAGGCCTGGGCGACGAGGGCGAGCGAGGTGGCGAACATGACCGCGCCGCCGACCCCCTGGACGGCGCGCGAGAGGTTCAGCATGAGCGGATCGGTGGCCAGACCGCAGACCAGCGACGACGCCGAGAAGATGACCAGGCCGACGACGTAGACGCCCTTGCGGCCGAACAGGTCCCCGAGGACGCCGGCGGTGAGCAGGAAGGCGGCCAGGGTGAGGGCGTAGGCGTCCACGACCCACTGCAGGTCGGCGAAGGAGGAGTGCAGCGCCGTCTGGATGTCGGGCAGGGCCACGTTGACCACGGTGATGTCGAGCAGCAACATGAACGTGCCGAAGCAGACGGCGATCAACGTCCACCACTTGCGCGCCACGTCGCACCCCCTCTCCACCCGGCCGCGTCCTGGTGTGGCCGTCGCGCCCGGGACCGGCCGCATTCTGTCTAGACGATGGACCCGCCACTGGCAATACGCCGTGGCCGACGGGCCGGGCCGCGGTGCAGGTCAGACGGGCGCGTACACCGCGGTGGGGAGGAGCAGCCCGATGGCCACGGCGAGCTCGTCGTGGACCCGGCTCATGCTGCTCCACCCGTTGACCCACCCGACCAGGGCCGAGTACCAGACGTGTCCGAGGATGCGGGCCCGGTCGCTGACGTCGGGGGGCGGGGGCACGCCGATGGCCCGGGTGATGATCCCCTCCATGACCAGCGAGACCTGTTGCTGGCACTGGATGGCCGCCGGGTCGGGGGAGGCCAGGGTGGTGAAGACGGCCGCGGCCAGCTGGGGCTGGCGGCCCATCGACCGGAGGGCCCGGTCGAGGGCGTCGATGACCCGCTCGGCCGGGGTCGCCCCCTGGGCCGGCAGCTGGGCCAGCCGGGCGTCGAGCTGCTCCACCCAGTGGACCAGGGCCGCGGCCAGCAGGTGGTCCTTGCTGGTGAAGTACCGGTAGACCGTGCCCATGGCCACGTCGGCCCGTGCCGCCACGTCGCGCATCTGGACGGCCTCGTAGCCGCCGCCGAGCCCGAGGGACATGGCGGCGTCGATCACCCGCTGCCGACGGGCTTGCTGGGCCCGCGTCAACGTACGGGGCACCGGGGCCGTGGCCATGGCTGCACCCTAGTGCGCCCCCCGATTCCGGGCCGGTGACCAGGACCGCCCCCCCGGGAGGCCCCGGGGCCCGCCGCCGGCCCGGACCCGTCGACGCCCGGCCGGCCTCGGTACCATGGGCGCCCATGCCGGGAGCCGACGCGGGAGAGCCCATCGCCACCACCGACGGGCGCGTCCCCGGCCGCCGGGGCCGGGCCACCCGCCAGCGGCTGCTCGAGTGCACGGCCGACCTACTGGTGGCCACCCCGTGGCGCTCGATCAAGGTGATCGACATCGCCCGGACGGCGGGCACCTCGCCGGCCACCTTCTACCAGTACTTCGAGAACGTCGAGGGGGCCATCACCGTCCTGGCCGAGGAGCTGGTGGAGGGGGCGGGGGTCCTCGTCGGCCTGGTCGACGGGGACTGGTCGGAGAAGGCCTCGTGGGGGACGGCCGTGGCCCTGGTCGAGGGGTTCATGGACTACTGGGAGCGGAACCGGGCCGTCCTCCGGGTGGTCGAGCTCACCACGGTCGAGGGCGACCTGCGCTTCCAGGGCCTGCGGGTCCGCGCCCTCAACGCCGTGACCGTGACCCTGGCCAAGGTGATCGCCGCCCAGGCCGACCGCTCGGGCTCGCCCGCCGGCGCCGACCCCATGGCCGCGGCCGGGACCCTGGTGGCCATGCTGGCCCAGGTGGCCGGCCACCGGTACGGCTTCGAATTCTGGGGGATCCGCACGGCCTCCCTGGTCGACAGCCAGGCCCGTCTGCTCCACTGGTCGGTGACCGGGCGCCCGGCGCCCGAGGGGGCCCGGGTCCCGGGGTCCGGGGCCCTGCGCCCCCGCACCGGACCGGTGGTGGGCGGCGGCGCGGCGTCGGCCCGGACGGCGCAGGCCCGGGGCGGCGCGGCCTCCCGGACCGGGGGCACCCAGCGGGGCGCCGACCGACGGCCGCCGGCGTCCCACCGGCCCGGCTGAACGTGCTCCGGTGCCCGGCCGCCGGCCGGCCCCGGCGGCCCGTCAGCGCAGGGCCCCCGGGTGGACCGGCGAGCCCAGGGCGTTGGTGAAGGGCAGGGGCGTGGCGTCGAGCAGGAAGGTGTAGCGGCCGTCGGCCGCACAGGCGTCGGCCAGGTCGTCGAGGACCCAGTTCTGCCCCTGGGTCATGCCCATCTCGACCAGGTGGAGGAGGTGGACCGGGAGGTAGAGGTCCTCCGACTCGCACGGGTAGACCTCGCCCACCAGGGTGTCGGTGGCCACGGCGGCCACGTCGCGGTCGTGGAACCAGACCGCGGTGGCCACGGTCAGCCCGGGCGAGGGCCAGGTGTAGGCCACGAGGTCCCGCACCGGGGCCCAGCCGCCGCGGCCGGGCCGGCCGGGGAGGGCCAGGTGGACCATCTGGCCCGTCCGCACGAGGACCACGTCGCCGGGCTCGGGCTCGCATCCGGCCAGGGCGCAGGCGGCGTCGAGGTCGGCCGGGGTGATGGGGTGGCCGGCTTCGAGGACGTCGACGCCGAGGGCCCGGGCCACGTCGAGCAGGAGCCCCCGGGTGACCAGGGAGGCGACGTGGTGGATGCCGAGCTGGGACGCCCCCTCCTCGGTGACCGAGGAGGCCGGGTAGCCGTTGTAGAGGCGGCCGCCCTCCGGGCCGGCGCCGTAGGAGACGTGGGCCAGGCCGTCCCAGTGGGTGGCGCACTGCAGGGCCAGGGTGACCACGTCCTCGGAGGAGGCGATCCACTCCGGGTCGGGGCTCAGCGGCTGGTTGACGCAGATCATGGTGCGGGTCGGGTTGACCCGGCCGGGCACGAACCCCATCTGGATCCCTTCGGCCTCCGAGAGCGGGAGTCCGAGGGCGAAGGCCTCCCCGTCGACCACCGAGCGGGCTCCGCGTGTGCGGGCGCCGGCGTCGATAAGGTTGAGGGTGCCGATCTGGTCGACCGCCCCCCACCTGCCCCAGTTCGACACGCGCGCCGCCACGTCGGTGAAGGACGCCGGGACGGACGGGGGGACGGGCACGGGCACCCTCCAGTTGTAGCCGATCCGGACAACAGTTCCGGGTGCCATCGACCGATAGGAGGCTGACGGGGAGACCGGCACAGGACCACGAGCCACGGGCGCACGGCCCGTGGCGGACGGACAAGGGGCGCGACGCAGTGCACGACGACACACGGACGACCGGCTCCTCCGAGGACGCCGCCGCTTCGGTGCGGCCGGCCGGCGGCCTCAACCGGCTCTGGGTGCTGCCCGTGGTGGCCGTGGTGCTGGCCGCCACCGCCGCGGTGGTGGCGCTCCGACCGGGCGCCCCGCCACCCACCGGTCCGGCCGCCCTCGTCCCGCCCAACGTGGCCACCGTGCAGAACCAGTACGCGACCGACCTCGTGGCCCGCATCAACGCCGAGCGGGCGGCACGGAGCCAGCCCGCGCTCCCGGTCCCGCCGCTCCAGGAAGACCCCGCACTCGTCGCTGCCGCCCAGGCGTGGTCGGCCCACCTGGCCGCCGTCGGCTCGGTGGCCGATCCCCCCCTCCTGCCCTGCACCGGCCCCGGTGGTTCGGCCCCGGCGCCGGGCCAGGTCTGCGCCTTCGCCGCCAACTCGGGCGACACCGGCAACGGCTTCTGGCCCGGTGACGGCTCGGACGGCATGGACAGCGACTACATGGGCTCCGCCCCCCACCGGCAGAACATGCTGAACGCGGCCTACACCTCGGTGGGCGTGGGCGTGACCTGCGCCGGGGGCCAGGCGTGGACGGTCGAGCTGTTCGGGTACGCCTACGGCAGCTACCCGGCCGCCCTGGCCCGGCAGTCGGCCCAGACGGCCGCGGGCGGCAACCCGCTGGCGGCCAGCCCGGTCGTGGCCGGCACGCAGACCGGCGACCCGTACTACTGCCCGGGCCAGGTCGCCGGTCCCAACGGGCAGACGTCGGCCTCGGGCGGGCAGATCGCCTACCCCTACGCCGTGCCCGCCGTGCCCGGGGAGCCCGCCGCCTCGCCCTCGGCCGCGGTGGGCCTGGCGGCCACGGCCGACGGCCAGGGCTACTGGGTGGCCAAGGCCGGCGGGGCCGTGACCGCCCACGGCGACGCCGTCGGGTACGGGTCGATGGCCTCGGCCACCCTGGCCGCGCCCGTCACCCACATCGTGGCCACCACCGACGGCAAGGGCTACTGGCTGGTGGCCGCCGACGGCGGCATCTTCGCCTTCGGCGACGCCGGCTTCTACGGATCGATGGGCGGGAAGCAGCTCAACGCCCCGGTGGTCGACATGGCGCCGACCGCCGACGGCAAGGGGTACTGGCTGGTGGCCGCCGACGGCGGCATCTTCGCCTTCGGCGACGCCGTCTTCCACGGATCGATGGGCGGGAAGCAGCTCAACGCCCCGGTGGTGGGCGTGACCGCCGACGGCAGTGGCGGCGGCTACTGGCTGGTGGCCGCCGACGGCGGCATCTTCACCTTCGGCGACGCCGCCTTCCACGGCTCGGCCGGTGGCCTCCCCCTGGTCGCCCCGGTGGTGGGCCTGGCCGCCGACCCGACCGGCGGCGGCTACTGGCTGGTGGCCTCCGACGGCGGCGTCTTCGCCTACGGCGCCCCCTTCGAGGGCGCCGGCTGACCATACGGTAAGCAGCTAACAGCTTTGGCGCTGTATACTGTCGACCGGAAACTGTAAAC
>DAHVAJ010000038.1 GCA_027314705.1 Acidimicrobiaceae bacterium
CTCGGCCGACTCGACCACCACCCGGACGGCCTTGCGGAAGATCTCCTTGCCGTCCATGTAGAGGGAGCCGCCGTGGTCGCAGTAGAGGAGGTGGCGCAGCGAGCCGTCGGCACCGAGCTTGTAGGAGAGGAGTTGGCCCGGACCGTCCACGGCCTCGAGCACGACGGCGCCGGCGCCGTCGCCCACCAGGATCGAGACGGACCGCTCGTCGAAGTCGGTGATGCGGCTGAGCGTCTCCGAACCGATGACCAGCAGGCGCTCGGCCCCGAGGGCCAGCAGCCCGTGGGCCACGGTGAGGGCGTAGACGAACCCGGAGCACGCCGCGTTGACGTCGAAGGCACCCCCGGTGATGCCGATGCCGTCCTGGACGGTGGCCGAGGTGCCGGGCACGATCTGGTCGGGCGTGGTCGTGGCCAGGATGACCGCGTCGATGTCCTCGGGTCGGCGGCCCGCCTTGTCGAGGGCGGCCAGTCCGGCCTCGATGGCCAGCCCCGAGGTCGTCCCCCCGATGCGGCGCTCGCGGATGCCGGTGCGCTCCCGGATCCAGGCGTCGCTGGTGTCGAGGGTGAGCGACAGGTCGTCGTTGGTGACCACCTTGTCCGGCACGGCGATGCCGTACCCGGTGACGATGCCTCCCCGGGCGGCGATCACGGATCAACCCGCCTCGAGGACGTGGATCCCGATGAACGCTGCATCCGTGGTGCCCGCATGGGACCCGATCATGCCACCGGTGTTGGCCGCCACCGCCAACCGGGCCCCGTCGACCTGGCGGGGACCGGCCTCGTCCCGCAGTTGGGCGCAGAGCTCGACCACCTGGGCGATGCCGGTGGCGCCCAGGGGGTGGCCCCGGGCCACCAGGCCGCCCGAGGTGTTCACGGTGACGCCCCGTCCCCCGAGGGCCGTCTCCCCGGCCAGGGTGGCCGGGCCGGCGTCGCCCGGTTTGTAGAACCCGAGGGACTCGAGGGCGCACAGCTCCTCGGCACTGGTGGCGTCGTGGAGCTCGACCACGTCCACCTCGGCCGGGTCGACACCGGCCGCGTCCCAGGCGGCCCCGGCCGTCTCGGCCAACCGGTCGTGGTAGTCGAGCTCGCCGTTGCCCGACCGCACCGTGGACGCCCGGATCCGCGGGGCACCGGCCCGGGTCTCGGTGGTCAGCACCACGGCGGCGGCCCCGTCGGTGAAGGACGAGCACATGAGCCGGGTGAGGGGGGCGACGATGGTGGGGGAGGCGAGCACCTCTTCCAGGGTGACCTCCTCTTGGAACTGGGCATGGGGGTTGAGCGCCCCGTGGCGCCGGGCCTTCACCGCTGCCGCCGCCACCTGCTCGGCCGTGGTGCCCCAGAGCTCCATGTGCTCGAGGGTCCAACGGGCGTTCAAGGCCATCAGCACCGAGCCCGACGGGTTCTCCCATTCGGCGTGCATGAACTCGCGGTCGATCTTCGGCACCCCGTCCTCGATGCCGGCGAGGGTGGCCCGCCGGTCGCCGGTCCACATCTTCTCGACCCCCACGGCGAGGACGGTGCCGGCTCCGCCCAGGGTGGCCAGGGTGGCCAGGTGGAGGGCCGAGGCGCCCCCGGCACAGGAGTTGTCGACGTTCACGATGCCGGCGTGGCGCAGCCCGGCGTCGAGCAGGAAGCTCTGCCCCCGGATGCAGGCCTGGTCGAGGAGGCGACCGGCCGTGGCGTTCCCGAAGACGACCAGGTCGACCTCGGAGGCCCCGACGCCGGCGTCGGCCAGGGCGTCGGCCACGACCCGGTGGGCCATGTCCTCGGCGGTCAGGTCCCGGCGCTGCATGGGGGTGGTGGCGGCCCCGACGATGCGGGCGCTGGCGCGGTCCATGGGCTCCCCTTTCACGCGCCGACCGGCACGCCGGCCGCCGGCAGGGCGGACATGAGGTGGGTGAACTGCTCGATCGGGTCGTCGGAGGTGACGTACACGACGACGTGCTCGGCCCCGGCCCGCCGGTACGCGGCCACCACCCGGGCCACCTCGGGCGCGGTCCCGGCCACCAGGTGGCGGGTGAAGGCCTTGGGCGGGAGGCCGTAGAGCGAGGACATCCATGCCGTGCCGCGGCGCACCCCCTCGGCGCCGTCGTCGGAGATGGACACGAACAGGACCATCGACGCCACGACCGCCTCCGCCGGTCGTCCGGCGCCGTCCACCTCCTTGGCCAGGCGCTCGACGGCCGCCGCGTACTCCTCGACCGAGAGGAAGAGGGGCATCCATCCGTCGGCCCGCCGGGCGGCGCGCCGGAGGGCGGGCTCGGAGGACCCGCCCACCCACACCGGCACCGGACGGGTGGCCGGAAGCTGGCGGTAGCGCTCGGGCCCGCGGTCGGCGACGTCGGCCCGGAGCACGCCCTCCCCCGAACGCCACACCCGCCGAAGCTCGTCGATGCCGGTGTCGAGGTCGTGGCCGCGGGTGTGGTAGGCCGCGCCGGCCTGGTCGTACTCGCCGGGGTGGCTGCCCACGCCCACCCCGAGGACCAGTCGGCCCCCGGAGAGGACTTGCACGGTGGCGGCCTGCTTGGCCACGGCGCCGGCCCGGCGCAGGGGGAGCTGGAGGACCGACGTGCCGAGGACGGCCCGGCGGGTGGCCGTCGCCGCCACGGTCAGGACGGTGAGGCACTCCAGGCAGGGGCCGTGCCAGAAGAGGTGGTCGCACGCCCACAGGGCGGAGGCCCCGCCTTCCTCGGCCGCGGTGCACACACCGGCCAGCCAGGCCAGGGTGCCCGGTGCGGCCCCGTCGCCGTCGGCGGACGAGCGACCGGCGCCCGGAATCTCGTGGGGTCGGGCCCACGCAGGCGCCGACTCCTGGACGAACGTCGGCAGGATGAGGCCGACGGGGCCGAGCGTCTCGGGGGGTCGGTGCACGGGCACAAGGCATCGTACCCGGTGCGCGCGGCGCCTCAAAGGCTCTTGTTCGGGCGCCGGATGTTCGGCGGGGGCCTCCGGCACGGCAGAATGGGGGAGGTCGGCGCCGCCGCCGCCGGAAGGACGAACCCGTGGATCACGAGACCACCGACACCCCACCGGCCGACGGCCCGGTCCGCGGGCCGGACCTCACCGACGAGGAGCGGGGCCGCCGTCTGGCCGACCTCACCGCCGTGATGGACCTCATGCGCCCGGCCGTGCAGGCCGACGGGGGCGACCTGGTCCTGGTGTCGGCCGACGTCGCGACCGGGGTGGTCGAGGTGCAGCTCCAGGGTGCATGCAGCTCCTGCGCGGTGAGCTCGTCCACCCTCCAGGGCGGCGTCGAGCGGATCCTGCGCGACCGGCTCGGCTGGGTCAGCGAGGTCCGCGGCGGGGTGGACGACTCGCTCGACCCGCTGGAGAGCGGGGCCCTGGGCCGCGGCGGGTACGTCCCGAACTACTGACGCCCGGCCCGGCCCGGGGGTCTGGCCGGCCCGGCCGGGGGGTGCCCTACGATCGGGCGATCGTGGCCCCCAACCCTGAGGACCGAGCGGTCGCCGTGGGCGTGCCCGCCGGAGGTGTCGAGGCCACCGCCCCCGGGCCCCGCCACCGCCACGCCACCCGCCGGAGGGGTGCCGGTCCCGGCGACGGCCCCCGGTCCTGGCCCACGGTGCTGGCCTTCGGGGTGGTGCTCGCCCCCTTCCTGGTGGCGGTGGTGCGCCTGCTCCTGGCCCCGGCCGCCCACCTGACCCTCCCCGACGACCTGGCCCTGATCGACCTGCACACCCGGCGCGCCCTGGCCTGGCACCAGCAGCTCGGCGTCTTCGACCGCAACGGATGGAACCACCCCGGGCCGGCCTACTTCTACCTGGTGTCGCTGGTCTACCGCGTGCTCGGCTCCGGGGCCCGCTCCCTCTTCGTGGCCGCCACCCTCCTCAACGCCGCCGCCACCGCGCTGTGCCTGGCCACCGTCCGGCGACGGAGCGACCCGGCCCGCACCCTGTGGGCGGCCGCCGCCGTGGGCGGGCTCACCGTGGTGCTGGCCGCCGGCGGCCCGTCGGCCACCACCTACTCGGAGAGCGTCCTCGGCGCCGTGGTCAGTCCCTGGAACCCGATGGTCGTCATCTTCCCCCTCCTCCTCACCGCCGTCCTGGCCGCCGCGGCCTGCGACCGGTCGTGGCTCTCCCTGCTCGGGGCAGTGCTGGCCGGGTCGTTCGTGGTCCAGACCGACATCTCGGCCCTGCCCCTGGTGGCCGTGGTGCTCGTCGGGGCCGGTGCCGTCCTGGTGGCCACCACCGTGGCCGCCCGCCGGGGCCCGGCCCGCGCCGGCCCCGACGGCGGCGCCCCGGGGGCCGCCGACGGCGACACCGCGGGGCCTCCGCCC
>DAHVAJ010000046.1 GCA_027314705.1 Acidimicrobiaceae bacterium
CGCAAGGCCCTCGAAGCCCGCCTGCCCGTCGTGCTCGTGGTCAACAAGGTGGACCGGGCCGACGCCCGCATCGACGAGGTCGTCCACGAGGTCGAGGAGCTGTTCTTGGACCTCGACGCCGACGAGGACCAGATCGACTTCCCCATCCTCTACGCCAATGCCCGGGCCGGGTGGGCCACGACCGAGCCGGGCACCGAGGGCACCGACCTCGGCCCGCTGTTCCGGGCCGTCCTCGACCACATCCCGCCCCCCACCTACGAGGAGGGGGCGCCCCTCCAGGCCCTCGTGGCCAACCTCGACGCCTCCCCGTACGTGGGACGCCTGGCCCTCTGCCGGGTCCACAGCGGCACGCTGCGCAAGGGGGCCGCGGTGGCCTGGTGCCGCCTCGACGGGACGATCGAGCGCACCCGGATCACCGAGCTCTACGTCACCGACGCCCTCGACCGGGTGGAGACCGAGGAGGCGGGCCCCGGGGAGATCGCCGCCGTGGCCGGCATGGCCGACATCACCATCGGCGAGACCCTGGCCGACCCCGAGGATCCCCGGCCGCTGCCGGCCATCACCGTCGACGAGCCCAGTCTGGCCATGACCATCGGCATCAACACCTCACCGCTGGCCGGGACGGACGGGAGGAAGCTCACCGCCCGCCAGGTCCTGGCCCGGCTCGACGCCGAGCTGGTCGGGAACGTCTCCCTGCGCATCCGGCCCACCGAGCGGCCCGACGCCTGGGAGGTCCAGGGCCGGGGCGAGCTCCAGCTGGCCGTGCTGGTCGAGACCATGCGCCGGGAGGGGTTCGAGCTCACGGTGGGCAAGCCCCAGGTGGTGACCCGGGAGGTCGACGGCCGGGTGCACGAGCCCATGGAGCGGGTGGCCATCGACGTGCCCGAGGAGTACCTGGGCGTGGTGACCCAGCTCATGGCGTTGCGCAAGGCCACCCTGTCCGAGATGGTCAACCACGGCACCGGGTGGGTGCGGATGGACTACCGCATCCCGGCCCGGGGACTCGTGGGCTTCCGCACCGAGTTCATGACCGAGACCCGGGGGACCGGCGTCCTCCACCACGTCTTCGACGGGTGGGAGCCGTGGCACGGCGAGCTCAAGACCCGGCGCAACGGTTCCATGGTGGCCGACCGGCGGGGCGTGACCACCGGCTACTCGCTCATGGGCCTCCAGGAGCGCGGCGTGCTGCTCGTCGGCCCCGGCACCGAGGTCTACGAGGGGATGGTCGTGGGCGAGAACGCCCGCGACGAGGAGATGGACGTCAATCCGACCAAGGAGAAGAAGCAGACCAACATCCGGGCCGCCGCCGCCGACGAGGCCATCCGGCTGACCCCCCCGCTGCTGCTCTCGCTGGAACAGGCCCTCGAGTTCATCACCGACGACGAGTGCGTCGAGGTCACCCCGGCCACGGTGCGGCTGCGCAAGGTCGTCCTCGACCAGGCCACCCGCGGCCGTCAGCGCAGCCGGGCCCGTCGGGCCCAGGGCTGAGCCCCCGACGGGGCGACCGGCGGGCGGTTCCGAGGGGAGGGCTCGAACCTCCAACATCCGGCTCCAAAGGCCGGCGTTCTGCCAATTGAACTACCTCGGAGGGGGACGGCGGCGGCCGGCCGGCGACGCCTCAAGGCTACCCCCGCCCCCGCCACCAACCTCTGCCACGGCCGCGGGCGGCCGTCCCGGTAGGCTCCGCCCCCGATGCGGGTGCTCGTCGTCGACGACGATCCAGCGGTGAGCGGGGCGCTGCAGCGGGCGCTCCGGCTCGAGGGCTACGACGTCACGCTGGCCGACGACGGCCCGACGGCACTCGAGGAGATCGCCGTCCGGCCCCCCGACGCGGTGGTCCTCGACATCGGCCTGCCCACCGTCGACGGCCTCGACGTGTGCCGCCGGCTCCGGGCCGCCCGGGACGACACGCCGGTGCTCATGCTCACGGCCCGGGACGCGGTGAGCGACCGGGTCGAGGGCCTCGACGCCGGGGCCGACGACTACCTGGTCAAGCCGTTCGCCCTGGCCGAGCTCCTGGCCCGACTGCGCGCCCTGCTGCGCCGCCTGCCCGACGACTCGGACGAGGTGCTCCGCTTCGCCGACCTCTCCCTCGACCCGGTCACCCGGGAGGCCCACCGGGGGACGCGGGCCTTCACCCTCACCCGGATCGAGTACGACCTCCTCGAGCTGCTGCTGCGCCATCCCCGCCAGGTGCTGACCCGGGAGCTCATCCTCGACCGGGTCTGGGGATACACCTTCGACTCGGGCACCAACTCCCTGGCCGTCTACGTCGGCTACCTGCGTCGCAAGACCGAGCTCGGGGACGAGCCGCGGCTCATCCACACGGCGCGGGGTGTCGGGTACGTCCTGCGCGAGCCCTAGGCCGTGCCCCCGAGCGAAACCGACCGGCGGTGACGTTCCGGTTCCGGCTCGTGGCCGCGGCCACCGCCGCCGTGCTCATCGTCGTCGTGCTGGGCGCCGTGGCCACCTACGTGGTGGCCTACAACTCCCTCGTGGGCTCGACCGACACCAACCTCCTGGCCGAGGCCCAGCCGGCCATCGCCGCCCTGCCCTCGGGGTCCGACGCCTTGAGCATCCGCAACGCCTGCACGACGCCGGGCTCGTGCTCCCAGGTGGTCTACGCCGACGGCACCACCAACGCCTCCGACCCCACCGTGCTGCCCGTCACCGGCACGGTCCGGACGTCCGCGGCCAGCCAGGGCAGGGCGGCGAACCAGCTCTTCTCCACCACCGTGAGCGGGCTCGACCTGCGCGAGCTCGTCGTCGCCCTGCCCCCGGGGTACACCTACCGGGGCAACGCCGGCTTCTGGCAGCTGCCCCAGGGCGGGGCCCTCCAGGTCACCGCCCCCCTCACCGGCGTCCACGCCGAGCTCCACCACCTGGCCCTGGCCCTCTGGCTCATCGTGCTGGCCGGCCTGGCCCTGGCCGTCCTCCTCGGGCTGGCCGTGGGCCATGCCGTGATCCAGCCGCTCGACACCCTGACCGACACGGTCGAGGACCTGGCCGAGACCACCGACATGGCCCGGCGCCTCGACCCCGGGGGCCCCGACGAGCTCGGGCGGCTCCGGCGGGCCTTCAACCGGCTGCTGGCCGCCCTCGACTCGTCCCGGGAGAGCCAGCGCCAGCTGGTCCTCGACGCCTCCCACGAGCTGCGCACCCCCCTCACCAGTCTGCGCACCAACATGGAGGTGGCCCGGCGCCTCGAGGAACTGGCCCCCGAGGAGCGCGAGGTGCTCATCGGCGACGTCCTGACCCAGCTCGACGAGCTCACCACCCTGGTCGCCGACCTGGCCGAGCTGTCTCGGGGCGAGCAGCCCCTGGTCACCCGCGGTCCGGTCCGGCTCGACGAGGTGGTGCAGGCCTCGGTGGAGGCGGCCACCACCCACGGCCGGCTGCGCGGCGTGACCTTCGACGCCACCCTGTCGCCGACCTGGGTCACGGGGTCCGCCACCCGGATCGAGCGGGCCGTCCACAACCTGCTCGACAACGCCCTCAAGTGGAGCCCCGACGGCGGCGTCGTCGAGGTCGCCTGCGCCGAGGGCACGGTGTTCGTGCGCGACCACGGGCCCGGGGTGGCCGACAGCGACGCCGAGCACATCTTCGACCGCTTCTACCGGGCCCCCTCGGCCCGGGGGCGGCCCGGTTCCGGCCTCGGCCTGGCCATCGTGGCCCAGGTGGCCCGGGACGAGGGCGGCGAGGTGAGCGTGCACCGGGCGCCCGGGGGGGGTGCCCTCTTCCGCTTCGCCCTCCCGCCCGTTCCGGGCCCCCACCCCTCGCTGCCCGGGGGGTGAGCGCACCGGACGGCATGGCGTCCGGGGGCGCTGCTCGACTAGGGTCCCCGGCGACATGGGATCCCTCATCAAGAAGCGCCGCAAGCGCATGCGCAAGAAGAAGCACAAGAAGATGCTGAAGGCCACCCGCTGGCAGCGGCGGGCCGCCGGCAAGTAGTCCCCGGGCCGCCCACGCGGGCGCCCGCCGTCGGCGCTCAGCCCGCCGGGGGGGTCGTCCGCACCGGTACGAGCAGGGCCCGCTCGCCCTTCTGGGTGATGGCGGCGCGCCCGGCCACCCCGAGCGCGTCGGCCTCGCCCTCGACGAACCAGGTCGAGCCGCTCCCGGCCAGCCGGGCCGGACGGCCGGTGGCCTCCTCCAGGGCCGCCCTCCAGCCGGCGAGGCGCGGCTCGACGTGCAGGGCCGGCGCCTCGAGGTCGTTGCCCCCCGCGGCGGTCACCGGCAGGTGGCCGCGGGCGGCCAGCGCGTCGTAGGCGCGGTAGACGGCGGCCGTCGGGACGCCGAAGGGCGGCAGGAGGAGGACGAAGGCCCGCTCCTCCGGCACCAGGGGGGCCACGACCTCACCGACGCCGCGCACGAGGGCCCGCCCGCCGGCCACGCAGAAGGGCACGTCGGCCCCGAGCCCGGCGGCCACGGCCGGGTCGGTGCAGCCGGCCCACCGCAGCACGGCGGCGGCGTCGGCCGACCCGCCGCCCAGGCCGGCGCCGGGAGGGACCCGCTTCACCAGGCGGACCCCGGCCGTCCGCCCCACCGCAGCCAGGGCGGCCACCACCAGGTTGTCGGCCCCGCGCCCGAGCGAGACGTCCCGCCACGCCTCGGCCCCTCCCGGCCACTCGGTGGTCACGGCGAGGCCCGAGCCCCCCTCCTCGAGGACCAGCGTGTCGGCGAGGTCGAGGGTGACCATCTCGGCCTCGAGCAGGTGGTAGCCGTCGGGACGGACCCCGGTGACCCGCAGGGAGAGGGTGAGCTTGGCCGGCGCGGCGAGCGCGATGGCCGCGGCCGGGCCCCTCATCGGTCCGGCGCCGCGGCCGCGTCCCCGGGGGGCACGGCGCCCGTCGCCGGTGGCTCCGACCCGTCCGGCCGCCACCAGGCCAGCCGCTCCCAGTCGTCGAGCGAGAGCTCCTCGGCCCGGGCCGTCGGGGCGATGCCGGCGGCGACGAAGGCCGGGGGGTCGACGTGGTCGCCCACGGCCCGCCGCAGCATCTTGCGCCGGTGGGCGAACCCGGCCCGTACCACGCCGAAGAGCCGGTCGTAGGCGGGCGACCCCGGCCCGGGGCGAGCGCCGGCGGCGCCGGATGGGCGGCGGTCCAGGCGGACGAGGACCGACTCGACCCGTGGCCTCGGGATGAAGACGCTCGACGAGACGCGCCCCACCACCCGGGCGCGGGCCCAGTAGGCCACCTTCACCGAGACGGCCCCGTAGGCGTCGTCCCCGGCCGCGGCGGCCAGCCGCTCGCCCACCTCCCGCTGGACCATGATCACCAGGGCGTCGACCTGCGGGACCTCCTCGAGGACCCGGAGGACGAGCGGGACGGCCACGTTGTAGGGGAGGTTGGCCACGAGCGTCCACCCCCCGGCCGGTCCCAGCAGGGCGCCGAGGTCCAGGGCGAGGGCGTCGCCCTCGACCACCTGCACCCCGAGGGGTTCGACCTCGGCCCGCAGCACGGGCACCACGTGCCGGTCGATCTCGACCGCGGTGACCGCCGCCCCGGTCTCGGCCAGGGCCAGGGTCAGCGAGCCCAGCCCGGCGCCGATCTCGACGACGCGGCTGGTCGGTCCCACCCCGGCCAACCGAACGATGCGGCGCACGGTGTTGGCGTCGGCCACGAAGTTCTGGCCCAGGGACCGGCGGGGCACGAGGTCGTGGGCCAGGAGCAGTGCGTGGATCTCGGCGCGCCCGTGGGTCACCCGGCCAGTGTGGCACCCGACGCCGGGGCCGGCGCACCGGTCGACCCGGGCCCGCCGGTCGTGGACCGCCCCCCTACCAGCGGAGCTCGGCGTCGACCACACCCTGGGAGAGCGGGGCGATCTCGGCGAAGGTCATGGTGGCCAGGTCGATGGCCCGGGCGGTGTCCGCCTCCCGGTCGTCCACCTGGCAGCTCACCGTGGCCCCGGTGGCCGGGTTGGTGATCCACACCACGGTGCCGAAGGGCAGCCAGGGGCTGGCGCACCGCCCGGCCGGGTGGTCGTAGTAGGTGACCTGACCCGACGTCCGGGTGGATCCGACCGCGGCCGGTGCCGGTGACCCGCCCGTCGTGGTGGTGGTGGTCGTGGCGGTGGGCGGCGCCGTGGTCGTGGTGGTGGGCGGCGCCGTGGTCGTGGTGGTGGGAACGACGGCCCGCACCGGCTCGGCGGCCACGGCGGCCGGCGTCGGCACCGTGGTCGTGGTGGGTGGTGGCGGGGCCGGCGGCCGCGTGGGACGGGCGGCCGGTGGCGGGGCCGGGCCGGTGGCGGGGGCCGGGCCGGTGGCGG
>DAHVAJ010000049.1 GCA_027314705.1 Acidimicrobiaceae bacterium
CTCGGACCGCACCCGCTCGGCGTCCTGCCTGACCCGGTCGGCGTCCTGCTTGGCCCGGTCGGCCTCGGCGCGGGCCTCCTCGGCCTCGGACCGCACCCGGTCGGCGTCCTGCCTGACCCGGTCGGCCTCCTCCTTGGCCCGGTCGGCCTCGGCGCGGGCCTCCTCGGCCTCGGCCTGCACCCGGTCGGCCTCCCTGCGGACGAGGTCGGCCTCGGCACCCGCGCGCTCCAGCTTGGCCCCGGTGCGTCCCCCGCCCCGGGCGACGTCCTCGGCAGCCGGTGCGCCGGTGATGGTCGTCACCCGTTGATCCCCGCGGGCCGGAGGCGGACGGACGGGTGCACCATCGCTCGGGTCCACGGAGGTCTGGTCGGTGGCAGAGGGAGGTGCCGTGTCTCGGATCGTCACGGCATCGGCAGGCGCCCAACGGACCGAGTACCGGCAGGAGCGACCCCCACGGGCGCTGCACTCGTGCTCGGTCACGAGCGCCGGCTCGAGCCCGAAGAGTGCGGGCAGTTCGGTCAGGATGCCGCGCGTGAGCTCGCAGAGGTGGGCGTGGCGGACCTCGCCGATCTGGGGCGTCACCTGGACGAGGCCGTGGCCGGGCGCGACGTCGAGGACGACGGCCTCTGAGCCGGTTGCCAGGTGGTGCAGGAGCGAGGTCACCCGGTGGAGGGCGCCACCCGGGGAGCCGAGTGAACGGATCTCGTCGACCTCCTCCTCGGCGTCGTGGCTCCAGAGGACCTCCTCGCCCACGTGCAGTCCGACTGCGGGGTCGCCCGTGACCAGTGCCGCCGCGTTGAAGAGGGCCACGGCCTCGGCCAACGGTGTCCTGCGACCGGTGTCCACGAGCGCTGGGAAGGAGCGCTGCTCGTCGGCGAGGGCCAGGGCCTTCGCCAGGCCGACGTCGCCGGCTCCGGCCTGGACGAGGCGGAGGAGCACCCGGATCACTATGCCGGAGACGCTGAGGTCCGCCGTGGCCCGTCCTGCTGGCTCGACTTCGACCGTCATCGTGCGCCTTCCACCCCTCGCCCCACTCCGCGGCTGCGGCTCTGTTCCATTGTCGACCGGGAACGGCGGATTCTTTACTGCCGATCTGCCCCGTCCGGACCAACGATTCCGGGGCGTCGCCCGGTCGCCGGCCCTAGACTGCGGCGATGAGCATCTACGACCTCCCCCTCCGCTCCCTCCGTGGCGATCCGACCTCGATCGGCGAGCACCGGGGCAAGGCGCTCCTTGTCGTGAACGTGGCCTCGAAGTGCGGTCTCACGCCGCAGTACGAGGGGCTGGAGCGGCTCCACGAGTCCTACGCCGACCGAGGCTTCGCCGTCCTCGGCTTCCCCTGCAACCAGTTCGGTGCCCAGGAGCCGGGCTCCCCCGAGGAGATCGCCTCGTTCTGCTCGACCACCTACGGGGTGACCTTCCCGATGTTCGAGAAGGTCGAGGTCAATGGCGAGGACCGTCATCCCGTCTATCAGGAGCTCACGGCCTTCCCCGACACGGACGGCGAGGCCGGGGACGTCCAGTGGAACTTTGAGAAGTTCCTCCTCTCGCCCACCGGCGAGATCGTCCACCGGTTCCGGCCCATGGTCGACCCGGAAGCTCCTGAGGTCGTGGATGCCATCGAGGCCCAGCTCCCCGGCTGACGCGGAACGTCCCCGCTCGTCCGGCCCGGACCGGCGGGTCCGGCGCGGCGGGAGCGTTGCCTGCGGCCGTCCCGCTCGCGGGGAAGTCGGTGCTCCCCCGGCCGGTACACTCACCTACTCGTATGCGTGCCACAGCAGCGCCCGAGGAGGGCAATAAGGTCCGTCTCTCCGTCGAGATCGACGAAGCAGAGATGGACAGGGCCCTCGACGACGTGCTGAAGCGCCTGGCCCGGGAGGTCCGGGTGCCGGGGTTCCGCCCTGGCAAAGTTCCCCGCAAGGTGCTCGAGGCCCGTATGGGCGGTCCGGTCGCCCTCCGCGGCGAGGCGCTGCGGGAGGCGGTGCCCGAGTTCTACGCCCGGGCGATCTCCGACACCGAGGTCGACCCGATCGACCAGCCGGAGATCGACATCACCTCGGGTGACGAGTCCGGACCGGTCTCGTTCGAGGCCGTCGTGCTGGTCCGGCCCACGGTGGCCATCCCTGGCCACGCCGGCCTGGTCGTGACCTTGCCCTCCCTGGCCGTCGGCGACGACGAGGTGTCCGCCCAGATCGATCGGCTGCGGGCCACGTCGGGCGAGCTTGTGGAGGTCTCCCGTCCGGTGCAGACGGGCGACCAGGTCACCATCGACCTCCGGGGAACGAGGCACGAGCCCGACGCCGACGCCGATGACGCCGACCTGACCGCCGAGGACTTCCTCTACGAGGTGGGTAGCGGCGGCGTGGTCCCGGGTCTCGACGACCAGTTGCTCGGCGCCAAGACGGGTGACATCCTGGCCTTCGATGCCGAGCTCGAAGCCCTCGGGCAGGCCGTGTCCTTCACGGTGCTCGTCAAGAGCGTCAAGGAGCTCGAGCTTCCCGACGCCGACGACGCCTGGGCCGCCGAGGCCTCCGAGTTCGCCACGATCGAGGAGCTCCGGGCCGACGTCGCCGAGCGCCTCGGCCAGCGTCGCCTCGTCGAAGCCCGGCTCGCCCACCAGCAGCGCACCGTCGATGCCCTGGTCGCGCTGGTCACCGAGGAGATCCCCGACCAGCTCGTGCTGGAGGAGATGCGCGAGCGCGTCCACGACCTCAACCACCGTCTCGAGGGTCAGGGCATGAGCCTCGGACAGTTCCTCGGGGCCACCGGCCGTACCGAGGAGCAGTTCCTGGAGGAGATCCGCACCGGGGCCGTCCAGAGCGTGAAGGCCGATCTCGCCCTCCGGGCGCTGGCCGACGCCGAGGCCATCGAGGTGACCGACGAGGAGCTCACCGAGGAGTTGACCGCCATGGCGGACCGCCTCGACATGGACGCCGACCAGGTACGAGACCAGTTGGAACGGTCAGGGCGGCTCGCGGCGGTACGCTCGGATCGGCGCAAGGCCAAGGCCATGGCGTGGCTCATGGACGCGGTCGAGTTGGTCGACGAGGAAGGGACGCCGGTGTCACGGGACGAGCTCAAGGTGAACCAGGGCGAGGAGGACGGGGAGTGACCTTCCACGAGGCAGAGCGGTCGATCGGGGCACAGGCGTACAGCGTGCCCTGGGTGGTCGAGTCCACCAGCCGGGGCGAGCGCAACTACGACCTCTACTCGCGTCTCCTGCGGGAGCGCATCATCTTCCTCGGCACGCCGATCAACGACACGGTGGCGAACCTGGTCTGTGCCCAGCTGCTCTTCCTCGAGTCGGAGGAGGCGGACAAGGACATCCACCTCTACATCAACTCGCCCGGGGGCGACATCACGGCCCTCTTCGCCATCTACGACACGCTCAAGTACATCAAGCCGGACACGTCGACGTTCTGCTTCGGACAGGCCGCGTCAGCCGCCGCCGTGCTCCTCGGTGCCGGAGCCAAGGGCAAACGGTTCGCCCTGCCCCACGCCCGCATCCTCCTGCATCAGCCCTTCGGTGGCGTCGAGGGTCAGGCCAGCGACATCGAGCTCCAGGCCAAGGAGATCCTTCGCATGAGGGACCTGCTCAACGGCATGCTGGCCAACGACACCGGCCAGAGCGCCGAGCGGGTCTCGAAGGACACCGACCGTGACTTCATCATGACCGCCGACGAGGCCGTGGAGTACGGGCTCATCGACGAGGTCATCACCGCCCGGGACTCCCCGTCGATGGAGGCGGTCGGGGCCGCCTGACGGCCGCGAGAACGGCCGTCTTCCGTTCCCCAACCGCTAGGGTTGGGGACCCAGCCGACGATCGGGTCGCACCGGCGGTCGGCGCACGGGCAGATACCACGGACAGAGACCACGGACAGGCAGCCTGGGGATGGGCCTGCGGACAGAAGGGCACGAGGAACCGACGTGGCGAAATTCGGAGACGGTGGCGATCTGGTGAAGTGCAGCTTCTGCGGCAAGTCGCAGAAGCAGGTCAAGAAGCTCATCGCCGGGCCCGGGGTGTACATCTGCGATGAGTGCATCGAGCTCTGCAACGACATCATCGCCGAGGAGCTCGCCGACACCACGGAGCTCACCTTCGAGGAGCTGCCCAAGCCGAAGGAGATCTACGAGTTCCTGAACGACTACGTGATCGGTCAGGAGTACGCCAAGAAGATCCTCTCGGTGGCCGTCTACAACCACTACAAGCGGGTGCAGGCCGGAGCGAGCGGCGCCCCCGACTCCGATGTCGAGCTGGCCAAGTCGAACATCCTCCTGCTCGGTCCGACCGGGTGCGGTAAGACGCTCCTCGCCCAGACCCTCGCTCGGATGCTCAACGTGCCCTTCGCCATCGCCGACGCCACGGCGCTCACCGAAGCCGGCTATGTCGGCGAGGACGTCGAGAACATCCTCCTCAAGCTCATCCAGGCCGCCGACTACGACGTCAAGCGGGCCGAGACGGGCATCATCTACATCGACGAGATCGACAAGATCGCCCGGAAGTCGGAGAACCCGTCGATCACCCGGGACGTGTCCGGAGAGGGCGTCCAGCAGGCGCTCCTGAAGATCCTCGAGGGCACCACCGCCTCGGTGCCTCCCCAGGGCGGCCGCAAGCACCCCCATCAGGAATTCATCCAGATCGACACCACCAACATCCTCTTCATCTGCGGTGGCGCCTTCGCCGGCATCGACACCATCATCGAGAACCGCATCGGGCGCAAGGGCATGGGATTCCGGGCCGAGGTGCGCAAGGCGTCCGAGCGGGACGACTCCGAGCTTCTCCGCCACGTCCTGCCCGAGGACCTGATGAAGTTCGGGCTCATCCCCGAGTTCATCGGGCGCCTTCCGGTGGTGAGCGCCGTCTCCCACCTCTACAAGGAGGCGCTCATCCGCATCCTGGTCGAGCCCAAGAACGCCCTCACCCGCCAGTACGAGCGCACCTTCGAGCTCGACAACGTGAAGCTCGAGTTCACCGACGACGCCCTCGAGGCCGTGGCCGAGCAGGCGCTCCTGCGGGGCACCGGTGCCCGCGGGCTCCGGGCCATCCTCGAGGAGGTGCTGCTCGAGGTCATGTACGACCTGCCCGGCCGCACCGACATCTCGAAGTGCGTCATCGACCGTGCCGTGGTGCTCGACAAGGTCCATCCGACCCTGGTGCCCCTCAACAGCCCGCCGGCCAAGTCGGGTCGTAGCCGCCGGGCTGCGTCCTAGGCTCCCGGCCCGGCCCCGACCTCCCCCGGCCGCGCACGCCCGTGACCTTCGCCGACCTGGCCGAAGCCCTGGTCTGGCTCGACAGTCACATCGACTTCGAGTCGACCATGCCCGCCCGCCGCGCCCTGCCCACCCTCGACCGGATGCAGGCCCTCACCGGGCTGCTCGGCGAGCCCCAGCAGGCCTATCCGGTCGTCCACATCACGGGCACGAACGGCAAGGGCTCGACGGCGGCCATGGTGACGGCCCTCTTCGCCGCCCGGGGCCTGTCCGTCGGCACCTACACCAGTCCCAACCTGACCCGGGTCAACGAGCGTCTGGCCTGGAACGGCCAGCCCATCGACGACGAGGCCCTCCTCGAGGTGTTCGACACCCTGGCCCGACTCGAGACCGTCCTGGAGGAGTTGCCGACCCGGTTCGAACTCCTCACGGCGGCGGCGCTCCTGTGGTTCGCCGACGTGGCGGTCGACGTGGCGGTCGTCGAGGTGGGCCTCGGGGGCACGTGGGACTGCACGAACGTCGTCGACGGCACCGTCTCGGTCATCACCAACATCTCCTACGACCACACCGAGGTCCTCGGGCCGACGCTCGAGGGCATCGCCCGGGACAAGGCCGGCATCATCAAGCCCGGCGGGCGGGTGGTCGTCGGTGAGACCGACCCGGCGCTCGTGGCGCTCCTGCGGGAGGCTGCCGACGAGGCCGGCGCCGCCGAGTGCTGGGTGCGGGGGACGGACTTCGCCTGCACGGCCAACCGCCTGGCTGTCGGCGGGCGGCTCGTGGACGTGCGCACGCCGCACGCCGCCTATGGCGAGCTGCTCGTCCCCCTGCACGGCAGCCACCAGGGCGACAACGCCTCCTGCGCCCTGGTCGCCGTCGAGGCCTTCTTCGGGGCGCCGCTCCACGAGGACGTGGTCGAGGCGGCGTTCGCCTCGGTGCGGGTACCGGGCCGGCTCGAGGTCATCGGTCGCCATCCCCTGGTGCTCGTCGACGGTGCCCACAACGTGGCCGGCATGCTGGTTCTGGCCCGCGCCCTCGTCGAGGAGTTCGCGACCGACGGGACCACCACGGCCGTCGTCGGCATGCTCTCGGGCCGGGATCCGGCCGCCATGCTCGAGGCGCTGCGCTCGGCCGGCGTGCGTTCGGTCGTCGCCTGCACGCCCGACTCCCACCGTGCCCTCCCGGCCGACGTGGTGGCCGAGGCCGCCGTCTCCCTCGGCATGGAGGTCGCGGTGGTCCACCGTCCCGCCGACGCCGTCGAGCTGGTCGTGGGCCGCGCCGCGTCGGAGGACCGCGTCGTGGTATGCGGCTCCCTCTACGTGGTGGCCGAAGCCCGTCGCTCGCTCGTCCACGACGCTGCCTGACGTCGGCTAGCCTCACCCCCTCGTGGGACGCACGTTGGTCATCGCCAAGCCCGACGCCGTGGAACGGGGCCTCTCCGGTGAGATCGTGGCCCGCCTCGAGCGCAAGGGGCTCCGTCTGGTCGCGGCCGAGCTGCGGACCCTCACCGCCGAGGTGGCGGAGCGCCATTACGCCGAGCACCGGGGCAAGCCCTTCTTCGAGGAGCTGGTGGCGTTCATCACCCGGTCGCCGGTGCTGGTGATGGTGGTCGACGGCCCGGAGGACACCTGGAAGGTCGTCCGCACCCTGATGGGCGCCACCAACCCGGTCGAGGCCGCGCCGGGCACCATCCGGGGAGATCTGGCCCTCGAGACGGGTGAGAACCTGGTGCACGGCTCCGATTCGCCGGAGTCGGCGGCCCGGGAGATCGAGCTCTTCTTCCGGGGGCTCTAGGCCGGGGTCGGGTCCGGGGCCGGCGGTCATGCCGCGGGGGCCCGGCCGGATCCCCTCCGAACTGGGCCGGAGCCCATCGGACCCCTCCCGCAGGGGGCGCGACCTTGTGCCCACCCGCCCGGGCGCGTAGCCTCTGGGCCAGATGTCGCCTGCCCTGACCTGCCCGTGCAGCGCAACCCCGGTGCGGCCCCGCGGATCCGAGCCGTACCGACCCACCATCGACGGAGGAGTGCATCCTTGATGCGCGACAACAGTTTCTCGCTGCTCGGCCGGGACATGGCCGTGGACCTCGGCACGGCCAACACCCTGGTGTACGTGCGCGGACGGGGCATCGTGCTCAACGAGCCCTCGGTGGTGGCCGTCAACGTCAAAGACGGCCGCCCCCTTGCCGTGGGTGCCGAGGCCAAGCGCATGATCGGCCGGACCCCGAGTCACATCCAGGCCATCCGGCCCCTGAAGGACGGGGTCATCGCCGACTTCGAGATCTGCGAGAAGATGCTCCGCTACTTCATCCACCGGGTCCATCAGCGGCGGTTCGCCAAGCCGCGCATGGTCATCTGCGTGCCTTCGGGCATCACCGGAGTCGAGCAGCGGGCGGTCATGGAGGCCGCCGAGTACGCCGGAGCGCGCAAGGCCTACATCATCGAGGAGCCGATGGCCGCGGCCATCGGCGCCGGCCTGCCCGTCCACGAACCCACGGGCAACATGGTCGTCGACATCGGGGGTGGCACCACCGAAGTGGCGGTGATCTCCCTCGGTGGCATCGTGACGAGCCAGTCCATCCGCATCGGCGGTGACGAGCTCGACGAAGCCATCGTCACGTTCGTGAAGAAGGAGTACAGCCTGGCCCTCGGCGAGCGGACGGCCGAGGAGATCAAGATCGCCCTGGGCTCGGCCTACGAGCTCGAAGAGGAGCTCCACGCCGAGATCCGCGGCCGTGACCTGGTCACCGGCCTGCCGAAGACGATCGTCATCTCGACCCAGGAGATCCGACAGGCCATCGAGGAGCCGGTCTCGGCCATCGTCGACGCCGTGAAGGTGACCCTCGACCGGACCCCGCCCGAGCTCGCCGCCGACATCATGGAGCAGGGCATCGTCCTCACCGGCGGCGGTGCGCTCCTGCACGGGCTCGACAGCCGGCTCACGCAGGAGACCGGCATGCCCATCGTGGTGGCACGCGACCCGCTCAACTGCGTGGCCGTGGGCAGCGGTCAGTGCCTGGAGGAGTTCGAGGCCCTCAAGCAGGTCCTCATCACCTCGTCGGCGCGCTGACCGCCGGGGGCCGGGTCACCTGTGGCACCGCCGCGGCGGTCCCGTCGGCCTCGGACCGTCCTGCTCCTGCTGGTCCTGGCCGCCATCACCATCATCACCCTCGACGCCCGGGGGGGGCTCCACACCCTGACCTCGGGCCTGCGGTCGGTGGCGTCCGACGCCTTCTCACCCGTCCGGTCGGGGGTGAACGCCATCGTCGAGCCCATCGGGAGTTTCATCGCCGGGTCGGTCCACTACGGCGCCGTGCGCCAGCAGAACCAGAAGCTCCAAGAGGAGCTCGACCAGCTGCGTCAGCAGCAGGCCGCCCAGGCTGCCCAGACCCAGGCGCTCCAGCAGCTCTCGGCCCTCCTCGACCTGCCGTTCGTGGGCAACCTGCAGACCGTCCCGGCCGAGGTGACCAACTACGGGACGAGCGACTTCGCCGCCACCATCGGCATCGGGGTCGGGCGCAGCGACGGGGTCCAGCTCAACATGCCGGTGGTCGGATCCGGGGGGCTGGTGGGCCAGGTGGTCCAGGTCAGCCACTACACGGCGACGGTGCGACTGGTCACCGACGGTCAGTCGGCGGTGGGCGTGCGCTACGGCGCCGGCACCGGGGCCCTCGCCGTCCTGGCCGGCCAGGGGTGGGGCAAGCCCCTGGCCGCCCAGCTCGTGCCCACCAACACGCCCCTCACCGACGGCGAGGTGTTCACCACCAGCGGACTGCAGGGGGCGGCCTACCCGGCGGGCATCCCCGTGGCCCGTGTGGTGGCGGCCCATACGGGGGCCACGGCCACCGAGGAGTCCGTCTCGCTGGTCCCCGAGGCCGACCTCGCCCACCTGCGCTACGTCTCCGTCCTGCTCTGGGGACCGAGCTCGTGAGCCGGCGTGACGTCGGGCGCTTCACCCTGGTGCTCCTCGCCTTCCTGGTCGTCCAGGAGACGCTGATGCTCGAGATCCGCCCGGGTGGGGTCCATCCGGACGTCATGGTCCTCCTGCCCGTCCTGGCCGGCCTGCTCGGTGGCCCGTCCCGCGGGGCGACCGTGGGGTTCGTGGCCGGACTCGCCTCCGACCTCTTCCTGCCCACCTCGTTCGGGCTCTCCGCCCTGGTCGGCTGCCTGGTCGGCTTCGGTGTCGGCCTGGCCACCGTGGCACTCGACCGGACCGCCTGGTGGCTGGCCCCGACCGCCGCCCTGGCCGGGAGCGCCCTCTACGAGGTCGTCTACGCCACCCTTGGGGCGGTGCTGGGCCAACCCCAGATGCTCCACGTGTCCCTGGTGCGCATCGTCCTGCTCGTCTCGCTGACCAACGCCGTCCTGGCCCTGCCCGCCCAGCGCCTGGTGGCCTGGGGGCTCCCCGCGGCCTCGGCCGAGGGCATGCCCACGTCGGTCGGCGTCGGAGGCTCGTGGTGAGGGCGCCCACCGGGCGCGTACCGGGTCGGGACCGGCCTTGGGATACTGGAGCACCGTGAGCCGCTCCCTGCGTCACCCGTTCGGCTCGAAGAAGGTCTTCGCGCCCGGTGGCGACCCGAAGCCGGCGAAGCGGAAGGTCCGCCAGCCCCGCATGCGACCGAGCCGCTTCAGCGTCGGGGCCATGCTCGACGCCCCCGACACCTCCCAGGCCCGACCGCTCCTGCGGCTGCGCATCGCCGGCATCGTCGTGGTGGGGCTGTTCGCCCTGCTCGGCCTCCGGCTCTGGACCCTCCAGGTGCTCCAGGCCCCGGCGGCGGCCCAGGCCGTGGCGGCCAACCAGATCCGGGTCGTGCAGCTCAACCCGACCCGGGGCCTCATCCTCGACCGCAACGGCAACCCGCTCGTCAACAACGTGGTGACCGAGCAGATCACCCTGTCCCGGGTGGCGGCCCAGCAGTATCCCCAGGTGGTGGGCGACCTCGCCGCCCTGGTGGGGGAGACCCCCGCCCAGATCCAACAGGCCATCAACGACCCCCGCTACAGCCTCTACAAGCCGGTCCCCATCCTCTCCAACGCACCGCTCTCGGACGTGCTCTACATCAAAGAACACCAGTCCGAGTTTCCGGGCGTCGCTTCGGTGGCCACCACCCAGCGGAACTACCCCCAGCAGGAGCTCCCCGGTCCGGCCGCCGGCGGCTATCCGGCGGCCCAGGCGCTCGGCTACGTGGGCACCATCAACGCGACCGAGCTCGCCTCCCTCGCCTCCCAGGGCTACCAGGCCGGCGACCCGTTCGGGCAGTCCGGCCTCGAGTACCAGTACGAGTCACAGCTGCGGGGGAGCCCCGGCAGCCAGCAGCTCGAGGTCGATCCGCAGGGGCAGGTCGTGGGCACGCTCAAGACCACCCCCGCCGTCCCCGGGGACAACGTGGTCACCAACATCGACACCAACCTCCAGCAGGTGGCCGACAACGCCCTGGCGACCCAGGTCCAGAACCTGCGCAAGGTCTACGACCCGCAGTGCAACCACGGAGCCGGGTGCTACCCGGGGGCGTCCAGCGGGGCGGTGGTGGTCATGAGCCCCCAGACGGGCGCCGTCTACGCCATGTCGTCGTACCCCTCGTACAACCCCTCGGTGTGGGTGGGGGGCATCTCGAACGCCGAGTACGCCGCCCTGTCGGCGCCCGCCAACAGTCAGCCGCTGCTCAACCGGGCCATCGAGGGCCTCTACACCCCCGGGTCGACCTTCAAGCTGAACACGGCCACCGCCGCCCTCAACCTGGGACTGTGGAGCCCGACCCAGCTCTTCCACGACACCGGCACCTACACGGCACCCGGCTGCCAGTACCAGAGCACCACCTGCACGCTGCACAACGCCCCCGGAGACGGCGCGCTCGGCTATATCGACATGTCGACCGCCCTCACCGCCTCGGACGACGACTTCTTCTACAACCTCGGTGCCCAGTTCTACGACGCCCGGGCCACCTACGGCCAGACGCCGATCCAGGACCAGGCCGCGCAGTACAGCCTGGGCGAGCTGACCGGCATCGACCTGCCGGGCGAGGCCCAGGGCCGGGTGGACAGCCAGGCCGAGCGGCTCAAGCTGCACGCCATCAGCCCGACCGGATTCCCCACCACCACCTGGTTCACCGGCGACAGCATGGAGATGGCCTTCGGCCAGGGGGCCACGGTGATCACGCCCATCGAGCAGGCGGTGGCGTACGCGACGTTCGCCAACGGCGGCACCCGCTATGCGCCTCAGGTGGCCGCCGCCGTGGTCTCGCCCACGGGCAAGGTGGTGAAGCGCTTCACCCCCCAGGTCACGGGGCACGTCACCCTCTCGCCCACCAACTACCAGGTCATGCTGTCCGGCTTCGAGGGCGTCATCTCGAACCGGCTGGGCACGGCCTACGGCATCCCGGGCCTGACGAGCTTCCCCGGCGGGTTGGCCGGCAAGACCGGCACCGCCGACACCGACCCCGGCAAGGAGCCCACCGCGTGGTTCGTGGCCTGGGGGCCGACTGCCGATCCCCAGTACGTGGTGGTCTGCGTGATCAACCAGGCCGGCTACGGCGCCACCGCCGCCGCGCCGGTCGTGAGCCAGATCTTCTCCTACTTGGCCACCCACCCGGTCACCCCGGTCTCCCTGCCGCCCAACCAGGCGAACGTCCAGGCCACCGCCCCGATACCGCTGCCCGGCGCCGCCCCGGCGGCCACGACCCCGGCGGCGGCGCCCCCCTCGACGCCGCCCACGACGTCCGCCGCGGCGGGGACGACGGGCTGAGGCGGCCGGCCCGATCGGGACCGGTCCCGGCCGGGCCCTAGAATGGGCCGGGAGATGGACACCCTCTGGCTCCAGGTCGAGTCCCTCCTGCCCCACGTGTCGAAGCCGGCCCGCTACATCGGCGGTGAGCTCGGCTCGCAGGAGGTCGAGCACCGCCCGGGAGCGGTGTCGTGGCTTCTGCTCTATCCGGACACCTACGAGGTGGGTCTGCCCAACCAGGGTCTCCAGATCCTCTATGAGCTCCTGAACGAGCGCCAGGACGCCTGTGCCGAGCGCTCCTACGCCCCCTGGACGGACATGGAGGCCGCCATGCGGGCCGCCGGGGTGCCCCTCTTCTCGGTCGAGCACCACCACCCGGCGGGGCAGTTCGACGTCCTGGCCTTCAACCTGTCGGCCGAGCTCGTCTCCACCAACCTGCTCAACCTGGTGGACCTGGCCGGGGTGCCGGTGCGCTCCGCCGACCGGACGTCCGTCCACCCCGTGGTCGTGGCCGGCGGGCACTGCGCCTTCAATCCCGAGCCTCTGGCCGACTTCGTCGACTGCTTCGTGCTGGGGGACGGCGAGGAGGCGGTGGGGGAGGTCAACGAGGTCCTCGCCGCCCATCGGGGGCCCGCGGGCTGGGGGAGGGGCGCCGGGGACGACCGGCAGGGGCGCCAGCGGCTCCTGCGGGCCCTCTCGACCGTTCCGGGCGTCTACGTCCCTTCCTGCTACGAGGCCCGCTACGACGCCGTGACCGGCCGCCAGCTGGGCCTGGCGCCCCGCTTCCCGGAGACGCCGGCGCTGGTCGAGAAGCGCACCATCGCCGACCTCGCCGCCTGGCCGTACCCCAGGGCGCAGCTGGTTCCGCTCACCGAGGTGGTCCACGACCGGCTGAACGTCGAGATCTTCCGGGGGTGCACCCGGGGGTGCCGGTTCTGCCAGGCGGGCATGATCACCCGGCCGGTCCGGGAGCGTCCCGCCGAGCAGGTCCGCACCATGGTGTCGGACGGTCTGGCCCGCACCGGGTACGACGAGGTCGCCCTCACCTCGCTGTCGAGTGCCGATTTCTCGGGCATCGAGGACACGGTGACGTCCATCATCGACGACCCGGCCTGTTCCGGCCAGGTGTCGGTGAGCCTGCCCAGCCTCCGGGTCGACGCCTTCACCGTGGGCACCGCCGCCCAGATCCAGCGGGTGCGCCGCACCGGCCTGACCTTCGCCCCCGAGGGCGGCACCTGGCGGATGCGCCAGGTCATCAACAAGCTCATCCGCGAGGAGGACCTCTACGCCGCGGTCGACGCCGCCTTCGGCCAGGGATGGAAGCGGGTCAAGCTGTACTTCCTCATCGGCCTGCCCACGGAGACCGACCAGGACACCCTGGGCATCGTCCGGCTCGCCTCCCGGTGCGTGGAGATCGGCCGCCGGTACCACAAGGGGGTCACCGTCACGGCCTCGGTCGGCGGCTTCGTGCCCAAGGCGCAGACCCCCTTCCAGTGGTTCGGGCAGAACACGGTCGAGGAGCTCACGCGCAAGGTCCACCTGCTGCGGGACGCGGCGCGGCCGGTTCGGGGACTCACCGTGCGGTGGCACGACCCCCGGGCCACCGCCGCCGAGGGGATCGTGAGCCGGGGCGACCGGCGGATCGGGGCCGTCATCGAGCACGTCTGGCGCCGGGGTGGGACCTTCCAGGAGTGGTCCGAGCACTTCGACCTCGACCTGTGGACCAGCGCCCTGGCCGCGTCCGGCCTCTCCCTCGAAGAGGTCGTCTACCGGCATCGCACCGAGGACGAGGCCCTGCCCTGGGACCACGTCTCGGCCGGCCTCCACCGGGACTTCCTCTGGCAGGACTTCCAGGACGCCCTGGCCGAGCACGGTCTCGAGGACTGCCGCTGGACCCCTTGCTACGACTGCGGTGCCTGCACGGGCTTCGGCGTCGAGCACGTCGTGGCCTCGGCCGTGCCACCGGCCGGCGGCAGCCAGGGGACGGGCCAGGATCTCTCTACCGGGGGCCAGGTACCGGTACGATTCCTCCCGACGGCGCCGACCGGCGCCGCTCCGGGTCGTGGCCCGGGTCAGGACACCGCCGTGCTGGTCGGAGAGGGGAGAGGCTGACGTGCGCATCCGCTTCCGGTTCGCCAAGCTCGGCAAGGTGCGTTTCACCAGCCAGCGGGACACCGCCCGGATGTGGGAGCGGGCCCTGCGCCGTGGCGGCCTGCCCCTGGCCTACACCGAGGGCTTCTCGCCCCGCCCCCGGATCAGCTTCGGCCTGGCCCTGCCCACCGGGTGCGAGTCCCGGGCCGAGTACCTCGACGTCGCCCTCGACGAGGACCGCATCGGCCCGGACGGCCTCGACGTGGCCGCCCTGCCCGACCGCCTGACCCCCCTCCTTCCGGAGGGGATCGAGGTCGAGGAGGCGGCGACCGTCTCCCGGGCCGAGGGCTCGCTGCAACAGGTGGTCACGTCCTGCTCGTGGACCCTCCGGGTGGCGGGCGTGGACCGGACCGGGCTCGGTGCCCTGGTGGCAGCCCTGCTCGACGCCACCGAGGTCCCGATCGCCCGCGAGCGCAAGGGCCGGGAGGAGCGGGACGACCTCCGCCCCTCGGTGCTCACCCTGGCCGTCGCCGCCGCGGCCGACGACGAGGCGGCGGACCCGATCGGGCGGACACTCGGCCTGGTGGCCGAGCTCGCCACCCAGCCCCGGGGGGTCCGCCCCGTCGAGCTGGTGCGGGGCCTGGCCGTCGGAGCCGACCCCGGACATCTCCCGGTCCTCGACCGGGCCTGCAGGACCGAACAGTGGATCGAGCGCGACGGGCTCCGGGAGGAGCCGCTCCGGCGCACGGCCGTCCCGGCCGACGCCTGGCGCGCACCGCACGCTCTGGAGCGTGCCTCATGAGCAGTCGCAGAAGGGAATTCGATGGCAGACGCTACGACCGGGCAGCCCGCGGGGGCGCCGACGACCGACGGGTCGCCCACCCCGCCCGCCCGACAGGTACCGGACGAACGGACAGCGAGCGAGCAGCCCGCCAGCGGGGCCGCCACCGGGGGTAGCCCCGGAGGCTCCGGGGGCATCGGCGGCAGCCCCGGCCAGGGGTCCGGTGGGAGCAGCCGGCGTCGGCGTGGCTCGCGGGGCGGACGGGGTCGCACCCGAACCGCCGCCGCCACCGCCGCCCCCCCCTCCGCCACCGCCGCCACCGGGGGGGGCGTCCCCGCCCCACCGACGGGCGATGCACCGCCCCTGCCGGCGGTCGGCGCCCCCGCGCCGCGGACCGAGGTGCCTGCGGCGCCGTCCGGGCCACCGCCCGCCCGACCGAAGATCGGTGACCGCCGGCCGGCTCCGAGCCCTCGACCTCGAGGACGAGGAATGGCGACGCTGTAGCGAGCTCGTCGAGCGCTACCAAGACCTGCGCCTCGACCTCATGGACGTGTCGGTCGTGGTCTCG
>DAHVAJ010000056.1 GCA_027314705.1 Acidimicrobiaceae bacterium
AGTAGCCCCGGCCGTCGGGGGTGGCGGCCATGCCCACCACGGGCTGGTTGAGGTGGAGCGCGCCGGTCGAGCCGTAGAAGCCGGCGTCGCCGAAGGCGAAGATGCCGCCGTCGGCGGCCACCAGCCAGTAGCCCCGGCCGTCGGGGGTGGCGGCCAGGCCCACCACCGGCGCGGCCAGGGCGGACCCGACCGAACCGTCGTAGGCGGCGTCGCCGAAGGCCTCGACCGAGCCATCGGCGCCGGCGATCCAGTAGCCGTGGCCGTCCGCGGTGGGGGCCATGGCCACCGTCGCGCTCCCGAGGGACGTCGAGACCGTGAACCAGTCCGACCGGAGCCCGAGGGCGCCGGCGAAGGCGTCACCGGTGAGGGAGACGTCCTGGGCCGACCCGACCAGGGTGAGGGCCGTGACCCGACCGCCCCAGTCGCCGTAGCCGTTGCGACCGACGATGGCGACGGACTCCAGCGTGCCGAGCTGCGGCCAGGTGGCCTCGATGGTGGTCACCGGGACCGCGGTCGTCCAGGTGTGGTTGGGGTTGCAGGCCGTCGGCAGGCAGACGGCGTCGCCGGTGTCGGGCACGGCGGCGAACGTTCCCGGGTTGGTGTAGCCACCGGTCGAGGCCGAGTACTGCGTGGCCTGCACCACGCCGTTGGTCTCCATCACCCATCCGGCCGTGTCCTGGACGGCGGCGTCGGTGAGCGGGTTCTCGTTGGCGATGCCGCGGTAGGTCTGGCAGGAGAGGTCGCAGGTGTCGGCGTAGCCGCCGTAGGAGCCGAGACCGGCCATGACGTACGACCGGGCGGCCACGGCCTGGGCCTCGAGCTCCTGGAAGCCCCAGGCCTGGCCCTGGGGCCCGGGACCGCCGAGGCTGCCCCAGTAGGCCGGCGATTCGTTGGGGACCACGCCGGCCACGTACTCCTCCAGGGGGACGATGTTGACCGTGCGGGGCTGGTCCTGGGAGTCGTAGGTGGCCTCCAGCGAACCCCGCACGGTGAGGTTGCCGCCGCCCTGGCAGAGCTGCAGGGCCGTGGTGGCCGCCGCCGGGTCGCCGAGGGGAGGGTCGGTGGCCGGCGAGACCACCGGGTCGACGGCCCCGCCAACGGGGGTGGCCGACCACGGCCCGGCGCAGCTCGCCCCGGAGTAGAGGTTCCAGCCGACGCCGTTCGGCGCCATGAACACCGCCTGGCCGGCGCCGAAGGCCACGCCGTCCACGTTGAACGGCGAGCCGGAGGTGACGATGACGGTGTTGCCGTCGTTCTCGGTGAGGGTCACCCGGACGCCCGGGGCCTCCTGGACCGCCGAGAGCACGGCCGGCGAGCTCCCGGCGTAGAAGTGGTCGACGATGCCCTGCCAGGTGGTCCCGGCGACGGCGTAGCCCAGCGCGCCCCACTGGCCCATGCCGTGGCCGTGGCCGTACCCGTGGCCGGTCAGCACGACCGACGCGGAGGGATAGGCGGCGGCCGGCGTCGCGGCGGTGACGACCCCGGCGGTCGCCACGACGACGACGGCGGCCAGGACCCGTCGGGCCGACCGGGGTACCCCCACCACCCGGGGTCCTGCCCGCGTCAGTCCGCCCCGAGCTGCGAGCCGAGCAGCTGGGGGACGGAGCCGTAGTAGCCGGTGTGGAAGGCGAAGATGCCGCCGTCGGCGGCCGCCATCCAGTAGCCGCCCCCACCGGCCGCCATCCCGACGACCGGCTGGACCAGCGAGAGGTTGCCCGTCGACCCCCAGAACGGTGCCGCCCCGAAGGAGAAGATGCCGCCGTCGGACGCCACCAGCCAGTAGCCGCCGCCTCCCGGGACGCCGGACATGGCCACGATCGGTCGGTTGAGCGGCTGGCCCCCCATCGAGCCGTAGAAGCCGGCGTCACCGAAGGCGAAGATGCCGCCGTCGGCGGCCACCAGCCAGTAGCCCCGGCCGTCGGGGGTGGCGGCCATGCCCACCACGGGCTGGTTGAGGTGGAGCGCGCCGGTCGAGCCGTAGAAGCCGGCGTCGCCGAAGGAGAAGATGCCGCCGTCGGACGCCACCTCCCGATAGCCCTGCCCCGACGGGGTCGCCGCCATCCCGACGACGGGGCGGTTGAGCGGGTGGCCGCCCATCGAGCCGAGGAACCCGGCGCTGCCGAAGGCGAAGATGCCGCCGTCACTGGCCGCCTCCCAGTACCCGGCACCGTTCGGTGCCGAGGCCAGTGCGACCACGGGAGAGGCCAGGTGGCCGGGCGCGGGCTGGCTCAGGGTGCCCGTGAGCTGCGGGTCGTGGTGGAACATGGGCCAGCTGCGGGCCCCCAGGCCGTGGCCGGCCGAGCCGTTGACCACGTAGTGCAGGATGATGCCGCCGGCCGCGTTGTAGCCGGCGAGGGTGATGCCGATCTGCCCCGAGGGGTCGACGGTCACGAGGGGCGAGCTCTGCAGGGCGATGAGCCCTTGACCGGCGCTGGCCACCAGCTGGGCGGTCCGGCCGTCGAAGATCTCGAGGCCTGAGGTGGTCGGGACCAGCACGTCGTTGTACCCGCCCCCGGTTAGGTCGGCCGTGACCACGCCGCCGATGATGCGGCCCGCGGTGGGCTGCGGCCACCCGGGCAGGGCCGCCCCGCTCGAGCCGTTGAGGGCCCACACCTCCCCGCCCGATCCGGTGCCCGTGCCCGTGCCCTCGATCACCTGCACGTTGCCGTCACCGAGGAGGTCGCCGATGGCCGGCGACGAGGTCGTGTTCCCGCCGAGGTTGTCCCGCCAGACGATGTTGCAGTTGGCGTCCGAGGCGAAGAGGGTGTTCGAGTCCGAGGCCCCGGGGTAGTACGTCCCCGTCCCGAAGGCGATCCCCATCTGGCCCCCGCCGAGGAAATTGCCCACGGCCGGGGACGAGTCGACGGTCTGGTTGGTGTCGTGGCTGCAGAGGAGGTTGCCGCCCGCGCCGAGGACCCGCAGGTGCCCGCCGTTGGTGTAGGTCTGGCCGTTGGCCACACCGGCGGTCGAGTCGCCGCCCTCGACGATCTCGGTCTGGCCGTTGCCGTAGAGGTCGGCCAGCGACGGGGTCGTGAAGCCGCTGTCGGCCGTGAAGAACGGCCAGCCGGGGAGGACGCTCCCGTTGGCCGCGTTGAGGGCGTACTCGTTCTGGCCCAGCGAGGGCGCCACCACCCCCGTCTGCCCCCCCAGGTCGCCGACGGCCAGGGAGGCCTGCACCCCGTGGGCGCCGTTGGCGTCGGTGGCCGTCCGTCCCCAGAGGACCGCACCGGTGGGACTGATCCCCGTGTAGCCGCCGGTGGTGGGTGAGGCGGCGTTGCCCGTCCCCACGAAGACGTCGTCGGTGCCCGAGCCGTCCGGCGTCACCGACGGGGTCGAGTCCACGGGGGCATGCACGTTGACCGGCCAACCCGCCACCCCGGAGCCGTCGGCGAGGTGGAAGGCGTAGACGTACCCGGCACGGTCGCCGACCACCACCGAGGGTCCGCCGCCGTCGAGGGTGGCCACCATGGGCGAGCTCTGGGCGACGGGCGAGCTGCCGTCGGGCAGGGCCTGTTGCCAGGCCAGCGAGAGGGAGACGGGCAGGGCGGCACCGGCGGCGGGGCGGGCGGCGGGCACGGTGGCCGCGAGGGTGCAGGCCAGGGTGGCGGCACCGGCCACGACGGCGGCGCGCCGGCCGGCCCCGTGCCTCCGCGGCGACCCCTGCCGTGAGCCTCTCACTCGCATCGCCGTCCTCCTCGGATACACGACGGCGCGGGCCGGGGCTGGACCGGGTGGCGCGCCGGCGGGGGCGCTCCCCGCCACCCTCGTATCGGCCGGTACCGGGGCGGGCTGAACCCCGGGGCGCGTCGGCGAGGATGCGCCGGCGACGCTAGGGCCACGGGGAGGCGCGCACAGGGATGGCCCGTCGGGATGCGCGGGTCGGTCCGGGCGGCCTCGCTACCCTGAGCCATGCCCCCGGTGCCGACCACCGCCCCCCCCGACGGGCCGCCGGCCACGGCGGCGCCCCCGGGACCGGCGGCCGCGGGGCCGGCGACCACGGGCACCGGGGCCTCCGAGGGCGTCGGGTGGCGTCGGGTGGACGCGGCCCTGCCCTGGGTGGTCTTCGCCGGGACGCTGGTGGCCCGACTGGCCACGGCGGCCCGGGGGCCGACCGACTGGGACGGCGCCCAGTACGCCCTCGGCGTGGCCCGCTTCGACGTCTCCCACGGGCGCCCCCAACCGCCCGGCTACTGGCTCTACGTGATGACCGGGCGGCTCCTGCACGCCACCGGCCTCGGCACCGTCGCCGCCCTGGTGGCCGTGGCCGCCCTGGCCTCCGCCGCCGCCGCCGGGCTCACCGTGGTGGCCGGACGCGACCTCGGGGGTCGGTGGGTCGGCCTGGCCGCCGGGGTCGTGGTGGCCACGTCGCCGTTCGCCTGGTTCGACGGCTCGACCGTCGCCACCTACTCGTTCGACCTGCTGGCCGGCCCGGTGCTGCTCCTCCTGGCCTGGCGGGCCCGCCCCCACGGCCCCCACGGCGTACTGGCCGTGGCCGCTCTCGGGCTGCTGGCCGGCTTCCGCCCGTCGGTGGCCCAGGCCTTCGCCCTCCTCGCCCTCCTCCCCGTGGTCGTGTGCGTCCGCCGGCTGGTCGAGGGCCTCGCCGTGGTCGCCGCCGGGGCGGCGGCGGTGGCGGTGTGGTTCGTCCCCATGGTGCTCGACCAGCCCGGTGGGTGGACGTCCTGGGTCCGGGCCACCCGCATCGAGGCCACCGGGGCCGTCCGGGCCACGTCGGTCCTGGACCACGCCCCGGGGGGTCCGACCAACCTCGGCACCTTCGCCGCCACCACCGTGGTGGCGTTGGCCCCGGTGGCCGTCCTCGCCGTCCTGGCCGGCGCCGGGCTGGTCGTGCGCCGGATGGGCGACGGCCCCCCCCGCCCGACGACCCCCACCGGGGGACCGGACCGGGCCCGGCCCTGGTACCAGGCACGGGCCGCCGTGCTCGGCGCCGCCATCGTGCCGCCCATGGCCGTCGTCGCCCTCGTCCAGTTCGCCAAGGGCGGGTACCTGCTCGCCTACCTCCCCGGGGCGGTGATCGCCCTCCTGCTCGTCCCCGGGGCCCTCGTCCGACCGGGCGCCGGGCACCGGCGGCGCCCCGCGGGGTGGGTGGCCCTGGCCTCCCTCGGCGTGGCCGCCGTGGCCCTCCTCGGCGCCCAGCGCTTCCTCTCGGGGGACGGTGTCCTCCCGGCCCGGTGGCTCGCGTCCTCGGGTCCGCTGTGGCTGGTCCAGCCCCGCTACCAGGCCCCCTTCCCCGACACCCGGACGACGATCCGGGCCGCGGACGAGGCCGACGCCGCCCTTGCCGGGCTGGCCGCCATCGTCGACCCCCGGCGCGACGTGATCGTCTTCGACGCGCCCGACGGGGGCGGGGCCATCTACCGCAACGCCGGTTGGGCCCTCCCCGGGCACCGGAGCACCCTGCTCGCTCCGGGCGCCGTCCTCTACAACCAGCTCGGCGGCGATCTCTACTACGCCAGCGGCTCCACGGTGGCCGTGGGCCGTGCCGGCTCGGTCTACCTCGTCGCCTCCCCGGCCCTGCCCGGGCTCGCGGCCCTGGTCACCGGCGGCTACGCCCGGCCCGTGTCCACGCCCCGCCCCATCGGCGGGTTCCGCGTCTTCCGGGTCCGGCCTGGGGCGACCGTCCTCGGCGTGCGGGTCGTCGAGCAACCCGGGCCCCGGCCCCTCGGCACCGGGATCTGAGCGGCGGTCCCCTCCCGAGCCCCCGCCGCGGCGCGGCCGGGCTCAGGCCGGGCCGGCCACCGCCCGGACGAAGGCCTCGTACCGGTCGACCACGCGGGGCCACCGGAAGTGGGCGTCGACGTAGGCGCGGCCCCGGTCGCCGAGAGCGCGCCCGAAGGACGGGTCGGCGCCGAGGCGGTCGACCGCCACCTCGAACTGCCCGAAGCCGGCGAAGGTGAGGCCGCCGCCCGACCGGTGGCAGTGCTCGACCGTGGCGGCGCACCCGGCGTGGACCAGCACCGGTGTCCGGGCGCTCCAGGCCTCGGCCACCACCAGCGAGAAGGCCTCGAAGGCCGAGGGCGAGACGAGGGCGGTGGCCCGGGTCAGCAGGGCCCACTTGGCCTCCTCCCCCACCGGACCGACCACGTCGATGTCGGGGTGGGCCGGGGGCGCCTCGACCACCGGGCCGGCCAGGACCAGGCGGAGCGGGCCCGGATGGCGCGCCTTGTAGCAGGCGAACAGGGCGGCGAGGAGGGTGGTCCCCTTGTGGGCGTCGACCCGGCCCAGGCAGACCAGGAAGGGGGCGTCGGGCACGGCGTCGGGGCCCACGGCCGGCGGGGCCGGCCGTTCGTCGGGGTCGTCCACGCCCAGGCCGAGGAGGAGCTGGCGACGGGCGGCCACCGGGAAGGTCCGCTGGACGAGGTCCCGCTCGGCCCCGGTCTGGAAGACGAAGGCGTCGGCGGCCGCGAACACCGGGGGGAAGACGGGCAGGTGGAGGGCGGGCTCGTCGTGGGCCGCGGGGTGGAGGATGGACGGGCCCGGCACCCGGCCGATGACCCGCACGGTCGGCCAGTAGAGGTAGGGGTAGAAGACGAAGGCGTCGGCCTCCCAGGCGGCGGCGGCCTCGGCCAGCTCCGGGACGACCGGTCCCTGGAGGTCGAGCCACCGGTCGGCCTCCTGGAGGGAGGCCGCCGCCGGGTCGGCCAGCAGGGCGGCCGACAGGGGGTGGAACGTCGGCGACCGGCCCGACGCCGAGGCGAACCGCACCACCCGCACGCCGGCCAGCACCTCCTCGCCGGCCGGGTAGACGTCGTCCCAGGTGACGAAGTCCTCGGCGCAGGTGGTGAGGACGGCGACGTCCACGCCGGGGCGGGCGGCGAGGTGCTCGGCCAGCAGCCGGGCCGCCGTCTCCGCCCCGCCGAGGATGGCGGGCCCGTAGCGGGGGACGACGAAGGCGAGCTTCACCGCGCCGGTGTCGGCCGGCCCGGCGGGCCGCTCACGCCGCGCAGGCGGCCTCGAGGGCGGCGACGAACTCGCCGCCCACCCGGGGCAGGGCGAAGGTGGCCACGCGCTCGGCCGCGGCCCGGGCCAGCTCGACCCGGAGATGGTCGTCCCGGACCACCCGGTCGCAGGCGGCCGCCACCCGGGCCGGCTCCTTGTCCGGCAGCACCAGGCCGGCCCGGGCCACCGTCTCGGGGACGGCCGTGGTCGCCCAGGCCACGATGGGCAGCCGGTGGTACATGGCCTCGAGCAGGGGTACGCAGAAGCCCTCGTGGTCGGAGAGGCAGACGAAGACGTCGCAGGTGGCGTAGTAGGCGATGAGCTCCTCGTGGGTGACCGAGCCGGCCACCTCCACCGCGTCCCCGAGACCGAGCTCCTCGGCGAAGCGGACCACGGCGGCCTGGTACGCCTCGCTGATGGCCCCTCCCACCAGGTGGAGGCGGGCGTCGGGGTCGTAGAGCGTCCGGTAGGCGGCCAGGGCCTTCACCAGGTCGTGCTGGCCCTTGTGGGGCGAGACCTTGCCCACGAAGAGCAGGTCGGCGCCCCCGCCGGCCCGGGCCTTGCCCAACCGGTCCAGGCGGGCCGGGTCGGGCGTGCCGGCGAAACCCCCGAGGTCGAGGAGGAGGGGCACGGTCGCCGTCGACCGGTAGCCGGCGTCCCGCAGCTCGCCCTCGTTGAAGCGGGAGTCGGCGATGGCGAACTCGGTCACCGGGGCCAGCTCCCGCAGCTGGGCCCGCCCCCACCGCACCTCCTCGCCGACGGCGGGCACCCAGGCCTCGAGCAGGCCGGCCGGCGTGATGTTGTGGTAGTTCACGAACTTGCGCTCGGGCCGCTCCCGGAACAGGTCGGCCACCCCGCTGCCGATCGAGAGCTGGTAGAGCAGGACCCGCCCGGCACTGGGGGGACCGGCCAGGCGGGCCATCGGGAGGCCGGCGTCGAGGCGGTCGGGCGAGGCGTTGGCGTAGTAGATGTCGGACCGGTAGCCCCGGGAGCGGAGGAGGGCCTGGAGCTGGAGCACGTGGCCGCCGATGGCGTCGCGGCTGGCGAGGGTGGGGATCACCTGGTCGATCCGGGTGACCGTCACGAGGCGGACTCCTCCCAGCCGGCCAGGGGCGCGTAGGCCGGGGGCACCACCGGGACCTCGCCGGTGAGCCCGGTGGAGCGGTGCCGGAAGCTCACGTCGAGCGGGAGGCGGACCCGGCCGGTCGAGCGGTCCGGGTTGACCACCTCGAACTTCGTGACCTGGTCCTTCCAGTCGTAGATGGCCGTCTCGACGGCGCTGCGCACGCCGACGCTCACCGAGTAGGTGCCGTCGAGCAGCGGCACCTCGGGGAAGTGGAACCGGACGGTACCCCCACCCTCGGGAAGCTCCAGGGCGCAGGTGGGATCGTCCGGGTCGGAGGCGAAGACCAGCTCGTTGGCGTCGTCGTGGATGGCGATCGAGGCCAGCGCGTCGGGCACCGGCGCCAGGCTGTCGACCTCGGCCGTCACGGTGAGGGACTCGCCCGGGTAGAGGTGCATGCGCTCGCCGCTCCCGCCGTGCTCGGCCTGCACCGTCCCGATGGCGAGGACGTTCCCCCCGGGGACACCCGGCTCCGCGCCCTCTCCCATGCCCACGCCGAGGAGGTCGGCCAGGAAGACCCGGATCCCCTCCCCCGGCTCGCTGACGGTGACGACGTGCCCCTGCTTCATGACCATGAGCCGGTTGCAGTTCTGGCGCATGACGTCCGTGGAGTGGCTGACCACCACGATGGTGCGCCCTTCGCGTTGGAACCGCTTCACGTGGTCGAGACACTTGCGCTGGAACGCGGCGTCGCCCACGGAGAGGACCTCGTCGACGAGGAGCACGTCGGGCTCGACGTTGACGGCCACCGCGAACCCGAGCCGGACGTACATGCCCGACGAGTAGAACTTCACCTGGTTGTCGATGAACTCGTCGAGCTCGGCGAAGGCGACGATGTCGTCGAAGCGCCGGTCGATCTCGGCCCGCGACAGGCCGAGCAGGGAGCCGTTGAGGTAGATGTTGTCCCGCCCCGACAGGTCGGGCTGGAAGCCGGCGCCGAGCTCGAGCATGGCCGCCAGGCTGCCCCGGACCCGGATCTCTCCCGTCGTCGGCTTGAGGATGCCGGCCACGCACTTGAGGAGGGTCGACTTCCCGCACCCGTTGCGGCCGATGATCCCGAACGTCTCGCCCTGGTCGATCTCCACGCTCACGTCCTTGAGGGCCCAGAACGGCGTGAAGGGCATCCTGCCGCCGTGGATGACCCGCTCCTTCAGCGAGGTGTGCTTCTCCGAGTACAGGCGGAACTGCTTGGAGATGTCGGTGATCTCGATGGCGACGCTCACGGCTCAGAGCTCCTCGGCGAAGTTCCCCTCGAGGCGCCCGAAGACGAGGAGGGCGAGGAGGAACAGTCCGACGCTCACCGCCAGCACCATGCCGAGCAGGGCGGCGTAGGTGCCCATGCCCCAGTTCGGGAGCACGTGGGTCACCCCTCCGTTGTAGACGTAGCTCGTCTTGCCGTAGATGGCCCGCTGGAAGGACATCACGATGGGGGTGACCGGGTTGCACAGGTAGGCGTACTTGACCCAGGCCAGGCTGGGATGGGTGGCCACCTGCCGCGAGATCTGTCCGAACGTGTAGACGATCGGCGTGGCCCAGAACCAGGCCATCAGCAGCACCTCGGTGAGGTGCTGGGTGTCGCGCAGGTACACGTTCACGGCCGACAGGAAGATCGAGACGGCCCCGGTGAAGACCAGGAGGGCCAGGAAGCCCAGGGGCAGGAGGGCGAGGTAGGGCCAGTCCGGGGTGATCCCGAAGAGCACCATGGCCAGGATCAGGACGCCGATCTGCAGGACGAACATGACGATGGCCACACCGACCACGGAGAGGGCCAGGAGCTCCCGCGGGAAGGCCACCTTCTTCACGATCCCGGCCTTGCCCACCACCACCGTCGTGGCGCCCATGGCCGCGCCGTTGAAGAGGTTCCAGACCAGGAGGCCGGCGAACAGCCAGATGGCGAAGTGGGGCTGGCCGTTCTTGGCGATGAGGCTGAAGACGGCGAAGTAGATGGCCAGCACCAGGGCCGGGTTGAGCATCGACCACAGGTACCCGAGGACCGAGCCCTTGTACTTGACCTTGAGCTCGGTGCGGGTGAGGAGGGCCAGCAGGTCGCGGTTGAGCCACAGGTCCTTCAGGCGCTGTCCCAGCTCGACCTTGCCGTTGACCACGGTGACGCGGTCGCTCGGCTGCCCGGGGACGAACCGGGTGCTGCCTCCGATGAAGCTCGGCTTGTCGGGACCGGCCGCCGCCGGCTGCTCCACGCCCAGGCTCACTGCCCGGCGGACCCCGCAGCGGCCGTGGGGACCTCGGTGGCGTCCTTGGTGATCACCTGGTCGATGAAGCCGTAGTCGCACGCCTCCTCGGCCGTGAACCAGCGGTCGCGGTCCGAGTCGGCCTCGATGCGCTCGACCGGCTGGCCGGTGTGGAAGGAGATCCGCTCGGCCATCATCCGCTTCAGGTACATGATCTGCTCGGCCTGGATGGCGATGTCGGAGGCCTGGCCCTGCATGCCGCCCGAGGGCTGGTGCATGAGGATCCGGCTGTGGGGCAGGGCGAACCGCTTGCCCGGGGTGCCGGCGCACAGCAGGAACTGGCCCATCGACGCGGCCAGACCGAGGCAGATGGTGCTCACGTCGCACCGCACGTACTGCATGGTGTCGTAGATGGCCAGGCCGTCGGTGACCGATCCGCCGGGCGAGTTGATGTAGATCTGGATGTCGCGCTCGCGGTCCTCGGCCTCGAGCAGGATCAGCTGCGAGCAGACCAGGTTGGCCGTGCTCTGGTCGATGGCCGAGCCGATGAAGACGATCCGCTCCTTCAGCAGGCGCTGGAAGATGTCCGATCCCGGCCCGGGCTCGATCCCCGACCGCATCTCCGCGACGGCCCCTCCGACGGGGTCGACAGGGTGCGGGGAGGCGAAACGAGGGGTGTCCATGGGCCGAGAGCCTAGTGGCTCCCTGCCGTGACCGGAGGCAGGGCCGGCCGCTCAGTCGGGCACGGGGGCGCCGTCGCGCACGGCCAGGACGGCGGCCGCCAGACGGTCCCCGGCCCGGTCCAGCCCCAGACCGGCGAGGCGCCGCCGGCCGGCCTCGGCCAGCGCCCGCCGGCGCCCGGCGTCGGCGACCAGGGCGGTGACGGCGTGGGCCACGTGGCGGGGGCCCTTCTCGGTGAGGAGCACTCCGGCGCCGTCGAGCACCTCGGCCACCGCGCCGGCGTCGTAGGCGACCACGGGCAGCCCGTGGCCCATGGCCTCGAGCAGCGGGACACCGAACCCCTCGTGGTCGGAGAGCATGACGAGGACGTCGGCCGACGCGTACTCGGCGGCCAGCTCGCCGGGGCCGAGCCGGGAGGTGAAGGTGACCGCGTCGGCCAGGCCGAGCGCACCGGCGTAGCGACGGAGGGCCTCGGCGTAGGCCGGGACCGTCGGCGAACCCACGACGGTCAGGCGGGTGCCGGGCGACCCGGTCACCCGGGCCACGAACAGTGCGGCCAGGGTCACCTGGTGGGCCTTGTTGGGGGCCAGGCGGCCGACCGACAGCCACCACGGGCCGGCCCCGGCGTGGCGGTCGGCCAGCCGGGCCAGGGCGCCCGGATCGGGGGCGGTCGGCGGTCCGGCCAGGTTGGCCACGGGAATGACCCGCACCGTCCGGCAGCCGGCCCGGCGCAGCTCCTCGGCGTCGAAGGCCGACACCCCGATCCCGAGCGCGGCCCGGGGGGCCAGGTCGGCGAGCTCCAGACCGGCACCCACCTGGAGTCGGGTGATCCCGTTGCTCCAGGGGGCGAAGTAGGCCGGTGGGGTGATGCTGTGGTAGTTGAGCACCAGCGGCTCGGACCGGGTGGTGAGCCACCCGGCCACGCCCGAGCGCGTGGCCACCTGGTAGACGAGCACGTCGCCCGGGGCGGCGTCGGCCTCGTAGGCCCGGTAGGGGCGGGTCTCGTCGGCGGTCTCCGGGTCGGGCAGCTCGGTGTAGATCCGCGAGGCCACGCCCCGGGCGACGAGCAGGTCCCGCACGGCGCGGGTGTGCTCGCCCACCGCGTCCCGCCGGTGGAACATGGGCACGAACTGGTGGACGCCGCTCACCGTCCGACCTGGGCCACGACGGCGTGCACCGGACCGGCGTCGGCCCGGTGCCACACCGGTGCGCCGGCGCCCCGGTGGGCGAGGAGGTGGCGCCACGTCTCCGGGTGGAGGGGCCGGCCGGGCAGCAGGTCGGCGACGGGGGGCGGCAGGGCGGCCTCCCAGGCCGCGGCGTCGGCCACCAGGAGGACGATCCGCCCGCCGGGGGCGGTGACCCGGACGGCCTGGTCGACCAGTCCGAGCTTCGCGTCGAGACCCAGGCGGTCGACGCACCCGGCCAGGACCACACCGGCGGCACCGGCGTCGGGCAGCGTGCGGAGGTGGTCGGCCACCTCGGCCAGGACCAGGCGCACACGGCCGCCGTGGCCGGCGGCACCGGCGGCCCACACCCGGGGCCCCGAGGGGTCGACGGCGACGAGGTCCCGGCCGGCGGCGGCCGGCCCGCCCAGCGCGTCGAGGACGGCGCCGTCCCCGAGCTCGCCCACCACCACGGACGGGAGGTCGACGGCCCCGGCCACCCAGGCGGCCAGCGACGGCGCCCACTCCCCCACCCCGAAGTCGGGCAGCTCGAGGGCGGCCACCTCGAGGGCGGCCGGGTCGGCCCGGGCCTCGAGGACCTCGACGCGGGCGGCCAGGTAGCGCAGGGCGTCCCCGGCCGCCTCGGTGGCGTGGGCCGCGGCCATCGCCGCCGCCCGCCTGGCGTCGTCGGCCAGCAGGGCGGCGAGCGTCTCGGTGACCTCGCCCGACAGCCGTCGGCCGACCCTGGCCGCCCGCCCCCGTTCCCAGAGGTCGCCCGGGAGCCCCGGCCACGGCTCGACACCCGGGTCGACCGTGGCCTGCTCCTCGAGGCGGCGCATGGCGTCGTCGAAGCCCCAGCGGAGCGAGCCGACCGGGCGCAGACGGTCGAAGGCGTCGAGCAGCTCCTGTTCGTCGGCGGGCAGCGGCCGGTGCCCCTCGTCCGCCCCCGTCGGGCCGTCCGGGTCGCCGGGTCCGTCCGTGGTCACGCCGCCCCCTCCCGCGTGTAGGCCTCGCCGCCCCTCGGCGCCTCGAGCCGGGCCGCGGAGAGGACCGCCCCGCGCCCCCGGGCGGCCACGCCCTCGAGGAAGGCGGTGTAGCGGTCGACGATCGCCGGCCACCGGAAGTGGCGCTCGGTGTAGCGGCGGCCGGCCTCCCCGAGCGAGGTCGCCACGTCGGGATCGCCGGTGAGCCGTTCCACGGTGGCCTCGAAGCTCCGGTAGGAGTCGAACCACAGGCCGCCGCCCGACCGGCGGCAGTGCTCCATGGTGGCGGCGCAGGTGGCGTTGACCAGGACGGGGACGCCGAGGGTCCACGCCTCCAGGACGACCAGGGAGAACGACTCGTAGGCCGAGGGGGTGACCATGACCTCGGCGCCGGCCAGGATGTCCCACTTGTCGTCCTCGTCCACGGTGCCGGTCACCACGATGTCGGGATGGTCGGGGGCCCGGTCCGACACCGGACCCACGAAGGCGAGGGCCAGGTCACCCGGGTGGCGCTCCTTGTACCGGGCGAAGAAGTCGGCCAGCATCTGGCAGCCCTTGTGCTCGTCGACCCGGCCCAGGTAGCAGAGGTAGCGCCGGCTGCCGAGGCCGAGGAGCTCCCCGCCCGGGCGCCCGGTGCCCGCCGGCTCGTCCACGCCCAGACCGAGCACGACCTGGGGGCGGTCCCCGAGCCGGAACACGTGCTCCATGAGTTGGCGCTCGGCCCGGGTGTGGTACACGAAGGCGTCGACACCCCGGAAGCTCCGCTGGAAGGCGGGCAGGTAGAGGGCGGGCTCGTCGTGGGCCGCCGGGTGGAGCACGACGGGTGCCGGCGAGACGGCGATGGCGTCGACGGTGGTGGCGAAGAGGTACGGGTAGCAGGCCACCACGTCGGCGTCGCTGCCGGCCACGGCGTCGACCAGGTCGGGGCAGACCGGGCCGTTGAGCGCCACCCACCGGCGCGCGTCGGCCAGGGTGGCCGCCGAGGGGGCCACCCGCAGGCGTCCGTCGAGCTCGAAGTACTCGAGCAGGCGGCGGCTGGCCGTCGGGAACCGGTGGACGGTGACGCCCCCCACGACCGAGGTCCCGGCCACCTCGGTGTTCTCCCACGTGAGGTGGTCGAGGGCGCAGCTGGTCAGCACCTCCACCTCCCAGCCGGGCCGGGGGGCCACGCGCTCGGCCAGCATCCGGGCCGCCGTCTCGGCCCCCCCGATGACGGCGGTGCCGTAGCGGGGCGTGACGAAGGTCAGCTTCACGCCGCCCCCCGCCGGCCGAGGGCCACGCCCCCGAGCACGTCGACGAAGCGCCGCCGGACCCGTGCCGGGGCGAAGTCGTCCAGCCGGCGGTGGCCGGCGTCCACCAGCCGGCTCGCCAGCGCCGGGTCGCCCGTCACCCGGGCCACGGCGGCGGCCACGGTCGCCGGCCGGGCACTCGGCACCAGCAGACCGGCAGCTCCGAGCGTCTCGCCGACGGCGCCGGCGTCGAGGGCCACGACGGGCGTGCCGGCGTGCATGGCCTCGAGGAGGGGGATGCAGAACCCCTCGTGCTGCGAGAGGCAGACGAAGACGTCGGCGTCGGCGTACCAGGCGGCCAGCTGGGCGGGGGTGAGGTCCCGGGCCGAGACGACGGCGTCGGCCAGGCCGAGCTCGGCGGCGAAGGCGGTGACGGCCGCCGCGTAGGACGGCGTCACCTCGGGGCCGACCAGGTGCAGTCGGGCGTCCGGGTCGTACCACCGCCGGTAGAGCCAGAGGGCCTCGACCAGGTGGTGCTGGGCCTTGTTGGGGGACAGGCGGCCCACGAAGAGGAGGACGGTGGCGCCGCCGTGGCGGCCGGCCAGACGGTCCCGCTCCTTCGGGTCCGGTGCCGGGGCGGTGTCGCCGAGGTCGACGAGGATGGGCACCACCGCGGTCGCCGGGCAGCCGAGGTCGGTGAGCTCGGCGGCGTTGAACGCCGAGTCGGCGATGCCGAGCACGGACCGGGGGGCGAGGACGGCCACCTGCCGGCGGGCCAGGGCCACCTTCTCCCGGGTGTGCTCCTCCCAGCCCGCGTAGAACTCGGCCGGGGTGACGTTGTGGTAGTCGAGCACGAGGGGCTCGGGTCGGCCGAGGAGGAACTCCGCCACCGGCGAGGCCGTGCCCAGCTGGTAGAGGAGGACGTCGCCCGGCCGGGCCCGGGACGGGTACTCCTCGAAGTAGGTCGCCTCGGCCGCCGTTTCGTCGTGGGCCGCCTCGACGTAGACGTCCGAGGTCCAGCCGGCGGCCCGCAGCGCGTCGCGGAGGGCCAGGGTGTGGTGGCCCGTGGCGTCCCGGGGCAGGAGCGCGGGGACGAACTGGTGGACGGCCGTCACCGCTCCCGCGTGGCCACGAGGAGGTAGGCACCCGGGCCGAGGAGCAGTTCGTTGATGGCGTCGATGGCCGCGTTGACGGTGTCGGCGTCCGGGGTGGACGCCCCCACGCGGGCGAGCGTGCGGTCGGGGCCGCCGGTCAGCGGAGCGGCGACCGAGAAGCCCCGGCCGGCCAGCAGGAAGGCCCACGTCCCGGCGTGGAGCGGCCGGCCCGGGGCGAGGTCCCGCACCAGCGTCGGCGCCCCGGCCGCCCACGACGCGGGCGTGGCCGAGTGGAGCACGAGCACCCCTCCGGGGGTGAGCCGGGACGCGGCCAGGTCGACCAGGCGCTGGCGCTCGTTGGGGCGGAGCCACTGCACCGAGCCGGAGAGCACCAGGCCGCCGAGGGCCTCGTCGGCCACCACCTCCAGGTGGTCCAGCACGGGCTCGGCCCGCACGTCGAGCCCGTCGTCCAGGGCGGCGGCGAGGGCCGGCTCGGAGGGGTCGACGCCGTAGGCGTCCACCCCGGCGGCCACCAGGGCGGCGACGAGGGACCCGTCGCCGCAGTCGCCGTGGACCACCCGGCCGGCCACACCGGCCAGGGCCTCGATCGCCACCGGCCGCCACCAGTCGGTGGCCGGCTCGCCGGTCCGGGCCACCTCGACGGGCAGGTCGGGCGAGCGGGTGGACTCGACCGCAGCCTCGAGCTCCTCGACGTGGTCGACCACCACGTGGAGCATGCGGGACACGGCCCAGGCGAACTTCACCACCTGGTCCACGATGTAGCGCAGGTACCAGCCCAGCCCGGTGCGGAGCAGCCGCTTCACGTAGGTGCCGATCGGCTTTTCGGAGGCCACCGGCACGGCGATGTCCACGTAGGCGGCCCCGTCGACCAGGGCCAGGGTCTCGCGCAGGCGGGCCCGGCCCTGCAGTCCGACCGGGGAGAACTCGAGGAAGAGCTCGTCGAGCTCGCGCTCGAGGCCGGCGGGCAGGTCGCCCGAGGCCCGCCGGCGGCGGACCTCGGCGTCGATCTCGGCCATCACCTGGTCGAGGTAGTCCACCCCGTCCGCGGCCCCCTGGGGCGGGGCCGCGCTCCCGTCGGCGGCGGTCTCCGGGGGCGTGGCGGCGGGGGGGGTCGGCACACGGTGACTATAGCCAGGGGGCCCCGGGAGCCCCGGGGAGCGGGCCGCCGGTCGGTAGGCTCGACGGGACGCGGGCGTGGCGGAACTGGCAGACGCGCCGGGTTTAGGTCCCGGTCCCCTCGGGGATGGAGGTTCGAGTCCTCTCGCCCGCACGCTGTGATGTCTCACGACATCGTGGACAGACGAACCTATGAACGGTAGGCCATCAGGGCCCTCCCGTGACGGGTTGATAGTCCTTGGACGGATCCAGGGTGAGGGGGCGGAGCAGTTCGCCATCCTCACTCAGGACCCGGACGTCCAGGTCGCAGGCCAGGACGACGACCGGCCGGCCTCGTAGGCCGAGCGCCACCGCACCAGCGGGCTCCCGCGCACCCCGAAGGCATCGGCCCCCCCGGCGTTGTCCCGCCGCCTCCCCGAAGCGACGGTGCGTCGGCGACGCCCGAGCGATGAGGGTGGAGGATCCGAACCCGGAAACTCCGAACAGGTCGCTCGTTGGCACCGCTCCTCCTGCTCGGGCGAGCACCGCGTCCACCGCATGGACCTCGGCCTTCGCGTCCGAGCGCAGGTGGACCGGCCTGCCCCGGACACGGACGAGCTCACGCAGCTCCCGTCGTGGTGGGGGGCCACCCGACCCTCGGCCGGGCGTCCCTTGCGCACCGGTTCGACCGGGTCGGTCGCGTCGCGCTCATCGTCCATCAGCCGGCGCGTACCCCCGTGGTTGCCGAGCGGACGAGCGAGGTGCTCGGTGCCCCCGCACCCTTGGATCACGTCGGCTGCCCGTCCCACCCAGACGTCGCGGCCACGACCAGCCCGGGGTGCTCTCCGACCTCGGCCAGCTCGCCGGTCGGCGCCACCGGGTCGTCGTCGATCCGGACGGTGTCGAGGGCCTCTCCCGACCCGGTGTGGCGCGCGATCACGTCGCGCGCGTCGATCGACCAGATGGCGTCGGGTACCGACCGGGCGGGACTCTCGGGGTCGCCCGGGAACGGCACCGTGAAGTCGACCCGTCCCCCGCGTGGCGACCAGATGAGACCCTTCTGGATGAGGCTGTCTCGATGCGGCGAGGTCTGTCGCTGGTTCTCCGCTCCCCACGCTCGGGCGACCTCGGCCGTCGCGTACGGCGGTGCGCCGGGTGACGCAATGGCCGCCAGGTACCGCTGCTCGGCGTCGCTGGCCAGGGCGAAGCGGGTCCCGCAGACGGTGCGGGCCAGCTGTTCCTTGACGAGGTCGCGGATTTCTTCGACGTCGGCCATGGTGACGGTGGGGGCCTCGGCCGTGTTCCACAGCTCTCGGCCGTACTCCTGGAGGAAGTACGGGTAGCCGGCCGCCATCTCCACCACGGCGCGTGCCGCGTCCTCGTCGAACCCGAGCCCCAAGGTGGCGGCGGGCTTCACGAGGGCGACGCGAGCCGCGGGGGTGGTGAGGCCCCCAAGCTCTCGGTACTCGAAGAGACGATCGGCGAAGGCCTTCGCCCGCATCAAGCGCTCTTGGAGGTCAGGAAGCCCCGCCCCCACCAGCGCCACGGGGAGGGAGGCCCGGCTCACGGCCTGGAACGCCATGCACACCGCGGCGAGGGCGGGGCTGTCGAGGTTGTGCATCTCGTCGATCAGAAACAGGGCACCGCTGCCCGCGGCCCGGGCGGCCTCGCCGATCTCGCGGCGCAACTCCACGAGGTCCTGCTCGGGGTCGCCCGAATCCGCGACCCCGGTCACCGCGTCCACGTCGAGCTTGAGCTGGACACCGCCGGGGGTGAGCACGCTGAAGGCCTTCTCCACACCGAGGGCGCGATCGACCCGGTCCTTGATGCGGTGCCTGCGGCTCATCTCGCGCACCAGGCGCGAGGCCATCTGGGCGCAGGTGACCCGGAAGTCGGACTGCGAGCCGACCTCCTGCACGTCGGTGCTGGCCCAGCCGGCCTCGGAGGCCAAGATGTCGAGCTCCGTGAGGAGCACGAGCTTCCCCACGCCGCGCAGCCCGTAGTAGGTGAGGCTGCGGTCCGCCCCTCTCCCCGAGGGCACCTCGACGAGGGAGCTGAAGTCCTCGAGGTCCTTGTCCCGTCCGGCCAGGTAGGGCGGCTTGCGTCCGGCTCCTGGGGTGTACGGATTGTCCCGCCGCTGCACGCCCCGGAGTCGAACCTTTTCCAGCGCCTGGTGACCCGGCCTTAGGAACCCTTGGCCGGCAGGTGGACCTTCGCCCTGTCCGTTGACGGCCTCCTCGGGCAGCAGCTCGCCGGCCATGGCGTCCACCTCGCGGATCAGAGTGAGCACGGCACCGGTGCGGCGGCCGTTGCTGACTCCGCTCCTGGTGACGGTCCCCTGCTGGTGAGTGGTGTTGGCGGTGACGCCTGATCACCTACCAGCCGGAAGGCATCAGGCAGGGACCGCCACCTCATGTCCCACCAGCTTCAAGACGACCTCCGAGGGGCTGGCGGTGATGTCCGACCCACGCCGCGCCCAATCGGCGATCGACCGGCTGTCGAGTGCCGCCTGGGAGTTCGTCATCGACGGCGAGTCCTACCGCACGCGGGAGAGGACGACGCTCCAGTCCTCACCCGGCGACACGCCGCCGGGACGAGGGCGTCCGCGACGTTGACAGCGACCGGACTGGTCGGGATCCTCGCGTCGGCCGGCGGCCGTGGCCCCGAGGTGGTCCCATACTGCTGGCGAAGCGGTGGTCCTATCGGGACGGCGGGCCGCACGCGGGTCACCTCAGCGTCCGAAGACGCGCATCGGCAATCTCCGCCTTCCCTGACGAGGAATTTCGTCTGTGGCTGGCCGAGGGTGAAGCGAGCCACGGACCAAAGGTGGTCCGGGGTTCGAACAACGGGATGTTGGTGGAGATGACGGGACTCGAACCCGTGACCCCCTGCTTGCAAAGCAGGTGCTCTAGCCAACTGAGCTACATCCCCGGGGAGGACGCCGCCGGAAGGGTCATCGCCCCCGCGGGCTCCGAGAAGAGCGTAGGCGAACCAGACCCGGGTGCCGGACGAGGGGGCGCGTCCGCCCGGTGACGGACACCCGACCGGAGAGTTGCCGGTGAGGCGCACCAGCGGGCTCCGGCCTCACCCCGGGCCCTGCCGTCAGGGTGGACCTCGTGCTCGCCACTGGGAACCTCATCGGGATCGATGCCACCGGCGAACAGGGCTCTGCCCTCCCGACCGCAGCCGGCCCCACCATCCGGTGGACGCGGGACGTGGCCGGCGGCCCCCCGGCGGGACGTCAGCCAACTCGTCGGGCGCCCCGGAACCGGCTGGCGCGACGGAGGTGACCGAGATCGCCCGCGGCGCGGACGAGCTGGCGGCGCCCGGGAGGAGCCGAGCGGTGCGGGGGGCACGGGGCCCGTCATCGAGCCGACGCCCCAGGGGACCGGGACGGACCTCACCCGCACGGAGCGGACCGGGAGGCCCGCGGCACGGTGCTGCCACCGCGGCCCCTGGCGCGGGACGCGTCGGGGAGCGCCCCGGCCCTACGACCGTCCACTCCGGCCAGGTCGTGGCCGAGCAGACGCCGCGGTGTCGACTCTCCTGCCGGCGGCCCACCGTGGTCCACGGCGTCGACGGGGGCGATGGTGCCCTCGGGCTGGTGCGCCGGGAGTGGCCGCCCTGTCGGACAGCACCACCTCTCCCGGGACGGACCACTCGTGAGCGACGCACGCCGGGCCCGGCGGGCCCGTCGCCGGAGGCCTGCCCGTGCCCGTCACAGCCGCACCCTACGGTGGCGGTCACGCCGCACGGCACGGTGTCCCGACCCAGGAGGTCGGTCCCGGTCGGTGCACCTGGAGAGTGGATCCGGGTGCTCCCGTCCGGGGGTTCCGCAGGCACCTGCGGAGCGGACGCCGACGCCGTGGTCGCTCCCCGGCGGAGCCCCTCCCGACCGGGCCACCGGCCCACCGACCCAGGAGCTCCTCCGTGCCCCAGCCCGACCGCGCCCACCTCCTCGAGACCCTCGCCGAGGGCGTCTCGGCCCTCACCGACTCCGAACGGTGGCGTCGCCACCTCGACGTCCAGGCCCGGTTCCACACCTACAGTTTCGGCAACGTCCTGCTCATCGCCGCCCAGCGTCCCGACGCCAGCCGGGTGGCCGGGTTCTCCACCTGGAAGGGCCTGGGCCGCTCCGTCCGGCGCGGCGAGCGTGCCATCTGGATTCTCGCCCCGGTCCGGCGCCGTCGGGATCCTGGCGACCGGGATGACGACTCCCACCGCGACCTCTGCGGCTTCCGACCGGTGGCGGTCTTCGACGTGAGCCAGACCGAAGGGGACGCCCTCCCCGAGGTCTGCGACCGTCTCGAGGGTCCCGACCCCGGCGCCCTCTTCGAACGGCTCGCCGCCCGGGCGGGGGCCGCCGGCTACACCGTCGTGCCGGCCGAACTCCCCGGGTCGACCAACGGCGATTGCACCTTCGCACTCCGGCGCATCCGGGTCGAGGTCCGCAATCCCCCGGCCCAGCGGGTGAAGACGCTGGCCCACGAGCTGGCCCACGCCCTCCTGCACGAGGGCGCCACCGACCGGGCGCTCGCCGAGCTGGAGGCCGAGTCGGCGGCGTACGTGGTCTGCGGCGCCCTCGGGATCGACTCCGGGGCCTACTCCTTCGGCTACCTCGTCACCTGGGCCGGCGGTGGCGGGGAGGCGGTCGCCGCCCTCAAGGGATCCGCCGCTCGCATCCAGCACGCCGCCGCCACCATCCTCGACGGTCCGGGGTCCGCCTACCCGTCCGAACCGGCCGTCCGGGCCCGGTCGAAGGACCGCTCGATCTCCTCCCAGGCCGCCTCCACCCCGTCGAACCCTCCGACCTTGGTCAGCTTGTCGGGCTCGAGGTCCTTGTAGACCTCGAAGAAGTGGGCGATCTCGAACGTCATGTGGCGCGGGAGGCCGTCCATGGTGTGGACGCCCTCCCACATCGGATCGCCGCAGGCCACGGAGATGATCTTGGCGTCCGGCCCCTTCTCGTCGGTCATCCAGAACACGCCGACCGGCCGGCTCTCGACCAGGCATCCCGGAAAGGTCGGTTCGTCGAGGAGCACCAGTGCGTCGAGCGGGTCGCCGTCCTCGGCCAGCGTGTCGGGCACGAAGCCGTAGTCGGCCGGGTAGAAGGTGGCCGAGAAGAGCCGGCGGTCCAGCCGGATCACGTGACGCTCGTGGTCGTACTCGTACTTGTTCCGGCTGCCCCGAGGGATCTCGACGACTACCTCGATCGTGCGGTCCGGGTCCATGGTCCCTGCCTTTCCTCGCCGTCGACGCCCCGGCCATTGTGGCCCAGGTGGGACGGCACCGGGCCCGGCCGGCCCGGCACCCGGGTCGGTGCGGCACCCGGGCCGGCGGCGTCGGGGAACAGGTCGGGGGGAGGCCCCTTGGTAGCTTGGGGAGGTGACCGTCGAACCCGCGCGGAGCCAGTCCTCGGTTCCCGTGGTGGAGCCCCTCTACTTCGCCCGGCAGCTCTCGGACCTCGATTTCAACGACCGGCTCCTCGACCTCGTGGCCGACGCCGGCCTGCCACTGCTCGAGCGGGTGAAGTTCATCATTCTCTTCAGCGAGCGGATCGACGAGTTCTTCCAGGTCCAGGTGGCAGGCCTGCGGCGCCAGGTGACGGCCGGAATGAAGCACCCCGCGCTCAACGGGAGCTCGCCCGCCGAGCTGCTCGAGCAGGTGCGGGCGTCCCTCGAGCGCATGGTCCAGCGGCAGGAGGCGCTGCTCGTCTACCAGCTCGCCCCGGCCCTTGCCGTCGAGGGTGTCGAGCTCTGCGACTGGAGCGACCTCGACGACGCCGACAGGGCGTATCTCCACGACGTCTTCGACCGTCTCATCCTCCCGGTCGTCACCCCCCTGACCGTCGACCCGAGCCACCCGTTCCCCTACATCTCCAATCTCTCCCTCAACATCGGCGTCGAGGTGCACAGCCCGCGGGAGGAGGGGCCCCGCTTCGCCCGGGTCAAGATCCCACCCAACGTCGACCGGCTCCTGCCCCTGCCGGGTGGCGACCGCTTCGTCCCCCTCGAGCAGATCATGGTCGCCTACCTCGACGAGCTGTTTCCCGGGATGGAGGTCGGCCAGCCCTGTGTCTTCCGGGTGACCCGCGACGCCGATCTCGCGCTCGACGACGACGCCGCCGACGACCTGCTGCTCGCCCTCCAAGAGGAGCTCCGACGACGTCGGTTCCTGCCCGTCGTCCGGCTCGAGATCGACTCGCGCACCTCCGAGGGGCCGGTGGCCAGGCTGACGGAGGAGTTGGGGCTGGGCCCGGACGACGTCTACCGGTTCGCCGGGCCTCTCGGCCTCGACTGCCTGTGGGCCGTGTACGGCCTCGACCGGCCGGAGCTCCACGACGAGCCCTGGACCCCCCTCGTGCCGCCGGCCTTCACCTCGGTCGAGCGAGAGGAGGACGCCAACATCTTCGAGGTCCTGGCCCGCCAGGACGTCCTCGTCCATCACCCCTACGACTCCTTCTCGGCCTCGGTCGAGGAGCTCCTGAACGAGGCGGCCGAGGACCCCGACGTGCTCGCCATCAAACAGTGCCTCTACCGGACCTCCGGGGACAGCCCGATCGTGGCCGCCCTGGTGCGGGCGGCCGAGCGGGGCAAGCAGGTGGCGGCTCTGGTCGAGGTCACGGCCCGTTTCGACGAGGAGGCCAACATCGGCTGGGCCCGGACGCTGGAGGAGGCCGGGGCGCACGTCATCTACGGCCTCATGGGCCTGAAGACCCATGCCAAGACCACCCTGGTGGTCCGCCAGGAGGGCGACGCCGTACGCCTCTACTGCCACGTCGGGACGGGCAACTACAACCCCAAGACGGCGCGCATGTACGAGGACCTGGGCATCCTGTCCTCCCGCCCGGCGCTCGGTGCCGACGTCACCCGGTTCTTCAACTACATCACCGGCTTCAGCCAACCCCCCCAGTACCGGGAGCTCGTCACCTCGCCCGGGGGTATCCGCGACCGGGTGGTCGAGCTCATCGACCAGGAGGCCGGGGCCGGCCCCGACGGCCGCATCGTCATCAAGGTCAACGGACTCGACGACGTGGCCGTGATGGACGCGCTCTACCGGGCCTCCCAGGCAGGGGTGCCGATCGACCTCGTCATCCGCGGCATCTGCTGCCTGCGCCCGGGGGTGTCCGGACTGTCCGACACCATCCGGGTCCGTTCCATCGTGGGCCGGTTCCTCGAGCATTCCCGGATCCTCCGGTTCGGCGGCGTGGCCGGCCGGCCGGCCGTCCACTACATCGGTTCCGCCGACCTCCGCCGCCGCAATCTCGACCGCCGGGTCGAGGCCATGATCCCGGTGGCCGACCCGGAGGCGGTGGCCCAACTCGACGAGATCCTCCGCATCAACCTGGCCGATGACGTCCAGTCGTGGTCGCTGTCGGCCGACGGGGCCTGGCACCGGATCCCGACGGTGGTGGGGGTGGCCACCCAACGGGCCCTCGAAGAGGCCGCCCTCGAGCGGGGGGACCTGCTCGACGGCCGGCGCGCCATGCTCACCTGAACCGACCAGCCGGCGCGCGGCCGGCACCGTGCGCTCGTAGGCTGGGCCCGTGGGCGCGGACGACACGGACGACGACGGTCCGGACCGCGGTGTCCCGCCGGTCGCGCCGCCCGGCGCCGCCTCGGTCATCCGCAGGGAGGCCCGGCGCATGGCCTGGATCTACACGGCGGCCGTGGTCGTTCTGCTGCCCTGGGTCGTCTACCTGGCCGTCTCCCTGCCCAAGCGCAATCTCACCCGCCACTACCGGATGTCCTGGGTCGGGTTCGACCTGCTGCTGGCCTTCGCCTTCGCCCGGACGGCCTACCTCGCCTTCCGCGTCGATCCTCGGGTCCAGCTCCCGGCCACGGCCACGGCCACCCTTCTCCTGGTCGACGCCTGGTTCGACGTGACCACGGCCGGGACGCACGCCGCATTCTTCGAGGCCCTGTTCATGGCCCTCGTGTTCGAGCTGCCGGCCGCCGCCTTCTCCCTCTACCTCGTCCACCGTGTCAACGTGCAGGTGGGCCGGCTCGAGCATCTCGACCGGCTGCTCGAGGCCGGCCGCGACCCCCCGGAGACCCGGCGGCACTGACCCGTCCTGCGGCCGTGGACGGGCGGTGGGGCCGTCCGTGCGGTCAGGCGGTCAGGGCGTCGACCCGGGCCAGGACGTCGTCGGTCAGGCGGGCGAGGACCTCGAGGGCGCCGAGGTTCTCCTGGACCTGTTCGACCCGGCTGGCTCCGGTGATGACCGTGGAGACGTGCGGATTCTTGGCGCACCAGGCGATGGCCAGTTGGGCCAGGGTGCAGTCGAGTGCCTCGGCCACCGCCTGCAGCCCGCGGACCTTCTCGTTGCGCTCGGGGTCGGTCAGCAGGTTCCGCAGCCACTCGTAGCCGGGAAGGGTGGCGCGCGAACCCTCGGGCACACCGTCGAGGTACTTGCCGGTGAGCAGGCCCGAGCAGAGCGGGCTCCAGGTGGTGAGCCCGAGGCCGATGCCGTCGTAGAGCGGTGCGTACTCCTGCTCCACCCGGTCGCGCCACAGCAGGTTGTACTGCGGCTGCTCGACGACGGGCTTGTGCAGGTGGTGGCGTTCGGCGACGTCCCACGCCTCGCGGAGGGCCTCGGCCGGCCACTCGGAGGTTCCCCAGTACAGGGCCTTGCCCGACGAGACGATGTCCGACATGGCCCACACGGTCTCCTCCACCGGGGTCTCCGGATCGGGCCGGTGGCAGTACACGAGGTCCACGAAGTCGAGGCCGAAGCGATCGAGGGAGCCGTCGATGGCCTGGAGGAGGTACTTGCGGTTGAGGGTGTTCCTCATGTTGACGCCGTCGTGGATGCCCCAGAACAGTTTGGTCGAGATCACGTAGGAGTGGCGGGGCCACCCCAGAGCGGCGATGGCCTGGCCCATGATCCGCTCGGACTCGCCGGCCGAGTAGGCCTCGGCGTTGTCGAAGAAGTTGACCCCCGCGTCGTACGCCGTCGCCAGGCACTCCTCGGCCAGGTTGCCGGCCAGCTGTGGCCCGAAGGTCACCCACGACCCGAAGGACAGGACGCTGACCTTGAGCCCCGTCCCGCCCAGACGCCGATACTCCATCTCCATGGTGCCTCCTCGCTCGTCGCGGTCCGGGGGCATCCTACGGGGCCCGTGCCAGGTCCGGACCAGCCGGCCGGATCCGACCCCCGGGGGGAGCGCCCAGGCCACCACCGGGGCTTGGCGACCGGCTCGAGGTCGGCCACGGTGCGCGATGCTTTCCCCCTTGAGCGACCCGCGCCCCCCTGTCCGCCCGCCGGTCCCGCTGCCGACCCAGCCCGGGGACGTCCCCTGGCCCGACCGGGAGTGGCCCACCGGCGAGGTCCCGCCGGGCGTCGACCTCGCTCCGCTGATGGAGGTCGCCTTCGACCCCGACGGTCCCCTCCGCGACACCTACGCCGTGGTCGTCGTCCACCGGGGCCGCCTCGTCTTCGAGCGGTATGGCGGCACGCTTCCCCAGTGGGACGGCTCCGGCCGGCCCGTCCTCCCGGTCACCCCCCTGCTCTCGTGGTCGGTGGCGAAGAGCCTGCTCCACGCCGTCGTCGGGCTGCTGGTCGGTGACGGTCGCCTCGATCCGGCGGCCCCGGCCCCGGTGCCGACCTGGCAGGACGACGGCGACCCGCGGCGGGCGGTCACCCTCCAGCATCTCCTCGAGATGCGCGACGGGCTGGCCTTCCACGAGGAGTACGCGGACCCCGGGACCTCCGATGTGATCCAGATGCTCTTCGGTCGGGGCCAGTCGGACATGGCCGCCTTCGCCGCCGACCGTCCGCTCTCCGCGCCCCCCGGGACCCGGTTCAACTACTCGACCGGCACGACCATGGTCGTCTCGGGCATCGTGGCCCGTCTCCTGGGACCGGGCGGTCCCACCCGGCGGTTCCTCGACGAGCGGCTCTTCGGGCCCCTCGGGATGACCACGGCGACGGCCGGCTTCGACGACGCCGGCACCTGGGTGGCAGGCTCCTACGTCCACGCCACCGCCCGCGACTATGCACGCTTCGGCCTCCTCTACCTCCGCGACGGCGTCTTCGGGGGCGAACGGCTGCTTCCCGAGGGATGGGTCGACCACGGCCGGACGCCCCGCTCGGTCGACCCCGACGACGGCCATCTCCACGGGGCCCACTGGTGGACCCGCGACGAACCACTCGGGACGTTCTGGGCGGCCGGCCACGACGGCCAGTTCGTCGATGTCTGCCCTGCCCTCGACCTCGTCGTGGTCCGACTGGGGCGCACCGACGCCGAGCGGTCGCCGCTCCTGCGGGCCTGGCGAGACAGGGTCATCGGCGCGTTCGCCGGGTCGCCCGAACCCGGAGCGCGGCGGTGACGGCGCCCCCCGGGCGACCGGTGTCGGGCGCGCCGGCTCAGTCGACGGCCAGCTCGACGGCAGCCTCGGCCGCGAGCCCTCCGCCGGGTCCGGCGGACACCTCCGGGGCCGCCCACCTGCGCTCGATGCCGGCCAGGCGCCAGACGGCGAGGGCCACCACCCAGGTCACCACGAAGACCCCGACGATGACGAACCCGGCCCGGTTGATGTCGAACCCGGCGAGGAGCCCCCAGAGGCCTCCGGTCAGGTGGCCCTCCCGGGCCACCAGTCCGACGATCTCGACCGTGCCGATGAACAGGGCGACGAAGACCGACAGGCCGGTGATCGTGAGGTTGTAGTAGAGCTTCCGCACCGGGGTGGCGAAGGCCCAGTCGTAGGCGAAGTTCATGAAGCAGCCGTCGATGGCGTCGAACAGGGACATGCCGGCGGCGAACAGGACGGGAAGCGAGAGGATGGCGTAGAACGGCAGTCCGGAGACGACCGCCGTGCCCGCCAGCACCAGGAGGGCGACCTCGGTGGCCGTGTCGAACCCGAGGCCGAAGAGCACCCCGACCGGGTACATCTTCCAGGGCCGGTCGATCTTCCGGGCCCAGCCGCCGAGGAGTCGGTTCATGACGCCCCGGTTCTCCAGCTGGCGGTCGAGCTCGGCCTCGTCGTACCGGCCGGACCGCATCTCCCGGGTGATGCGGATGATCGAGACCAGGACCACCAGGTTGAGCAGGCCGATGGCCCACAGGAAGGTGCCGGACACCGAGGTGCCGATGAGGCCCGTCCACTGGTGCAGCGACGAATTGCCGTTGCGCACCGCGCCGTTGAGGGCCCGGATCCCGAGGTTGAGGAGCACGGCCAGGGCGAAGACGACCGAGGAGTGGCCGAGGGAGAACCAGAACCCGGTGCTGAGGGGGCGCTTCCCTTCCTGGACCAGTTTGCGGGTGGTGTTGTCGATGGCCGCGATGTGGTCGGCGTCGAAGGCATGGCGCATGCCCAGGGTGAAGGCCAGGATGCCGGTCCCGAGCCCGAAGACCTGGCCACGGGCGATCTGGTAGCGGCCACTGGCCGCGGCGAGGAGCGACCATCCGACGACGTTGAGGGCCGCCACGGTGAGGGCCATGCCGCCGACGCGGAGCCACTCCTCCCGGGTGAGGGCGCTGCGCCAGCGGCGCAGCCGACCCGTCGTGTCGGTCATCGGCAGCGCGTTCCTTCCGGCGGCGTCACTGCTGTGAAGCTAGAGCAACTGCAAGCAGTTCGCAACAGTGTTGCGCCCCGGCCCACCGGACCGTACGGTGGGACCGCCGTGAGCCGCGTCGCCCCCGCCTCCCACCTCCACGACGTCTCGACGGTCGAGGACGTCCTGGCCCTGGTGCGAGAGCACGGGGGCCGGATCACCAGTTCGCGCCGGATCCTGCTCGAGGCCCTCTTCGCCGGCCCGGAGCACCAGACGGCCGAGGAGCTCGCCACCGTGGTCCAGACCCGGGCCCCCGACGTGGCGCTCTCGACCGTCTACCGCAACCTCGAGGAGCTCGAGCGTCTCGGGGTGCTCGTGCACTCGCACCTCGGTCACGGCCCGGCCACCTACCACCTGGCCGCCGGGGCCCACTGCCACTTCGTCTGCCAGGAGTGCGGTGCCGCGGTGGAGGCCCCCGACGAGCTCTTCACCGGCCTGGCCCGTTCGGCCCGGACCCACTTCGGCTTCGAGATCGATCCGCACCACTTCGCCGTCCTGGGCCGCTGCGCGGCCTGCTGCGCCGCCGACGGGGGGTAGGGGCCACGGCGAGCGACGGCCCACGGGCCTGCCTGCCGACCCGTGGAACGACCGCGCCAGCGGATGGTCGGGCTGCCCGGATTTGAACCGGGGACCTCTGCGTCCCGAACAGAGCCTTGGGCAATTTCTTCCGTCCTTGTCCGTCGAAGGATCTTGGAGAATGTCCTGGTAAACAGCGATATTTTGGATCCGTCGGCTGACCGCTCAAGACCACGAAATACCGCAGTTCTCCAGCGTTCCGCGCCATTTCCGCGCCATTGTGCTCTGAGGCGAGAAATTCCATTGACTCAAATCGGGCGTCCAGCATTTACCGCTTTGATTACGTCCTTAGCACTCTCTATTCGGTGGAAGATTGCCGACGACCCTGAAGGGAGGCGGGGCACCGTATGCCTCCGTTCGCGATAGTTGCATGCGCCCGAAACGGCACCATTGGGGCAGGCCTGTTCAGAGCGTTATCGGATTGGCAAGTGGCATTGCGGGTATGTGATCTTGCGTGAACCTTGGCGACCGACGAATGAAGCGTCTCGGCATCATCTCGATGATCGTCGGCGCTGTCCTTGCCATTTCCAATGGGGCATTCGCAATGGCTCTGGCAACTGGGCATCTCGATGGTGGTGGGGCCGAGTTGTTTTCGATCATTTTCGGATTCGTGCTGGCAGTGGGTTTCCTCGCTGTCGGCATCTACCTCCTGGGTAATGCGATAGCTCGGGAGCGATCCCAGGTTCGGTCGCAGTAACCCACATCTGCCCCCTTACGCCGGCTCGGGGCGCGGACGAGCAGGAACGCTGCATCAGGTGTAGACCTGGGATTGTGTCCGGCATTCGGATCCTCGCCTGCACTGGTGTGACCGCTCTGGGACTGAGCGTGGCGGCCTGTGGCAGTGGGGCTACGCCC
>DAHVAJ010000066.1 GCA_027314705.1 Acidimicrobiaceae bacterium
CCAGGACCACCAGGAGGGCGGGCAGGAGGCGGCGGGCCCGGCGCAGCCAGAAGGCGGGGAGGTCGATGCGGCCGCGCCGCGCGTACTCGCCGAGCAGCAGCCCGGTGATGAGGTAGCCGGACAGGACGTAGAAGATGTCGACCCCGACGAAGCCCCCCTGGAGACCGCCCACGCCGAAGTGGAAGGCCAGCACCAGAAGCACGGCCACGGCCCGCAGCCCGTCGAGGCCGTCGATGCGGTCGCGGCCGGTGGCCGAGGTGCGGGCGCCCGTGGCCGAGGTGCGACGGTGGACCCCGGTCACCCGGGTGCCGGTCCCCGGCGACGGCTCGGAGGCGGCCAGCGGCCGGTCACTGCCTGTCACTCCCCCTCCCGTCACCCTGACGTCAGGCCGGCCAATCTAGTAGCCGGTCCCGGGCCCGGAGCGGCGGGCCGGACGGGCCGGCTCACGGACCGGTCGCCGGCGACCCGCTGGCCGGCGACCCGGCCGCCAGCACACAGGCGGCCGACGCGGCCAGCGAGGCCGGCGGCCCGTCGGCCGGGCCGGCGCTGCAGCGGGCCAGGTCGGCCGCGGTCGGCACCACCGGCGGGCCGGCCCGGCCCAGGTCGGTCCAGACCCAGGCCCCGGCCTGGTGGACGGGCGCCTGGCCGGTGGCCGCCGTCAGGAGGACCACGATGGAGCGGACGGCGTGGACCCGGTCGTACTCGGGGAGCGGGCCCGGGTCGGGCACCACGGCCCGCGTCACCCCCCAGCCGGCGAGGGCCCAGCGCACCGCGGCCACCTCGGCCGGGGTGACGGTCTGGCCCACGTCGCTGAAGGCCACGCTGGCCAGCACGGCCTGCCCGGCCCGCTCGGCCCCGGCCCGGGACAGCAGCGAGCCGGGCCCGCCGCCGCCGGCCTGGGCCCAGTGCATCCCGTTGACGGCCTGCCAGGTCATGGCGCTCTGGCGGTAGGCGAACGGCGGGGGGAAGGCCAGGAGGACCTGGCCGGTGGGCAGGCGGGGGGCCACGGTCCGGAACCACAGGGGCAGCCGGACGGGCACGACGGTGAGAGGCAGGCCGGGGGCGAAGTAGGCCCCGATGGGCACGAGGGCCACCGCGGTGACGGCCAGGGCGGCGAGGTCGGCCGGCCACCGGGCCCGGCCCGGCGCGGGCCCGCTCCGGGTGCCGCCGGTCCGGCCGAGCACGGCGGCGCGGGTGTGGTCGACGACGGCGGCCAGCATCACCGCGGCGCACAGGTAGACCACCAGCACGAACCGGCTGGGCACCACGTTCTCCATGAGCGGGAGGCGGACGACCACGCGCCACGGGGTCCAGCCGTGGAAGGCGAGGCCGCGCGACCAGAGGGCGGCGGCCACCCCGACCGCCCCGAAGAGCCAGAGCCGGAGGTCGCGGCGGAAGACCACGAGCCCGGCGGCCAGGACGACCACGAGGCCGATCCCGAGGTACTGGCCCGACAGGCTCGGGGCCTGGTAGCCGCCGAACCGGTGGGTCAGCGCCGTCGTGGCCGCCGACGCCGGGTACGGCCACACGAATCGGCCCGGCGTGGTGCCGCCGTAGCTGAGGGGGTCGCCGGGGCCCCAGATCCCGCCCGAGAAGTGGGCCGGGCCGGCCAGGGCGAACCAGGCCGGCCAGGCCAGGAGCACGGCCGAGGACCCGGCGGCCCAGGCCGCCCCGCGGGCCGCGTACGGCCACCGGGCGGCCAGGAGCTCGCGGTGGCGGAGGCCGTGGACCAGGACGAGGACCAGGCCGAACCCGGCGGACAGGCCCACCAGGACCAGGGTCTCGGTGCCGACCAGGAACTGCACGAGGGCGAGGAGCCCGAGGGTGAGCCCGGTGGTGGCCGGGCGCCACCGCTGGCGGACGAGGAGCTCGTCGAGGCAGAGGACGACGAGGGGGGGCACGGGGGCGAAGCCCAGCATCAGGTGGGCGTCGCTGAGACTGACCAGCACGAAGGGGGAGAAGCCGTAGAGGAGCCCGGCGGCGAAGGCCGCCGGCCACCAGGCCGTCCACCGGCGGCAGAGGACGTACATGGTGAGGGCCGAGAGGGCGGGGGCGAGGGTGAGGGCCACGTTGAGGGTGGCGACGGGTCCGGCCAGCCAGGTGACCGGGGCGAGGACGATGCCCAGCCCGGCCTCCCCGGTGTTGGCCAAGAGGTTGACCCCGGCGGGGTGGAAGAGGTACGTGGAGAAGAAGGGGTTGAGGCCGTGGCTGAGGGCGTAGGCCGGCCAGGCCAGGAACCAGGTGAACAGCGAGCTGTCGCCGCAGCCGCAGGTGGTGGTCGAGGTCGGGTGGGACGTCCACACCCCCCGCCACAGTGCGACCGAGAGCACCAGGTAGGCCCCGGCCGCGGCCCCGACGCCCGGCCAGGACCGACCGGTGGCGGCGGCGTGCCGTCGCGGCGGGTGCACCGGGGCGGCGGCCCCGTCGCCCGCCGGGACGGGGTCGGTGGCCACCTCGGCCCCCGGGGGCCCCGTCGTGGTCACGGCCGGGCCCCCACCACGTCCCCGGGGGCGCGGCCATCGGTCGGCGGGGGCACGGTCGGCGCGTGGCCGGCCGCGTCGGGAGGGACCGGCACCGGGACGGCGCCGCGACGGCCGGTGCGCTCGACCGCCGCCGCCGCACCGACCACCCCCCAGGCGGCCACGATCCACCAGGCGGCCAACACCGGGAACTCGGTGACCCGGTGGACCGTCGAGAGGATCCACGGCCCGATGGCGCCGGTGCCGGTCACGAGGGCTCCGCCCACGGCCACCAGACCGGCGGCCAGGGCGGCCCAGGCCCAGCCGTCGTGGCCCAGGCCGGCGCGTCGGCGGGTGCCGGCCAGGAGGAGACCGCCGACCACCGCGAGCGGGACGGCCAGCACCAGCACGTGGAGGTAGGGGGCCATGCCGTCCACGGTGGCCCGGGCCCGGGAGGCGAACCCCGAGGGGCTCGAGAACGACGAGGCCACCCCCCGCGCCCCGACGATCCGCATGAGCACCGGCCAGGCCCCGATGACGGCCAGCTCGCCGGCGGCCACGCCGAGGGGCAGGCGGGCCCGGCGGCGGCGGTCCCCCGTCGGCAGGGCGGCCACCGACCGGACGGCCACCAGGACCACCAGAGCGGCGGCGATGACCACACCCTCGTCCTTCGAGAGCCCGGCCACGAGGACCAGGAGCGCGGTGGCGGCCCCGGTCGGCGACCCCGTCGGCACCTGGAGGCCCCAGGACAGCGCCCCGACCGCGGCGAGGGACCAGAGGGGGTCGGCGTAGCCGTTGGTCAGGAACGGCGTGGTGACCCCGGCGGCCACGAGGACCACCAGCACCGCGGCCAGGAGCCCGGCCACCGCCGGGACCCACGGCGGGCGCCCGGGCCGGAGCCGGGCCGCGCCACGGCGGCCGCACTCCACCACGGCCAGCGCCGCCGCGGCCAGGGCGCAGGCGTTCAGCACGGCCACCACCACCACGCCGAGCCGGGCGGTGTGCACGCCGGTGACCCCCCAGGCCACGGCGGTGGCCGCGCTCACGAGGGGCGGGTAGGCGCTCTGGGTCAGCACCAGCTGGCGGAGGCGGAGGTCGACCAGGAGCTGGTGGTGGTCGTGGAGGAACCACCCGGCCCGCATGATCCACAGGGCCCGGGCGTCGAAGCCGACGGTGGGGGTGCTGAGGCCCCGCAGGGACAGGGCGCAGGCGGCGGCCACGGCCACCGCCCCGACGGCACCGGTCACCCGCCACCGGGCGGCGGCGGTCCGCCCGTCGGGCCGGGTCCGCCCCGGCCGGTGGCCCGAACGGCGCCACCACAGGGCGCAGGCGGCGGCGACCACGGCGAGGCCGGCGAACCAGGCCAGGAACGGGCCCCCGAGGGCCACCGTGGCCGTGGCCGCGCCGGCGGCGACGACGGCGCCGCCGAGAGGGGCGAGGGGCACGGCCACCCAGTGCCGGCCCACGGCGGCCGCCACCGGGACGAGGCCGGCGGCGGCCAGCACGGCCAGGGCGCAGGCGGCGGCGAGGGGGGTGCTCACGCCGGCGGCCTCACAGGGGCGGGGCCGGCGGCGGCCCCTGGCCCGGCACCGCGGCGCCCGTCCCCACCCGGACGGTCACCCGCCCCGACGGCTCCTTGACCCGGCCCACCACGACCGTGCCCAGACAGGTCCCCGGTGCCGCCGGCCCGGACCGCAGGGTGAGGGTCACGTCGGCCGACGCCGGCGGGTCGGCCACGGTGACCCAGCTGCCCACGGCCTTCAGCAGGGTGACCACGTCGGCCAGGTCGCCGGCGCCGAGGGCCACCGTCCGGCCCGGGGCCACCAGGCTGCGGGCCTGGGTGTCGAGGCAGGCGTAGAAGGCGTCGTCCAGCCGGGCCTGGCGCTCGACCGACGGGGCCGACTGGCCCGAGACCACGGCCGTCCCCCGTGCCGCCTGGACGCCGAGGGCGGCGAGGGCCACGGCGGCCAGCACCGCGCCGACCACGGCGGCGGCCCGGGGCCGGCGGTGCCCCGCCGGGCTCGGCCCGGGGGTTCCGGCTCCGCTCACGGCGCGGAGGCTACCAGTCACCCCTTCCCGTCCCCGGCCCGCGGTCAGGCTCCCGCCGCCGCCCCCGCCGCGGCCAGGATGCAGTCGGGCACGGCCTGCGGCGCCGGCCGGCCGGCGACGGCCGCAGAGGTGCAGCGGGCGAAGGCCGCCGGGGGGACGGGCGCCGGGGACGGCGCCGCCCGCACGTGGTCCCACACCCAGGCGCGGTGGTCGTAGGCGGGCCGGACCCCGAACGCGGCGGTGAGGTAGGCCACGGCGAAGGCCGCCCCCCGGCCCCGGTCGTAGGGAGCGAGGCCGGCGTCGCCGGGCACCACCGCCGTGGTCACGCCCCAGGCGGCCAGGGCCCGCCGCACGGCGGCCAGCTCGGACGGCCCGGCGGCCGGGGCCGGACCGAGGGGCAGGGAGGCGGCGGCCAGCACGGTGAAGCCGGCGGCGGCGGTGCCGGCCCGGGCGGCCGTCCCCTGGGGTCCCCCGCCCCCGGCCTGGGCCCAGCGCATGGCGTCGACGGCCTGCCAGGCCTGTGACGACTGGAGGCCGGAGAATGGCACCGGGTAGGCCAGCACCACCCGGCCGGGCGGGAGGGTGGCACCGGCGGTGGCGAACCAGGTGGGCAGGACCACGGGCCGGACGGTCAGGGGGAGGTTGGGGGCGAGCACGATGGCCGACGGGACCAGCACCAGGGCCACCAGCGCCCACGGCAGGAGCCCGGCGTGCCGGGACGCCCGGGGGCCACCCGGGCCCACCCGGGTGGCCCGGTCGTGGACCCGGTCGTGGACGCGGTCGACCACGAGGGCCGCCACCACGGCGGCACAGCCGGTCACCACCAGGGCGACGCGGCCCTCGACGATGTCGCCGACCAGGGGCAGGTGGCCGAGGGCCTGCCAGGGCACCCACACCCCGTGGCCGGGGGCCAGCGAACAGAGGAAGGCGGCCACCCCGAGGACCGAGAAGAACAGGATGCGGCCGTCGCGCCGGCAGGCCACGGCCCCGGCCCCGGCGACCACCACGACCCCGAGGCCCAGGTAGCCGAGGCCGGGGAGGGCCGGTCCCTGGTAGCCGCCGAAGTGGGCCATGCCGGCCTGGAGCGGCCCGAGGCCGGCCGTCGACCACAGGCTGGCCACGGTGGTGCCGAACCGGGCCGTGCCCCCGTTGGCCCACACCGGGCCGGCCAGGTGGGCCGGGCCCCGGAGGGCGAACCACAGCGGGTAGGCGAGCACGGCCCCGGCCAGCCCCACGGCCACCACCACCCCGGTCGCCACCGGCCGGAGGCGCGCCCGCAGGACGTCGGGGGCCCGGACGGCGGCGGCGACGGCCAGCACGGCCACCCCGGCCACGGCGGCCACGGCGGTGATGAGGAGCACCTCGGTGCTCAGGAAGAACTGGACGACCACCAGCCCGGCCAGCAGGGCGCCGTCGACGACCGGCGGCCGGTGCCGGTCGACGACCAGGTCGCCGAGGACCAGCACCACCAGCGGAGGGACGGCCAGGAAGGCGATGTTGAGCTGGTTGAGGGCGAGCTCGGTGATGACGAAGGGCGAGAAGCCGTAGACCAGGCCCCCGAGGACGGCGGCCGGCCACCACCGGACCCACCGCCGCACCAGGGCGAACAGGGCCAGGGCCGACAGGGCGGGCGCCAGGGTGAGGCCCACGTTCATGGCCAGCACCGGGCCGGCGGCGGCGGTGAGGGGGGCGAGCAGCACCGAGAGGGCGAGGACGCTGGTGTCGTCGAGGAGGTTGAGGCCGGTCGGGTGGAAGAGCCACGGCGACCAGAAGAGGCCGTGCCCGTGGGCCAGGGCGTAGGGCGGCCACCCGAAGAACCAGAGGAAGCGGGCGGCGTCCCCGCACCCGCAGGTGGCCGTGGCGGTGGGGTGCGACGCCCACACCCCCCACCAGAGCCCGACGGCGAGGAGCAGGTAGAGGCCGGCCGCCGCGGCCAGGCCGCGGCCCCCCCTCGCGG
>DAHVAJ010000067.1 GCA_027314705.1 Acidimicrobiaceae bacterium
GGGCGGCGGGGGCGGCGGGAATGCGGGCGGCGGGTGCGGCGGGATGCCGGGCGGCGGGGCCGGCGGGAACGCGGGCAGCGGCGCGACCCCACCGGCTGGCGGCGGCGGGGCCGGGGCGTACACCCCTCCGGGCTCCGCCGACCAGGCGGCGACCCCGGCCGGGGCGAGGGACGTCCCCGACACCGCGGGTGCCCCCGGAGTCGCCTCGGCGACGCCGTCGCCCAGCACCGCCGAGGGGTAGTACGACGTCACCATGAGGTAGTACCCGACCACCCTGGCCTGGAAGCGGATGGCGGCAGCGTTGGCCCCGAACAGGGCGTCGGGCACCTGCCCGATGGCGAGGGTGGCGATCCAGGTCACGACGGCGAAGATGCCCATGCCGGCGACGAAGAGGTACGACAGGACGGCCGCCGGGATCACCAGGACGAAGCGGAAGAGGACGGCCAGGCGGTTGAGCCTGCCGGTCCGTGCCGTGACGTCGACCGGGTAGGCGGGGTCCGGCTGCAACGAGAAGGGCGGGTAGGCGTCGGTCAACAGGTAGGAGTAGGCGTTCACCCGGGTGCTCCACCGGACGTAGCCGAGGAGGTACTCGGCGGTCGACACCGGCAGCCGGCCGGTGACCAGTGCCGCGAACCACCCGAGCACGGTCACCACCAGGGCCCCGATGCCGACGATGTAGACCACCACGATCTGGGGGAGGACCAGGATCCACCGGAAGGCCACCGTCACCCGCCGCTGCGGGCGCGAGGTCCCGAGCCGGACCTCGACGGGGGACGACGTCTCCGCCAGCGTGACCGGGGGCACCACGACCATGATCCGACCGCCTCTCTGGATCCACGGTCGAGCCGCCGGCAGCCGACCGGGGGACGCCCTCGACCCCGCGGGTCGACGCTACCCCCTGGGCGCCCCCCGGCCCGGCGATGCAGCGACGGCCGGCCGCGGTGGGCTCAGCGGTCGACGCCGAGGACGAGCCCGCTGGTGGGCACGCCGGTGCCGGCCGTCACCAGCACGTGCTCGACGTCCGCCACCTGGTTCACCGACGTGCCCCGGACCTGGCGCACGCCCTCGGCGATGCCGTTCATGCCGTGGAGGTAGGCCTCGCCGAGCTGGCCCCCGTGGGTGTTGACGGGCAGGCCGCCCCCGATCTCGATGTTGCCGTCCCGGACGAAGTCCCTGGCCTCCCCCTTCGGGCAGAAGCCGAGTTCCTCGAGCTGGTAGAGGACGTAGGGGGTGAAGTGGTCGTAGAGGACGGCCGTCTGGATGTCGGCGGCGGTGAGCCCGGAGGTGGCCCAGAGCTGGCGGGCGACGGCCGCCATCTCGCCGAGGCCGCACAGGTCGTCGTAGTAGTACGAGGTCATCATCTCCTGGCCCGGCCCGGCGCCCTGGGCCGCGGCCCGGAGGACGGCCGGCGGGTTGGGCAGGTCACGGGCCCGCTCGAGCGAGGTCACCACCAGGGCCTGGCCCCCGTCGGTCTCCTGGCAGCAGTCGAGCAGGTGGAGCGGCTCGACGATCCACCGCGACGCCTGGTGGTCCTCCAGGGTGATGGGCTGCTCGTAGAACCACGCCTTGGGGTTGGTGGCCGCATGGCGCCGGTCGGCCACCGCCACCCGCCCGAGGTCCTCCGAGGTCGCCCCGGTGACGTGCAGGTAGCGCTGGGCGGCCATGGCCACCCACTGGGCCGGCGTGAGCAGGCCCTGGGGGGCGTACCAGGCGAAGTGGGCCGTCTCGGCGTTGGGCGCCGGGGGGCGCCCCTGGACGCCGGCACCGAACCGGTTGCCGGAGCGCTCGTTGAAGGCCCGGTAGCAGACGACCACGTCGGCCACCCCGGCCTCGATGGCCAGGGCCGCCTGCTGGATCGTCCCGCACCCGGCGCCGCCGCCGTAGTGGATGCGGCTGAAGAAGGAGAGCTCGCCCATGCCCAGGCTGCGGGCGATCTCGATCTCCGGGTTGGTGTCGGCGCTGAAGGTGACCAGCCCGTCGACCTCGCCGGGCTCGATGCCGGCGTCGCGCAGGGCGTGGTCGACCGCCTCGACGGCCAGGCGCAGCTCGCTGCGGCCCGAGGCCTTGGAGAACTCGGTGGCGCCGATCCCGGCGATGGCCGTCGTGCCGACGTAGGCGTGGTCCGTGCCGCTCATCGCCCGCCCCCGGCCGGGAGCAGGAGCCGCACCGTCCCGGTCACGTGGTCGCCGAGGCCGTTGGCGCCCCGCACCGCCACCTCGACCGCGCCGCGGCCGCGTGCGTCTGCGGCCTCGTCCCTGGCCGTGACGGTGCCGGTCAGGGTCATGGTGTCGTCCGGGTAGTTGGGGGCGCCCAGCCGGATGTTCACGTCGGTGAGCACCGCACCGGGTCCGGCCCAGTCGGTCACGTACCGTCCGACCAGGCCGTTGGTGGAGAGGATGTTCATGAAGATGTCCTTCGAGCCCCGCTCGACGGCCAGGGCGGCGTCGTGGTGGACGTCCTGGTAGTCGCGCGAGGCGATGGCGGTGGAGACGATGAGCGTCCGGGTGAGGGGAAGGGCGAGCGCGGGCAGCTCCTCGCCCACCTCGATCTCGGCGAGGGTCCGGGTCGTGGTCCGGAAGCCGGTCGACGGGGCCGCGCTCATGCCGGCACCGCGCCTGCGGTCGGGCGGTCGGCGCCCGCGGTCGGGAGGTCGGCGGCGACCAGCCGGCCCAGCCGGGCCAGCTGGGCGCTGGCCGAACCCAGCTGGAGCTCGATCTGCTTGCCCCAGAGGAAGTACCGGTGGATGGGATAGGAGATGTCGGCGCCGATCCCCCCGTGCAGGTGCTGGGTGGCATGGACGACCCGCTGGCCGGCCTCGGCCGCGAACCAGGCGGCCACGGCCACGGCCCGGCGGGCGTCCCGCCCGTGGTCGAGCTGCCAGGCGGCCTGGAGGGTGGTGACCCGCACGGCCTCGGTGTCGATGGCCGCGTCGGCGGCCCGCAGCATCGTGCCCTGGAAGGTGGCCAGCGGCCGGCCGAACTGCTCGCGCCCGTTGAGGTAGGCGGCCGTCTGGGCCAGGGCCGACTCGGCCACCCCGATCTGGACGGCGCAGAGGCCGGTCCACGCCCGCTCGAGCATCCAGGCCACGACCTCGGCCCCCCGGGTCGGGTCACCCCCGGCCAGCAGGTCGCCGGCCGGGACGGCCACGCCCTCGAGGCGCAGGTGCGGATGGACCTCGCGGCTGGTGGTGACGGCCCGCTCGAGGGTCACGCCGGCGGCGGCGGGATCCACCGCCGCCACCACCACCCCGTCGCCGGTCGCCGCCGGGACGAGGACCCGGTCGGCCAGGTGGGCCTGGGGTACGGCGAAGGCCGTCCCGGTGAGGACGACGCCACCCGCGGACCCGGCCGCGGCGGTCACGGACGGACGGCCGGGTCCCCCGACGGCCAGGTCGCCGGCCACCTCGGCCAGGGCCGCGCTGAGGAAGGTCGTGCCGGCGACCACGCCGGGCAGGGTGGCGGCCTGGAGGGCGTCGGAGCCGAACGCGGCCACCGGCAGGGCCCCGAGGACCAGGGTCGACCACAGGGGCACCGGTGCCACCACGCGGCCCTGGGCCTCGAGCAGCAGGGCCAACTCGACCAGGCCGTACCCGCCCCCGCCGTGGCCGGTCGGCAGGGCCAGGCCGAGCAGGTCGGCCCGGGCCAGTTCGGCCCACAGGGGACGGTCGACACGGTCCCCGGTCGCCTCGACCTCCTGGACCCGCTCCGGCGTGACCAGCCCCTCGAGGACCCCGTGGACGGCCTGGCGGACCGCCTCCTGCTCGTCGGTGAAGGTGAAGTCCATCAGCTCGTCCCCGTCTGGTCGGTGGTCCCGGTGCTCGCCCCGGGCGTGGTCGCCGTCGCCGGGTGGAAGACCGGGAGGCTCAGGTCGTCGTCGAAGTCCTCGAAGCCGCACTCGACCGCCATCCCGATGGCGGCCGTCTCGGGGGTGATCCCCGAGACGTTGGCCACCAGCCGGGTGCCCTCGTCGAGCTCCACGAGGGCCACCACCAGCGGGTAGTCGAACGCCGGCACCTGGGGGTAGTGGTTGACCACGAAGCTGTAGAGGGTGCCGCGGCCCGAGGCCTCGACGGCGTCCCACTCGAAGGAGCGGCAGGCCGCGCACGACGGGCGGGGCGGATGGCGCAGCGTGCCGCAGGCCGTGCACCGTTGGATCAGGAGCTTGTGCTGCTTCGCCCCCTCGAAGAAGAAGGCGTTGTCCTGGGTCAGCGCCGGCCGGGGGCGCTTGGGCCGCTCGGCCGGGGCGGCCGGCCCGGTGCCCGGCTTGAACTTGAGGATCCGGAAGCGCATGGTGGCCACCAGGTGACCGTCCTGGTCGCGGAAGTCGATCCGGGTGGTGATGAAGTGGCCGACGCCCAGCGAGGTCGTCTTCTCGGTGGAGACCCCGTCGATGGTGGAGGTGGCCTCGAGCCGGTCGCCGAGGACCAGGGGGCGCTCGTAGTGCTGGTCGCAGTTGGTGGCCACCACCGACGTGAAGCCGGCCCGGTCGAGCAGGCCCATGAGCTGCTCGTTGGGTGCATCGGCCGGCGCCCGACCGGACGCCCGGGCCTCGTCGGCCTCCTGGCTGACCCGCAGACCCCGCATGATCCAGGCCTGGAGCATGGTCGGGGGGGCGATGACCCCGGAGAACCCGGCGGCCCGGGCCGCCTCGTCGTCCACGTAGACCGGGTTGTGGTCGCCCATGGCCTCGACCCAGTGCCGGATCATGGGCTGGTTGACCGGGTCCTGGCCCCGGGTGGCCGGACCGGTGGACTGGCCGACGAACGACTGGAGGCGGGCGTCGAGGTCGACCGGGGCGCTCACCGGGCCGTCCGCTTCATGCCCAGGCCCGCCGTGGCCAGGATCTCGCGCTGGACCTCGTTGACGCCGCCGCCGAAGGTGTTGATCTGGGCGCCGCGCCCGGCCCGCTCGAGCTCCCCGGCCAGGATGGCCCCGGGCGAGCCCGGGCTCAGGTACCCGGCCGCCCCGACGATGCCGAGGAGCCGGCGGTAGATCTCGACGGTGGACTCGGTGCCGAAGACCTTGACGGCCGAGGAGTCGGCCGGGCCCAGCGTGCCGTCGCCCACGGCCTTGGTCATCCGCCAGGTGAGGAGCCGCTGGGCCTCGAGCAGGGCGTAGGTCCGGGCCAGGTCCTGTTGGATCCAGGCCACGTCGACGAGTCCCTGCTCGGCCACCCAGGCCGCGACCTCGTCCCACAGCCGGAAGGCCAGGGCACTCACCGCGGCCAGCCCGACCCGCTCGTGGTTGAGCTGGCCGGTGATGAGCCGCCAGCCGCCGTGGAGCTCGCCCACCAGGGCGTCCTTGGGCACCCGCACGCCGTCGTAGTAGGAGGCGGTGGTGGCCACGCCGCCCACGGTCACGATGGGCGTGCACGAGAAGCCCGGGGCGGAGGTCGGCACCATGAGGATCGAGATGCCCCGGTGCTTGGGGGCGTCGGGATCGGTGCGGACGGCCAGCCAGATGTAGTCGGCCTGGTCGGCACCGCTGGTGAAGACCTTGCTGCCGTTGACGACCCACTCGTCACCGTCGAGGACGGCCCGGGTGCGCAACGAGGCCAGGTCGGTGCCGGCCTCCGGCTCCGTGTAGCCGATGGCGCAGTTGATCTCCCCGGCCAGGATGCCCCCGAGGAAGAACTTCTTCTGCTCCTCGGTGCCGTGGTTGATGAGCATCGGTCCGACCGTGCTGAGGGTGACGAACGGGAAGGGCGCCCGGGCCCGCTGGACCTCGGTGAAGAAGATGAACTGGTCGGTGGCCGGACGACCCTGGCCGCCGTACGTCCTCGGCCAGCCGATGCCCAGCCAGCCGTCCTTGCCCATCTGGCGGACGACGGCCCGGAAGGTCTCGCCTCCCTCCGATTCGTGGTCGAGGGCGTGGCGGACCTCCGGGGTGACGAGCCGGGCGAAGTAGGCCCGCAGCTCCTGGCGGAGCGCCACCTGCTCGGGGGTCTCTTCGAGGTGCATGGCCTGTGGTCCCTCCGGTCGCTGAGCACGTGACTGTACGTCTGCCGGTCGCCGCCCGCCTCTCGGCGGGTGACGGCGTCGCGGTCCGGCTGCCCGAGCGGCGCGAGGCGGCCGCGGCCGACCGCGCCGATCCCCCGACGCAGGCAGGACCGAGCCGTCGTCCGGTACCCCACCGGGTCCCCATCCGTTGGAGGCCCGGGTGCGGCTACCCTATGCTAACTGATACACGTTCTAGAAACGCCAGTGCGCCCGGGTGGGTGCCGGCGTGCCCGGACGCACCGGGCCGGGCGACGCCGGTGCGGCGCCGGGGGAACGACGGGCCGCCGGGGGGACCACAGCATGGAGCTGACCGACATCGACCTCTGCGACCCGGGGAACTTCGTCGACGGCGTGCCCCACGGGTGGTTCGCCCGCCTCCGCCACGAGTCCCCCGTCCACTGGCACCCCGACCCCGACGGCTTCGCCGAGGGCTTCTGGGCCGTGACCCGCTACGACGACTGCGTCGGCGTCAACCGCGACTACGAGCGCTTCTCCTCCCACCGGGCGGGGACGCTGTTCAACGACTTCGACGACGACCTGCTGGCCCAGCAGCGGATGATGATGCTCAACATGGACCCGCCGATGCACACCCGCTACCGGCGCCTGGTCAACAAGGGATTCACCCCCCGCATGATCCGCGACCTCGAGGCGCGCGTGGTGGCGTCGACCGACGCCATCCTCGACGCCGTGTGCGAATCGGGCGCCGCCGATTTCGTCGAGCACATCTCGGCCGAGCTCCCCCTCCAGGTCATCGCCGACCTCATGGGCGTGCCCCAGGACGACCGCCACCTGGTGTTCGACTGGTCCAACCGGATGGTCGGGGCCAACGACCCCGAGTACCAGGAGTCACCCGAGGCCGGCGCCCAGGCGGCCATGGAGCTCTACGCCTACGCCGACCAGCTCTGCCAGGAGAAGCGGCTGGACCCCCACACCGACCTGCTGAGCGTGCTGACCCACGCCGACATCGACGGTGACACCCTCAGCCAGCTCGAGCTCGACATGTTCTTCCTCCTCCTGGCCGTGGCCGGCAACGAGACGACCCGCAACCTCATCTCGGGGGCGATGGTGGCCTTCTTCGACCACCCCGACCAGTGGGAGAAGCTGCGGGCCGACCGGTCGCTCCTGCCCTCGGCCATCGAGGAGATGCTCCGCTTCGTCTCCCCGGTGATGCACTTCCGCCGCCAGGCCGCCACCGACGTCGTGCTCGGCGGCCAGAAGATCGCCGAGGGGGACAAGGTGCTGTTCTGGCACATCTCGGCGAACCGGGACGAGACCGTCTTCGCCGATCCCGACCGCTTCGACATCGAGCGCACCCCCAACAACCACATGGCCTTCGGCGGCGGCGGCCCCCACTTCTGCCTCGGCGCCAACCTGGCCCGCATGGAGATCCGGGTCATGTTCGACCGGTTGCTCGACCGCATGCCGGACATCCGCCCCGACGGCCAGGTCCAGCGCCTGCGCTCGAACTTCATCAACGGCGTGAAGCACATCCCGGTCGCCTTCGCGCCCTCGGCGCCGGTGGGCCGGTAGCACCGCCCGGAAGAGAGTCGAGACCATGCGCTTCCACGTCGCCCTGCAGTTCCTGTCCCTCGAGGACATGCGCGCCATCACCGTGGCCGCCGACCGGCTCGGCTACGACGGCGTCTACGTCTCCGACCACCTCTTCAACCCCCGGGAGCTCTCGTCCCGCTACACCTACTCCAAGGCCCCCGACGGCTCGCCCTTCTGGGAGAAGGAGACCGAGTGGCCCGACCCGATGTGCCTCATCTCCTCGCTCGCCGCCGTGACCACCACCGTCACGTTCACCACCGGGATCTACATCGCCCCGGTGCGCGACCTCATCACCGTGGCCAAGTCGGTCGGCACCACCGCCGTGCTCTCCGACAACCGGGTGCGCCTGGGTGTGGGCGTCGGGTGGTGCGAGGAGGAGTACCTCCAGACCGGGCAGGACTTCCGTACCCGGGGGCGGCGCCTCGACGACATGATCCCTGCGCTGCGGGCCCTCTGGCAGGGGGGGTGGGTCGAGTACCACGGCACCCACTACGACGTCCCGGCCTGCCAGATGAACCCCTCCCCCACCCGGCCCGTGCCCATCCTCTGCGGCGGCGACTCCGAGCCGGCCCTGCGCCGGGCCACGACGCTCTGCGACGGGTGGATCAACACCGGGGCCGCCCTGCCCGACGAGGCCTTCGCCCAGGCCGCCCTGGTCCACGACGCCCTCCGCACCGCCGGGCGGGAGGACGCCGACTTCGCCGTGTACATCGCCCTGAAGGCCTTCCCGGACCTCGACCTCTACCGACGGCTCGAGGAGGCCGGCGTCACCGACCTGCTGGTGGCCCCGTGGCAGGCCGTCGAGGCCACCGGGGGGGACACGTCCGAGTCGCTCCGCCTCGCCCGGGTCGAGATGTGCGAGCGGTTCGCCGAGCACGTGCTGGACGCCGCCGGCTGACGGCGACGGGGGGCCGCCCGGCCGGGCCCGCCGTGCGGGGCGGGCCGGGGGGTCCCGGTGGCGTGGGGCTAGGGTCGGAGCCGAGCACCGGCAGCGGGAGGATCCCATGACGCACCTGAAGGTCGGACTGCAACTCGGGTACTGGGGCTCGGGCCCGCCGCCCGACGCCCCCGCACTGGTGGCCGAGGCCGAGCGCCTGGGCTTCGACTCCATCTGGACGGCCGAGGCGTACGGCTCTGACGCCCTCACCCCCCTGGCCTGGTGGGGATCGCAGACGACGCGGGTCCGGCTCGGCACCGCGCTCTGTCAGCTCTCGGCCCGCACGCCGACCGCCATGGGCATGGCCGCCCTGACCCTCGATCACCTGACCGGCGGTCGCCTGGTCCTCGGGCTCGGGGTGTCCGGACCCCAGGTGGTGGAGGGGTGGTACGGCCAGTCGTTCGAGAAGCCCCTGGCCCGCACCCGCGAGTACCTCGACATCGTGCGCCAGGTCGTCGCCCGGAAGGAGCCGGTCACCAGCGCCGGCCCCCACTACCCCCTCCCCTACCCGGGGGGCACCGGCCTGGGCAAACCCCTGAAGGCCATCGTCCACCCGCTGCGCACGGACATCCCCGTCATCATGGGTGCCGAGGGTCCGAAGAACATCGCCCTGGCCGCCGAGATCGCCGACGGCTGGTTCCCCCTCTTCTTCTCCCCCGGCGCGGTGACCGCCTACGGGCCGTACCTGGCCGAGGGCTTCGCCCGGCCCGGTGCCCGTCGGTCGGCGGAGGACTTCGAGGTCATCGCCTTCGCCGCCACCGTCCTCGACGACGACGTGGAGGCGGCCGCCGACCGGATGCGGCCCATGCTCGCCCTCTACATCGGGGGGATGGGGGCGAAGTCCATGAACTTCCACTTCGACGTGTTCTCCCGCATGGGCTACGAGGCCGAGGCCGCGAAGGTCCAGGAGCTCTACTTGGAGGGGCGCAAGGACGAGGCCGCCGCGGCCGTGCCCACCAAGCTGGTCGAGGACACCGCGCTCATCGGTCCCAGGGAGAAGATCCGCGACGACATCGAGCGGTGGCGCGAGTCCATCGCCACCACCCTGCTCGTCTCGGGCGACGTGCCCACGCTGCGGACCATCGCCGAGCTCGCGCTGTAGGGACCGGTCGGCGGGACGCGGTCCCGGCGGCCCGGCTCGAGCGCCGGGTGGGGACGCGCTCAGACCGCCCGGCGGCGGCTGAGGGACCGGTAGAGGGCGAGGGTGCTCGGGTGGACCGACTCGACGGGCTCGATCTCGTCGGCCACCACCCGGACCAGCTCGGCCATGACCGTCTCGACGCCCTGCGGGTTCCCGGCGAGGTCGGCCGCCCGCAAGAGCATCCGGTACAGCCGTTCGTCGTACGGGCTGACCCGGAGCCCCCGCCGGGCCGCCCACTCCGCGCCCCGGGCGTCGCCCGAGCGCAGGCAGTGCCCCGAGAGCCGGCCGCTCACGTCCACCACGGCGGCCTCGACGGCCGGTCCGATGCCGTCGAGCACCACCCAGTCCGTGGCCCGGAGGCCGTCGAACGGGCGCCCCCGGACCAGCTCGAGGGCCTCCCGCCACCGGGCCGGCTGGTCGGAGGCGGCCAGCTCGCCGAAGGCCTCCCAGTCCGTCCCCACCGAGGGGCCGAGGGCCAGGCGGCCGTGCGAGCGAGGCAGGTGGTCCGTCCCGTCGGCGGCACGGCCGAGGGCCCGACGGGCGACCGACGCGGTCGAGTGGAGGCTGGACGGGGCCAGCACCCGGTCCGGCCACAGCGCGGTGGCCCACGCATCGTTCGACGCCCCTCCGGGATGCACCGCCAGGTAGACGACGAGCTCCCGGGCCCAGGCCCGGGTGAACTCCCGGGCCGCCCCCCGGATCAGGACCGGACCGAGGACCGCCACCTCGACCTCCGGACGGGCCCGGTCGGCGACGCCCCGGCGGTGCCCGGCGACGGCCCGGGTCACCGAACCGGTGTGCCCGTAGGGCACCGCCGCGGCGGCCGGAGCGAGCGCGGTCCCCGACCCGGGGGCGACGGGACCGTCGGGCGCCGGAGGGGACGCGGCAGCGGAGGCGACGAGCTCGACGGCCAGCGACTGGTCGGCCTCGCTCACGAGCTGGGGTCGGAGCACCGAGCCGAGGGCGGACAGCGAGTGTCCCGCCCCCTGTGCGGTGAGCGTGAGGACGTGCCGGGCGGCCTCGTCACCGCCGACCGCCACCACGGCCACGCCGCAGCGGCCGTCCCCGGCCGTGCGCAGCAGGTCGGACGCGTCGCGTGCGGCCACCCGGGGGCCGCAGAGCACCCCCACCGGGTCGGGCGCGCCGGGCGCGCCGAGGCGGCGGGCCTCGTCCACCGACCGCCACCCGCTCCGGTCCAGGAGCTCCCTGGTGCGGAGGACCCGACCGGCCAGCTCGTCGGCCAGCACGCCGGCGTCCTCGCGTGCCGCCACCCGGTCGAACCGCTCCAGCTCGTGCCCGAACCCGACCAGGACCAGGTCCCGGGCCGCCGGCAGCGGCCCGGCAGCCAGCTCGAGGGCGAGGGACCGGACCAGACCCTCGGTGGCCGGGGGCGGGCCGTCGACGGCCACCGAGCCCAGCCCCTCGAGGTGGACGAGCAGGACCTCGCCACCTCCACCGCCCACCGTGGCCAGTGTGGGCAGCGGTCCGGCGCGGCGCCGACCGCCGCCGGCGAGGGCCCGCCGCAGCGTCCCGATCTCGGCGACCAGGGTCCGGGCACCCTCGTCCCAGGTCCAGGGCGGTGCGACGGCCAGGCCGGCGGCCCCCCGGTCGAGGTACACCCGCACCACCTCGTCGGAGACGCCGATCCCGACGACCCGGCCCGGGAGCGCCGGTGCCGACCCCGGCGGTGGGTCGAGGAGGCGCACGGCCACGTCGACGGTACCGGCCAGGTCGCGGCGGGCCCCGAGCCGCACGGCCTGTTCGAACCGCCGCACGGGACCCGAGGGGAGCGCCAGCCGGGCCCCGTCCGGTCGGTGGCGCTGCTGGACGCGCCGGAGCCGTTCGACGAGGTCGGTGAGGCCCACGCCGACGATCCCGGCGCCGAAGGGTGCGACCGCCGGCGCGTGGGGACCGCGCCGGCCTCCGTCCGGCACCGGGCGGACGGGGACGGAGCGGCAGCCGCCCGGGTCCCGACCGCCGTCCGGGCCGGGGCCCTCCGGTGC
>DAHVAJ010000071.1 GCA_027314705.1 Acidimicrobiaceae bacterium
CCACGCGGTGCGGCCGGCCGTGGTCAGACGGCCAGGTCCCGGCGGTCGTAGGCGACCACGGCGAGCACCACCGCCACCGCGGTCATGGCGACGAGCACGAGCAGGTGCCAGACCTGGAAGCCCGAGCCCAGGGGGTCGACCCCGAGGCCGTGGTACCAGGGCGAGAGCGGCCGGAGGGGTCGCAACCAGCTCACGAGGTCGGCCAGCGAGCTGAGCAGGTAGGCCACCACGGCCAGCACCACGGCGAGGCCGCGCGCCAGCCCCCGGCGCCCGGTGGCGGCCCCGAGGGCGAGGGCCACGGTGCCGAAGAGCAGCCCGAGCAGTGCCGACGCCACCAGGGCGGCCCCGACCGCGCTCCAGCTGATGTCCATGCCCACGGCGGCGATGCCGACGGCCAGGCCGGCGGCCAGTCCGCCGGTGGCCAGGGCCACCCCGACCAGGAGCGCCGCCCACTTCTCCAGCACCAGTCGGCGGCGCGAAAGGGGGTTGGCCAGCAGGATGTCGATGGTCCCGCGGTCCTCCTCCCCGGCCACCACGTCCCCGCCCCACAGGATGGCCAGGGTGATGATCAGCAGGGGACCGATGAGCGAGAAGACCTCGACCCGGAGGTAGCCGGCGCCGGTGCTCAGGTCGGAGATGGCGAACAGGGTCCGGATGGCCTTGGGGTAGCTCTCGTAGAGCTTGGTCAGCTGCGAGTTGTCGCGGATGGTGGGGTAGAAGGCCAGCTCGATCAGCACGAAGGCGAACAGTCCGGTCATCCAGCCGTAGAGGGCGCGGCGCTGCTCGTGGAAGGTCCGCTCGAAGACCGAGTGCAGGACGGCCACCCGCCTACGCCCCGGCACCGTCGTCCTCCGGTCGTGCCGCGCCGCTCGGCTCGTCGTCGAACAGCCGGAGGAAGAACTCCTCGAGGCTCGGCTCCCGGACGGCCAGGTCCGCGAGACGGTGCCGGGAGAGGACGGCGACCACCCCGTCGATCGACCCGGAGACCTCGAGGCGTGCGGTCCGGTCGCCGGACGCCAGCAGCCGCACCCCGGGGAGCCCGGTGAGCTCCGGGGGGACCGGTGCGTCCATGAAGCGCACGTCCACCAGGTGGACCGAGCGGGCCCGCATGTCGGCCACCCGGGTCACGCTGATCACCCGGCCGTCCTTGATGAACCCGACCCGGTCGGCCACCCGGTCGACCTCGGAGAGGACGTGGGACGAGAGGAAGACCGTGCGTCCCTCGACCGCCGCGGCCCGGATGAGGTCGTGGACCTGCTGCTGGACGAGCGGGTCGAGCCCCGAGGTCGGCTCGTCCAGGATGAGGAGGGCGGGCTCGCCCATGAGGGCCTGGACCAGTCCGACCTTCTGGCGGTTCCCCTTGGACAGGGCCCGGAGTGGCCGGTCGACGTCGACGTCGAACCGTTCGGTCAGGGCGGCGATGGCCGGCCACGGGGGACCGCCCCGGAGGTGGGCGAAGTGGGTGAGCAGCTCACGCGCGGTGAGCCTCCCGTAGAGACCGAACTCGCCGGGCAGGTACCCGATCCTCCGCCGGACCTCGACGCCGTCCTTCCTGGGGTCCCGCCCGAAGACGCGGATGCGCCCGGCGTCGGGCCGGATGAGGTCGAGGAGCAGGCGGATGGCGGTGGTCTTGCCGGCGCCGTTGGGCCCGAGGAAGGCGAAGACCTCGCCCGGCACCACCTCGAGGTCGACATCGTCGATGCCCCCACCGCCCCGGTAGTGCTTGGTGACCCCGGCCATCTCGACCGTCGGGGACACCTCGGTCGTGCTCGCCTGGGCCATGCCCGCTCCTTGGACGTCCCCTGGTGACTCCGGGTGCAGCCTGCCCCGCGGGCGGACGTTCGGCCAGGGGCGAACGTCCCGTCCTGCCGCCGGGCGCGACCCCCGTGCGGCCACCCACGACAGGACCACCGGAGCCTACCGGCCCGCTGCGGCGGTCATCGGGGCCCGCGGTACCGGTACCATGGGACCGGTGTCCACCGTCGGTCCCCGGCGGTGGAGACGGCCAGCCGACGGTGCGACGCGGGAGGTGCGGAGCGGTGCAGAGGCGCATGCTCAAGTCGAAGATCCACCGGGCCACGGTGACCGACGCCGACCTCCACTACATCGGTTCCGTGAGCATCGACCCGGTGCTCCTGGCCGCGGCCGACATCCTGGAGCACGAGCAGGTGACCGTGCTCGACCTGGACAATGGCGCCCGGTTCGAGACGTACGCCATCCGGGGGGAGCCGGGGCAGGTGTGCCTCAACGGTGCCGCCGCCCGGCTGGTCCACGTGGGTGACACGGTCATCCTCATCACCTACGCCGACCTCGACGACGAGGAGCTCGCCACCCACGTCCCGAGGGTCGTCCACGTCGACGCCAAGAACGCCATCCTGGGCCAGGCGCCGGCCTGAGCCGGTGCGTCAGCGGTCGGCGTCCTCGAGCTCGACGCCGAAGCGCTCGACGTAGGAGGCGAGGTCCCGGCGCTGCCCGGCCACGTCGATGCCCAGGACCTCGGGCTGGTAGACGACGGTCCCGAACTTGCCCCGCGGATGGTCGGCCATGAACGCGGCCATGGCGGCACGGGCGGCCGCGGTGAACGGCTGGCCGGCCACCTCGTAGATGTGCTCGACGGTGGCGAGGTCGTCGGCCATGAACTCGTGGAAGCGCACGTCGACGGTGCGGTCGTCGGGGAGCAGCGCCCGGTCACGGTGGCACGCCCGGAACAGGTCTGCGCCCCGTGCCGACCAGTACCGGCCGATGGCCCCCGGGTCCGGGCGGTCGACGGCCATGCGGGCCGAGTAGGCGATCATGGTGGCCATCGAGACCGTCACCGCCGCCGGGTCACGGTGGGTGACGACGAAGGTGGCGTCGGGAAAGGTGGCGGCGAGCGGCCCGAACTGCTCGAGGTGCTGGGGGGACTTGAGTACCCAGCGCGTGCCGCCGCGTTCCCACTGGAGGACCTGGAGGATGGTGCGCAGGTACTCGTAGGAGGGGGTCTGGTCCTCGGCCAGGTAGTGGTCTCGCCAGGTGGGGAGGAGCGCCTGGGTCTCGAAGAACATGGTCGAGACGTCGATGGCCAGGAGTTGGATCTCCTCGTGCACGTGGTCCACGGTCATCTCGTGCATGCGCTTGAAGTGGGGCAAGGCCTGCTCCAGGACGTCCAGACCGAACGCCGTGCGGGCCCGGCGCGGGTCCGGTTCGCCCGGACCGGGTCGCGCCGACTCGGCCAGCACCGGCTCGAGGCTCTCCCAGTAGGGGAGCGAGCGGAGTGCCGGGTCGGCGCCGATGAGGTTGTGCAGGTGGGTGGTCCCGGTCCGGGGCAACCCGGCGATGATGATCGGTCGTTCCACGGGCAGTTCGCGGATCTCGGGGTGCCGGGCCAGGCGGTCCTCGATCAGCAGCCGGTTCTTGAGCAGTTGCAGGAGCTGGCTGTACCACGTGACCACGCCGGCCGGACTCAGGCCACCTTCGTCGCGCAGCGCGGCACAGAGCACCTCGAGGCGGGGACGGAACGCGTCGGGTCCGAAGTCCGAGAGGCCGGTCTCCTGGGCGGCTGCCTCGAGGAGGGCGGCGGGCTCGAGCGGGCACAGGGGGGCGACGTCGGCCATGCTCGCCCGGAGTTCGGCGATGGCCGGGGTGAAGCGGGGCGCGCCCAGGTCGTCGAGGACGACCGGCGCCGGGCGGCTGCTCACGACAACCCCGCGGCGGCGGCGTCCGGCGTCCCCAGCCGCACCACGCGTGCCGAGGGCCGGTCCGGGGTGCGGTCGGGAAGGAACCATCGGAACCAGATCCGTCCCCGTTCGTGGCCGGCCGTCGAGATCCAGTTGGCGTGCCCGGGGTCGCGACGGGCCACCACCAGCCGCCAGGACCCGTCGGGCTCGGGGACGGCCTGGGCCCCGTTGAGGGTGACCCGCTCGTAGGCGTAGTCGTAGGTGTGGAGGAACGGGTTCCACAGGCAGACGTTCCAGAAGGCGCAGGGAGGCGAGGTGCCCTCCATGACCAGGGCCTCGTCTTCGGCCAACTCGTAGCTGCCCATGGCGTAGGCCGCGTCGCCGGCCGCCCAGCCGAAGGTCTGACTCGGCACCGGGTAGGGCTCGTCGACGGTGTTGGGGACCCCGAGCGGGAGGGGCACGATGCGGGCCTGGTCCCGGACCCAGGTGAGCGCGGCCCGGAAGCGCCGGGCCAGGTCGGCGTCCGTCTCGCGGCGGGTGGCGGGCGGGTCGACGGCCTCGATCCGCCACTCGGCCCGCCGACCGCCTTCGGGATCGGCCAGGTAGTCGCGGGTGATGGCGCACACCGCGTCGGGCTCCAGACGCAGCCAGGGTCCGTCGTGGGGCTCCGGGCTGAGCACGAGCGTGAAGGCGCCGTCCGGGGCGATCTCGAGGGCCCGGTCGTTGACGGTGCCCACGATGCGCTCGGAGTAGCGGCCGTCGTCGGGCCCTCCGTAGACCGTCAACGAGAGGTAGGCCGCGTCCCCCCGTCTCCCGGTGACCCGGTAGGTGCGGGACGGGTCGATCGGGGCGAACCGGTAGAAGGCGTCGGCGTTGTCGCCTCCCCACTTGCGATAGGGGCCGACGATGTCGACGAACCGGGGTCGGTCCCGGTCGGCCCACACGTTGACGTCGAGGGCCACGCCGAGGATGGTGAAGATCCACTGGTACCCCTCGAGGACCGAGGCCGCGTCCAGCGGCACGTCGGGGAGGCGGAGGCGGTCCTCGAGGCTCCGGAGCTCGTCGAGGAGCTCGTGGAAGACGCCGGCGGTGAGGGGGGCGGCGCCCGGGGCGGCGGGCTCGGCAGCGGTCATGCGCTCAACCTAGGCCACCGCGGCCGACCGCCACCGACCGTGCCGGGGCCCGGCGGTCTGCCCCCGGGCCCGCCACCGCGCTGGTCGGGTGCGCTCGTGCGTAGGCTCTCCGCATGGGCGACCCCCGCGACGACTGTGTCCTCGACCAGCGGGCGCTGCTCGAGCGGTTCGGTGAGGTGCGCGAGGCCATCGACGAGCTCGAGGAGACCTCCCGTCGCATCGTGGCCATGCTCGAAGGGGGCCGGCCCGTCGTCGAGACGATCACCGCCGCCGGTGCGCTGCACGTGCGGGCCCACGCCAACGCCGCCCTCGACGCCCTCGAGCGGCACCGGCACGGGGCCCGCCTCTCGCTCATCGCCGCCGGCCTCCAGGAGGGGATGACGGTGGGGGAGATCGGCCGGGCGTTCGGCTTCTCGCGCCAGCTGGCCGGCCGCCACGCCAAAGAGGCACGGGCCCGGGGCGGGCGGGCCGCCGCCGCCGACGGCTGACCGGGGGTGTCGACGCCGACCGCCCGGTCGGCGACCGAGACGGCTGAGCATGAGAGGACTCTCATGCTCAGCTCATGCCTGACTTAGAAACGACCGACACACTCCGTGGCAGCGGCGTTCCTGTGTGCGCCGGGATTCGAGGGAGGCGCACGGTCGTGCGCCACGAGGGAGAGGACGGTACGGCCATGGCCCGCACCTTCACGAAGGCGGTCGCCGCCGCAGTCGCCGTCGGCGGAATGTCGGCCGGGGTGGCCGCGGCGGCCGCCG
>DAHVAJ010000075.1 GCA_027314705.1 Acidimicrobiaceae bacterium
TGATCGGTCGAGGGGGGGGTGGACATGGGCACGCTCCGGGCCGGAACCGGTGAGCGGCTGGCGCATCCCGGTGGCCTCGACGAGCGAACCCACGACGAACGTACGTTCGCTACAGTATGCCTCATGGATGTCGAAGTCAACCAAGCGTCGCTCCAGGTCCGCTGCAAGCAGTGCGTGGTGGCGGCCCGGATCGACCCTCCCCCGACGCTGGCGATCATCGTCGGCGGCGGCGACGGAACGCGTCCCGTCGTCCTCTACAACGCGGGTCGGAAGTCCCGCTCGCTCCGGGGCACGCTGCCGTCGTCCCCGGGATCCTCGACCGACGCGGTCCTTGTCGTCCCAGAGACTCCGCCCGGTCAGGTCCCCGCGGGTGAGGACGCGGACCGGTGGCGTGCCGTGAGCGCGGGGCCGAGTACCACCCGCCGAATGTGGGAGCCGCTAACGAGGCAAACCCTCGTCGTGTGTCCGCAAGGCCACCGGCACCAGATCACGCCGCGCCAGATCTTGCGGCTGGCGCGAACACACACGTCGGGCGAAGCGACGATTTGAGACCTGCTGTGGAATCCTTCGCGCACGTAGCGCGCACGCCGGGCCGTCTCGGGTTCGGTAAGAGCGGCCGATTCAAAGAAAATATGGCCTCTCACTAGGTACAATGCTGAGCAGTCCCAACGGGGTTCGAACCCGTGTCTCCACCTTGAGAGGGTGGTGTCCTAGGCCACTAGACGATGGGACCCTGTCGGGACGCCCGATGGTGTCCCGCTCCTGCTCCTCCGACCGGAGGGACCGCTCCAGGGAGCAACCGGCGACGACCGCCCCGGGGAGGTTCGCTGCCTGCGCTCGGGGGGGAGGGCTCGAACCTCCAACCTCATGAACCAGAATCACGCGCGCTGCCAGTTGCGCCACCCCCGAATGGGCGATCCCCCAATTTAGCCGAACCGCAGGACCCGGTCGGTGCCGCCCGGGACGGCCCGGTCCCGCCCGCCGCAACGACCGGTCCCTCCGTGGGAGGGCCCGGGCACCGCCTTGACGGGCCCGGCCCCGGCCGGAGCGGGCCCGTCCTCGCTACCATCGGCGGGTGGACGCGGGACGGGCGGCGATCGTGGGCGGCGGCCTGTGCTGCCGGGTCGACGCCGTCGCCGGGCAGACCTTGGAGGAGCTCGCACCGTGACCACCCCCATCCGCCTCGCCGCCCTGGACATGGCCGGCACCACCGTGGCCGACCGTGGCGCCGTGGAAGAGGCCTTCCAACGGGCGCTCGACGCCGTGGGCCTGACCGCCGGCGACCTCGCCCACGACCCCGCGGCCTACGTCCGCCGCACCATGGGCCAGTCCAAGATCGAGGTCTTCACCGAGCTCCTCCGGGGTGACCGCCACCGGGCCGAGGCGGCCAACCACGTGTTCGAGGCCGCCTTCGACCAGGCCGTCGAGCGCGGCGAGGTGGCTGCCCTTCCGGGGGCCGAGGAGACCTTCGCCGCCCTGCGCGACGTCGGCGTCCGGGTCTGCCTCACCACCGGCTTCTCGCCGGGCACCCGGGACCGCATCCTCACCGCCCTGGGCTGGGAGGGTCTGGTGGACCTCGCCCTTTCCCCGGCCGACGCCGGCCGGGGCCGCCCGTGGCCCGACATGATCCTCACCGCCGTGCTCCGGCTGCGCATCGACGACGTGGCCGAGGTGGCCGTGGCCGGCGACACGGCGAGCGACCTCGTGGCCGGCACGCGGGCCGGAGCTTCGGTCATAGCCGGGGTCCTGACCGGTGCCCACAGCCGCGAGGAGCTCGGCGCCGCCCCCCACACCCACCTGCTCGACTCGGTGGCCGACCTGCCCGCCGTCGTGCTCCCCTGACCACGGTGCGCCGCCACCGGGGACGTCGGGCGCGACCCGTCCCGCCGGGCGGGCGGACGTCACCCCAGGGAGGCGTGGATGGAACTGAGCCGCTGGTAGCCCACGATGCGTCCGAGGGCCACCCCGACCGTCTCCTTGGCGTAGTAGGGGATGGCCGCCAGCCCGGAGATGGGAGACGTCCGCGTGGGGGTCGGGTACGCGGTGAATCCGAGGGTCGAGGCGATGGCCAGGCTCCGGTGCTCGTGGAACCGGTCGGTCACCATGAGCACGCTGACGATGCCTCGGGCCCGCAGCTGCGGGGCGGCGTCGGCCAGGTTGGCCCACGAGTCGCGCCCCCCGGCCTCGAGGATGTCGGTCGCCGGAACCCCGGTCGAGACCAGGTAGCGGGCCGAGGCCTGGGCTTCCGTGTACCGGTCGCCCGGCTCCTTGGAGCCCGTGACCATCACCAGGGGGGCGTACCGCTGGTGCCAGAGGAGACTGGCCTCGTCGAGGCGGGACCGCAGGTCGGCCGAGGGCACACCGTTGTACTGGGCCGCCCCCATGACCACGATGGCCCCGGCCGGGCGGGGCTCGTAGCGGCGGCCCGTGCTCCACACCTGGACGGCGGTGACCCCCAGGTAGACGACCGCGGCGAGCAGGAGCACGCCCACCACCCGGAGGACGCGGCGGAGGAGACGCCAGCCGGTCAGGGTGGCCAGCACCCCGGCGAGGGTCAGACCGCCCCCGCCCCGAGGAGGTCCAGGGCGGCGCCGAGCCGGGCCAGGGTGCGGTCGGCCCCGAGGGCCTCGAGGGCTTCGAAGAGCGGTGGTCCGACCCGCCGGCCGGTGACCGCCACACGGATGGGGGCCTGGGCCTTGCCCAGCTTCCGGCCGACGGACTCGGCGATGGCGAGCGTGGACGCATGGAGGGCGTCGGCCGTCCACCCGGTCCGGAGGTCCCGGTAGGCGGCCACCGCCGCGCCGAGGATGGTGGCGGCCCGGTCGTCGCCGACCACCGCCCGCTCCCAGGCGTCGGGGTCGAGGGCGGGGGCGTCGAGGAAGAGGAAGTCGACCATGGCCGGCACCTCGCCCAGGACGGCCACCCGCTCCTGGACCAGCGGGGCCACGGCCACGAAGGCGGCTTCGTCGAAGTCCCCGGGGGCCCACGGCGCCCGATCGCCGCTCAGCCACGGCCGGCACGCCTCGACGAAGGCGCCAGTCGGGAGGGCCCGGACGTACTCGCCGTTCAGATGGGTCAGCTTGGCCACGTCGAAGAAGGCCGGCGAGTGGTTGACGTCCTCCAGGCGGAACCAGTCGATGAGCTGCTCGCGGGTGAAGACCTCGTCCTCCCCCCCGGGCGGGCTCCAGCCGAGCAGGCTGAGGTAGTTGACGAAGGCGTCGGGCAGATAGCCCTGGTCGCGGTAGGACTCGACGGCCACCGGGTCCCGCCGCTTGGACAGCTTCTTGCGTGCTTCGTTGACGAGCATGGGCAAGTGGGCGAAGACGGGCAGGGGTGGGGTGGGCGCCCCGGCCGGCGCCCCGGCCGTCCCGTCGGTCGTCCACCCCGTCGAGGCCAGCGCCTCCCAGGCCAGGATCCCTTTGGGCGAGGTGGGCAGGAGGTCCTCGCCCCGGATGACGTGGGAAATGGCCATGTCGATGTCGTCGACCACGTTGGCCAGCACGAAGAGCGGGTCGCCCGAGCTCTTCACGGCCACGAAGTCGTCCATGGCGGCACAGGGGAATTCGACGTCGCCGCGGACCACGTCGTGCACGACCGTGGTCCCTTCGCCGGGGGTCCGGAAGCGCAGCGCCCGCCCGGGTCCCCGGGCCAGCCCGAGGTCCCGGCAGTGGCCGTCGTAGCCCGGGGTGAGGATCCCGGCCGCCGCGTTGCGAGCGGCCACCTCGTCATGGGTGCAGCCGCAGGCGTAGAGCACGCCGGCCGCCCACAGGGCCTCGACGGCCTCGTGGTACCGGGCCGTCCGGGCCGACTGCCGGTAGGGCCCCTCGTCGGGGTCCATCCCCAGCCAGTGCAGGGCCTCGACGATCCCCTCGACCCACTCCTCCCGGCCGCGCTCGGCGTCGGTGTCCTCGATGCGCAGCACGAAGGTCCCGGCCGACTGCCGGGCGACCAGCCAGTTGAACAGGGCGGTGCGGGCGCTGCCGACGTGGAAGTAGCCCGTCGGTGACGGAGCGAAGCGGACCCTCGGAGTGTCTCCGGCCACGCCCCGCTTACTCGTCCTCGACGATGGTGATGGCGCCCGTCGGGCAGCCGTTGGCGGCCTGACGCACTTTCTCCCGTAGCTCCTCGCCGGGGTGCTCGTCGAGGACGTAGAGGTAGCCGTCGTCGCGCACCTCGAAGACCTCGGGGGCGATGCCCATGCAGACGGCGTTGCTGGCGCACTCGTCGTAGTCCACAACAATCTTCATCTGACGCCTCCGCGTGCTCGGCTGACCGGTGCCCACTGTACCGGCCGTCGGCGCATCCACCGGTACGGCGGGACCGTGTCCGGGCGCCGGGCCGGCCCACCGGTCAGAATGCAGGTCATGGCACCGCACCGTCCCCTCCGATCCGGCCACCACCGGACCGCCACCGCGCTCCTCGGCGTGCTCGCACTGGTGGCCGCCGCCTGTTCGTCCTCCGCCACCACGGCCTCCTCGACCTCCTCGGGGGCGCCGTCCACCTCCGCCTCGTCGGCAGGCGGGCTGCCGCCCGTCCGCCACGTCTTCGTCATCACCCTGGAGAACGCCGGCTACGCCTCCACCTTCGGCACCCCGTCGGCCGACCCCTACCTCGCCACGACCCTGCCGGCCCAGGGCGCCCTGCTGCGCGACTACTACGGTGTCGGGCACTTCTCGAACGACAACTACATCGCCCTCATCTCGGGCCAGGCCCCCAACCCGTCCAACCAGTCCGACTGCCCCGTCTTCGCCGACTTCCCGCCGGGCGCCGCCGTGGCCGCCGACGGCCAGATCTCGGGCTCGGGCTGCGTCTTCCCCTCCACGGTCAAGACGGTCGCCGACCAGCTCGATGCGGCCGGCCTGACCTGGAAGGGCTACATGGAGGACATGGGCAACGTGCCCAGCCGCGAGACGGCGGTCTGCGGCCACCCGGCCGTCGGCGCCCCGGACAGCACCGAACGGGCCGTGCCCGGCGACGGCTACGCCACCCGCCACGACCCCTTCGTGTACTTCCACTCGATCATCGACAACACCGCGCTCTGCGATGCCCGGGTGGTGCCGCTCGGCACGACCACCGGAGCCCTGCCCGCCGCCGCCCCGGCCGGCACCACGGGGCTGGCCACCGACCTGCGCTCGGTGGCCACCACCCCCAACCTGTCCTTCATCACGCCGAACCTCTGCAACGACGGGCACGACGCCCCCTGCACCAACCAGCAGGGCTCCACCGACGCCCTGACCAACGTCGACGCCTTCCTCCGCAGCTGGGTGCCCCTCATCACCCGCTCGCCGGCCTTCCGCCGGGACGGCCTGCTCATCATCACCTTCGACGAGGCCGACACCGCGGGCGCCCAGGCCGACGCCACGGCCTGCTGCAACGAGCAGCCCGGCCCGGCCGCGGCCCAGCCCGGCATCACCGGACCCGGGGGCGGCCGGACCGGGACGGTCCTGCTCTCCCCCTACATCGCCCCCGGCACGACCAGTGCGGTCCCCTACAACCACTACGCCACGCTGGCCACCATCGAGAAGCTCTTCGGCCTGGCCCGCCTGGCCCAGGCGGCCACGGTGAGCGCCACCTTCGGCGCCGACGTCTTCACCCGGGCCGGATGACGCGGCCGGGGGGCGCGTCGGGCTCCTCGCCCGGAACGGAGCCCGGCCCGACCCGACCGGCTCAGTCCAGCGCGGCGTAGACGGCCCGTTCGAACTCGACGGCCACCGGGGGCGGCGCGGGCGACGGCCACAGGGCCTGGGTGAGGAGCAGGGCCACCAGGTCGTGGGCGGGGTCGGCCCAGAAGACGGTGCCCAGCCCACCGTCCCAACCGAACGAGCCCGACGGCCGGCCCCTGGGGACGTCCTCGGTGGTGACGGCCAGGCAGAAGCCCCACCCCCGGCCCTCGAAGCACGTCGGCCCGAGGCCGCCGTGGGCCTGCTGGGCGGGGGTGGGCCGGTCCGAGGTCATGGCGGCCACGGAGGCCTCCGACAGGAGCCGGCGGCCCGAGCGTTCCCCTCCGGCGAGGAGCAGGGCGGCCAGCGCCGTCACCGGCTTGGTCATCGGCGAGATGCGGAAGAAGTCGTCCCGGGCGAGCGGGCGGCCACCGCCCGGGTCGGTCGTGCCCACCACCTCGCAGAGCGACTCGGCACCGTCGTGCCACACCAGGGCCACCGCCCCGGGGACGGCGCCCGCGGCCACGTGGCGCTCGAGCACGGCCCGCACGGTGCCGGACCCTCCCTCCGCCGGGGCCGCCGTGGTCACGGCCCGGCGCTACCGCCGGCAGCGGCGGACCCGCCCAGGTCGCACCGGTGGTCGACGGAGAGGGTCGCCAACAGTCGCCGATCGTGGGTGACGAGCAGCAGCGTGCCCGAGAACCCGTCGAGGGCCGCCTCGAGCTGCTCGATGCCGGGGAGGTCGAGGTGGTTGGTCGGTTCGTCGAGGACGAGGAAGTTGACGCCCAGGGCCTGGAAGGTGGCCAGTTCGGCACGGGTCCGCTCGCCCGGCGAGAGGGTGGCCGGGGAACGGCGCACGCTCTCGGCGTCGAGCCCGAACTTGGCCAGGAGGGAGCGGGCCTCGGACACGGTGAGGCGGCAGCGACGGCACACGTCGTCGACCAGGTCGCGGTGGGACCCGAGGGCCCGACGGTCCTGGCCCAGGACGCCGGGCACCACCGACGGACCGAGCCACCGCTCCCCGGAGGCGAGCGGGACGGTGCCGAGTACGGCGCCGAGGACCGTGGACTTCCCCGTACCGTTGGCCCCGGTGAGCACCCAGCGCTCGCCCCAGCCGATCTCGAGGTCGACCGGCCCCACCCGGGCGCCCCCCCGCTCCATGACCGCCTGGTCGAGCCGGGCCACCACGGCGCCGGCCCGGGGCGCCTCCTCGATGCTGAAGTGCAGAGCCCAGCCCTCCCAGGGCTTGGCCACCGGCGCCAGGGCGGTGAGGGCCCGCGCCGTTCGGCGGGCCTTGGCCGCCTGCTTCTCCGTCCGGTCGAGGCGGTAGCCGCGCTGGGCGCGGTCGTGGTCCCGCGGCGACCGCTGCTCCCGGGTCGTGCCCCGCACCGCCCACTCCCGCTGGCGCCGCGCACGGTCCTGGAGCTGGGCGCGCTCGCGGTCGTAGACGCCGTAGGCCTCCTCGGCGTGGCGTCGGGCGGCGGCCCGCTCGGCCTCGTACCCGGCCCAGCCGCCGCCGTACTCCCGGGCCCCGTGGTCGTGGGCGTCGAGCTCGAGCACCGAGTCCACGGAGCGTTCGAGGAAGGCCCGGTCGTGCGAGACCACGACCAGGCCGCCCCGCCGGTCCGCCACCCACGACTCGAGACGGGCCAGTCCGGCGAAGTCGAGATCGTTGGTGGGCTCGTCGAGCAGCGTCACGTCGAAGCGGGAGAGCTCCACGGCGGCCAGGGCCACCTTCGCCTCCTCGCCGCCCGAGAGGGTGGTCGTCGGCTGCTCGGTGGTCCCGGTCCCGAGGCCGAGGTCCGCGAGGACCTCGTCGATGCGGACGTCGACGTCACCGGCCCCGAGGGCCGTGCACCGGGCCAGGGCGGTCTCGTAGCGGTGCTCGGCCGCCGGGCCCCCGGCGGCGAGCCCCGAGGCCGCCGCCAACAGTTCGGCCTCGGCGTCGGCCACGCCGGTACGCCGGGTGAGCAGGGCCCGGACCGTCTCGCCGGGGACCCGCTCCTGCTCCTGGGCCAGGTAGCCGACGGTGGCATCCGGCGGGTCGCGGGTGACGATGCCCCGGTCGGGACGGTCCACGCCGGCCAGCAGCCGGAGCAGGGTCGACTTGCCGGCACCGTTGGGACCGACGACCCCGATCCGGCGCTCCGGGCCGACGGTCAGCGACACCCCCTCGAGCACGGGGCGTCCCCCGCGGGCGTGGACCAGGTCGTGGGCGACCAGGGTGGCCGCGGCGGGGAGGGCGGACCGGGCACGGGGCGGGCGGGAACGGCGCGTGGGCATCGGCGGACTCCGGCGGGAAGAGGGGCGGGTCGGGGGTCGGTGTCTCCGGCGTTCAGCGCACGGCCCCAGGGTACCCGTCGCCCGCCGCCTCCCGCCGTCCCGCCGGCCCGCTCGTCGCCGGCCCGCTCGTCGCCGGCCCGCTCAGGGCTTCTCGCTGCCCACCACCCACATGGAGAAGAACTGGGAGCCGCCCCCGTAGGCCTGGCCCAGGGCGATGCGGGCCCCGTCGATCTGGTGCTCCCCGGCCTGGCCCCGGACCTGCATGGCCACCTCGAGGAAGCGGAGCATGCCCGAGGCGCCGATGGGGTTGGACGAGAGCACCCCGCCCGACGTGTTCCACGGGATGTCGCCGTCGAACGCCGTGGCCCCGGCCTCGGTGAGCTTCCAGCCGTCACCGAGGGCGCAGAACCCGAGGTTCTCGAGCCACATAGGCTCGTACCAGCTGAAGGGCACGTAGATCTCGGCCACGTCGATCTGGGCGCGGGGGTCGGTGATCCCGGCCTGGACGTACACGTCGGCCGAGCAGTCCCGGCCGGCTCGCGGATTGACCTGGTCGCGGCCGGCGAACATGGTCGGCTCCGAGCGCATGGCCATCCCGTGGACCCAGGCCGGCGGGTACCGGCCCGAGAGGCTGTCCTCGGCGGCCAGCACCATGGCCGCCGCCCCGTCGGACGACGGACACGCCTCGAGGTAGTGGAGCGGGTCCCAGAGCATCACCGATTCCTGCACCGTCTTCATGTCGATGTCGGGCAGGTGGAGGTGGGCGTACGGGTTGCGCATGGCGTTCTGGCGGTCCTTCACCGCCACCATGCAGCCGATGTGGTCGGGGGCGCCCGACCGGCGCATGTAGGCCCGGATGTGGGGGGCGAAGTAGCCGCCGGCACCGGCCAGCAGGGGGGCGGCGAAGGGCTGGGGGACCGAGAGCGCCCACATGGCGTCGGAGTCGGACTGCTTCTCGTAGGCCACGGTGAGGACCCGCTTGTGGATGCCCGAGGCGATGAGGTGGGCGGCCACGATGCTGGTCGACCCCCCCACCGATCCGGCCGTGTGGACCCGGATCATGGGCTTGCCCACCGCACCCAGGGCCGGGGCCAGATACAGCTCGGGCATCATGTTGCCCTCGAACATGTCGGGGGCCTTGCCGATCACGACGGCGTCGATGTCGGCGAAGGTCAGCTCGGCGTCGTCGAGGGCCCGGAGGGCCGCCTCACGGACGAGGCCGGCGATGGAGACGTCCTCCCGCTTGGCCTTGTGATGGGTCTGTCCCACTCCGATGACTGCACAGCGCTCTGCCATCACGCACCCTCCAGGACGCAGACCAGGTTCTGTTGGAGACAGGGGCCCGACGTGGCATGGGCCACGGCCCGGTCGGCCTGGCCGGCGGCGATCCGGGACGCGGCCTCGCCGATGCGGATGAGCCCGGCCGACATGATCGGATTGGCGGCGAGGGCGCCGCCCGACGGGTTGACGGTGACCGTGCCGTCGAGGCCCAGGGCCTCGCGCACGATGAGCTCCTGGTGGGCGAAGGGGGCGTGGATCTCCGCCAGGTCGACCGGGCCGGCGGCCACGCCCGCCACCTCGCCGGCCTTGGCCGTGGAGGGCGAGGCGGTGAGGTCCCGGGCCCCGAGGGCGTGGGTCTCGATCCGGTGGTCGAACCCGGTGATCCACGCCGGCCGCTCCGACCAGCGGGTCGCCTTGTCGCCGGCGGCGAGCACGATGGCGGCGGCGCCGTCGGTGATGGGCGGGAGGGCGTGGCGGCGCAGGGGGGCGACCACGTACTCGTCCTCGAGCAGGGTCTCGACGGGGATGTCCCCGGCCACCTGGGCCTTGGGGTTGGCCAGGGCGTCCCGCCGGCTCCGGGAGGCCACCGCCGCGAAGTCGGCCTCGGTGGCCTTGCCGGCGTCGATGAGGGCCCGGGCCTGGAGCGCGTTGAGACTCACGATGTCCGGCCACAGCGGCGCCATGGTGTAGGGGTCGAGCTGGAGGGTGAGGATCTCGTTGAGGTCGCCGAGCGAGGACCGGCCGAAGGAGTAGACGAGGGCGGCGTCGACCTTCCCCTCCTGGAGCAGCACCCAGGCCTCGTAGAGCGCCCAGGCGCCGTCCATCTCCACGTGGCTCTCCGAGCGGGGCGGCCACACCCCCACCGCGTCGAGGGCCATGACGAAGCTGAACGGGCCGCCGACCAGGTAGTCGGTCGATCCCGAGCAGATGAAGTCGACGTCGTCCTTGGTGATGCCGATGGCGCCGAAGGCCTCGGCGATGACCGGCAGGAGGCCCTCCACCTCGTTGCGCTGGTCGTCGCGACGGACGTTCTGCGCCTGGGCGAACGAGGCGACGGACACGGGGCGGACGGCGCGGGCGGCGCTCACAGGTACTCCTTGTAGGTCTCGTAGTCGGCGTCGGGCTCGCCGTTGGGCCGGAAGTACCTGACCGAGGCGAGCGACGGGGCGAGCTCGTCCTCGGGCACCCAGACGGCCTCGACCCGCAGTCCCATCCGGACCTCGGTGGCCGGGAGCTCCTGGATCAGACCCATGAAGGAGAGGTTGGCCCCGTCCAGGAGGACCTGGGCGGCGATGTAGGGGATCTCGATGGACTGGCCGGCGAAGGGCACGTTGACCACGCAGAAGGTGGTGACCGTCCCCGAGTTGGACAGCTCGACGTCCTCGGTGGTGGGGACCCCGTCGGTCGGGCAGGTCCCCCGGGAGGGCACGTAGACCTTGCCGCACACCGAGCACCGCTGGCCCATGAATTTGCCCTGTTCGAGGCCCCGGAGGAACCGCGACTGGGCCACGCCCGGCGTGAAGTCGAAGTCGAGGGCGATCGGGGTGGCCAGGGTGGTCACCGGACCCCGCTCGTCGGCGGTCGCCGCGGTCATCAGACGGCACCCCCTTCGGGGACGAAGGCCTCGATGTCGGCCAGGGACCCGACCCGTTCGCCGGCCGGCCTGAACCGGGGCACCACCCGGTCGCCGGTGGCCACCGCCCCGGGGCTGCCGGCATCGACGGCGTGGAGGAGGGCGGTGTCGGCCCCGTCGAGCCGGATGAGGGCCCAGGCGAACGGCCGGTCCAGCGGATGTTTGCGCAGGGGCGTGGAGACCCAGGCCCACGACTCGACGACCCCGCCGGGACCCACCTCGACGAGCTCGCCCACGTCGTCGCCGGTGTCGGGGTCGTACTCGGAGGGTGGGCAGACGATGCGCCCCCCCGAGGCGGTGACGCCGAGCAGGCGGCCGTCGCGCAGACCGGTCATGAAGGCGGAGAGCACCGGCCCGAGCGAGCGCGAGTACGGATACTCGATGTGATGTGCGGCATGCAGGACTTCGCTGTCGGCCATCGACGACCTCCCCCGGTGACGTGCCTCGGACGGACCGGCCAAAAGTAGAACACATTTCAGTTTGGGTCGCCACCGGGGGCGGCCCCGGGTGCCGCGTCCGGCCAGCCACTACCGTGAGCGCCGATGGCCGAGCCCGCACTCGCACGCCCCAACATCCTGCTCGTCGTGTCCGACCAGGAACGTCAACGCTCCTGGCTGCCACCGGGGGTGGCCCTGCCCTGGCGCGACCGCCTGCGGGCCGAGGGACTCGAGTTCACCAACTACTTCACCCACTCGTCGCCGTGCTCCCCCAGCCGGGCCAGCCTGTTCACCGGCCGCTACCTGCAGGGCCACGGAGTCGCCGACAACGTGATCATGCCCGAGCACGCCGAGCTCCCCACCTCGACGCCGACCCTCGGGTCGCTGCTCGCCGGCGCCGGCTACCGGTCCTCCTACATCGGCAAGTGGCACCTCTCCCACGCGCCCCGGCCCGACATGGAGGCCTACGGCTTTGCCGACTGGGACGGCAACGACCGCCACTTCATGGGCTGGGCCGGCACCGGCGTGCACTTCGACCCGCTCATCGCCTCGAACGCCGCCCACTGGCTCGGGCGCAACGCCGGCCCCGCGGCGTCCGGCCGGGAGCCCTGGTTCCTCACCGTGGCCCTCGTGAACCCCCACGACGTGATGTGGTACCCGGTCGACCAGCCCGGTTACCGCGAGGCCCACCCGGAGGACGTCGACGCCATCCGGGCCGTCCTCGAGTCGGCGGCGTGGAAGGACGACGACGCGCTGCCCGTCTACACGGAGCCCTACCCCGAGGTGGTCGAGGACCTCCCGGCCAACTTCGCCGACGACCTGCACACCAAACCCGAGGCCCACCGCCAGTGGCGCTGGGACCAGCAGCACGGCCTCTGGGGCTACATCGACCCCGCCGACACGAGGAGCTGGCTCCGCCACCTCGACTACTACGTCCACCTCCACCAGCTGGCCGACGCCAGTCTCGGCACCGTCCTCGGCGCCCTGGAGGGGGCCGGGGCCTGGGACGACACCGTGGTCATCTTCACCTCCGACCACGGCGACATGTGCGGCAGCCACGGCCTGCGCTCCAAGGGGCCGTTCGTCTACGACGAGATCATGCGAGTGCCCCTCTACGTGAAGGCGCCCGGCACGACCCGGCCGGGCACGGTGACCACGGCGCTCGGGTCCCACGTGGACCTGGCCGCCACCGTCTGCGCGCTGGCCGGCGTGGACCCGGCGACCTGGTCGGCCACGGTGAAGGGACAGGACCTCTCCCCCGTGCTGGCCGACCCGTCGGCCTCGGTGCGGGACCACGTCCTCTTCGCCCAGGACTCGGCCCAGACCTCCAACCTCAACCAGGTCCGCTACGCCCTGCGCGGCTTCTTCGACGGCTCGACCAAGTACGCCCGCTACTACGGGGTCGGCGGGGGCAAGCCCAGCACGGGCCTGTGGGGCCGGTCGGCGGGGGCCAAGCTCTTCGACGTCGACTGTGCCTTCGACGACAACGACCACGAGTGGTACGACCACGACGCCGACCCCCACGAACTGGTCAACCTGGCCAACGACCCGGCCCGCCGGTCCGGGCTGCACGACGCCTACGAGCGTCTGCTCGCCTACGAGCGGACGTCCTTCGTCGACTTCGCCTGAGCCCCCCGCCGGGGGCCGCGCCGCCCGGGCCGGTGGCCTCCTGGGCCGTGGCCCGGGTCCGGGAGAGGACGGGGCGGCCGCGGTTCAGCCGGCCGGGCCCACCGCGTCGGCAAGGTGGCGGACCAGGCCCCGGCAACCGGTCTCAACCAGGTCGAGGCAGTGCTCGAAGGCGGCCGCGTCGCCGTAGAAGGGGTCGGGGACGTCGACGGCGCCGCCGGCGGTGCGATCGAAGCTCCGGAGCAGGACCAGCCGCTCGGCGTGGCGGTCGTCCCCGACCCGGGCCCGGGCCAGCCCCAGGAGGGTCTGACGGTGGCGCCGGGCCAGGCACACCACGAGCCCGAGGTCGGGGAGCCACGCGGGATCGAAGGCCCGGGCCCGGTGGCCGTGGTCGCGGTAGCCCCGGGCCGCCAACGCCGCCGCGGCCCGCGGGTCCATGGGCTCGTCGATGTGCCAGCCGCCCGTGCCCGCGCTGGAGACAACCAGCGAGTCGGCGAGCCGGCTGCCGTCGGCGAGGCGGTGCCGGCCGGCCAGGCGGCGCAGGACGACCTCGGCCATGGGCGAGCGGCAGATGTTGCCGGTGCACACGAAGACGATGCGGCGGGCGGGGGCCGTCCCCTCGGCGTCGTCGGTCACCCGGTCATTCTGCCTCCCGCCGTGCCGGCGGCCTCCGCCGCCGCCCCGCCCGACCGGCCCGACCCTCCCGCCTGGCCCCGGCGCGGCCCGTGCCACGGCAGCCCGGTACGCTGCCGCCGGGGCCGCCGGGGGCGGCCGGACGCCGGAGGAGACCACCATGGGCGACGGAGACGGTACGCAGGCGAACCAACAGATGGGTCACGGAGTCAAGCAGCGCGACGTGGTGCGCATGACCCCCGAGGAGGTCGACGCCTTCCTCCACGAGCGGCGGCCCATGACCATGTGCACCATCAACCACGACGGCTCCATCCACGCCGTGGCCATGTGGTACGGCTTCGTCGACGGCACGATCGCCATCGAGACGAAGGCCAAGGCCCAGAAGGCGGTCAACCTGGCCCGTGACCCCCGCATCACCTGCATGATGGAGGACGGCGACGACTACGAGGAGTTGCGTGGCGTCGAGCTGGTGGGCCGGGCCGAGATCGTCGACGACCCCGACAAGATGTTCGAGCTCGGGGTCAACCTCTTCGAGCGCTACCACGGGACCTACACCGAGGAGCTGCGTCCCTTCGTCGAGACCATGCTCCACAAGCGGATCGTGGCCAAGGTCCACGTCGAGCGCACCGTCTCGTGGGACCACCGCAAGCTCGGCCTGCCCCCGACGCGTCCGGCCTGAGCGCCGCCGGCGGCGCAGGGACGAGGCGGCCGCCGTGCCCCCCATGACCGACCGGGAGATCGCCGCCTTCCTCGACGGGCTCCCCGCCCGCACCGGCACACTGGCCACCGTGCGGGCCGACGGGCGGCCCCACGCCGCCCCCGTCTGGTTCGCCCTCGACCGTGCGGCCGCCGGGCCCGACGCCCCCCTCGGGGAGCTCGTCTTCACGACCGACGCCTCGTCGGTCAAGGGCCGGAACCTGGCCCGCGGCGGGCGGGCCGCGCTGTGCGTGGACGATGACCGGCCACCGTTCTCCTTCGTCACCGTGGAGGGCCCGGTCACCCTGGACGACGACCCCGGTGAACTGCTGCGGTGGGCGACGGTCCTCGGGGGTCGCTACATGGGCGCCGAACAGGCCGAGGCCTACGGCCGGCGCAATGGCGTCCCCGGCGAACTGGTGGTCCGTCTGCGCCCCCACCACGTGGCGGCGGCCGCCCGCATGGCCGAGTGACGTCGGTCGGCGGGGGTCGGGTGCGGTCGGTCGCGGCCGACCGCCACCGGTCGCCGTCCGGCGCGTGCCGGGCGCGGCCGGTGGCGTCGGCATGGCACGGGGACAGCCCGGCCTGCTAGTACGACACGGGACCGGGGACGATCCCGGCCGACCAAGGGGGACCACCATGATTCTCGACCGCTTCCAGCTCGAGGGGAAGGCGGCCGTCGTGACCGGGGCCGGACGCGGCATCGGGGCGGCCGCGGCCCTCGCCCTCGCCGAGGCCGGTACCGACGTCGTGCTCTCGGCCCGCACCGAGGATCAGCTGACCGCCGTGGCCGAGCGGGTGGAGGCAGCCGGGCGCCGGGCGGTGGTCGTGCCCGCCGACCTCTCCGACCTCGACGCCGTGGCCGGACTGGCCGACCGGGCCCGGGACGCCTTCGGCCGGCTGGACATCGTGGTCAACAACGTGGGCGGGACCATGCCCCGGCCCTTCCTCGACACCTCGCCGCGCGTCCTCGAACAGGCCTTCCACTTCAACGTGGCCACCGCCCACGCCCTGCTCCGGGCGGCGGTCCCGCTCATGCTGGCGGGCGAGGGCGGCTCGGCCGTCAACATCTCGTCGGCCATGGGCCGTCTGGCCGGCCGCGGCTACGTGGCCTACGGCACGGCCAAGGGGGCCCTCACCCACTACACCCGCCTGGCCGCCGCCGACCTCGCCCCGAAGATCCGGGTCAACGCCATCGCCGTGGGTTCGGTCGCCACCTCCGCCCTCGACGTCGTCCTCCAGACCGAGGCCCTCAAATCGGCCATGGAGTCGGGCACCCCCCTCGGACGCATCGGTGAGCCCGAGGACATCGCCGCCGCCATCGTCTACCTCTGCTCGCCGGCCGGGGGGTACGTCACCGGCAAGATCATCGAAGTCGACGGTGGGCTCCAGACCCCCAACCTCGACCTCGGTCTACCCGATCTGACCGCCTGAACCGGACCGCCCGGCCCGACCGCCCGATACGCGAGGAGCCCACCATGCCGAAGACCTACCGCGTCGTTGCCTGGAGCACCGGCCACGTGGGCCGTCACGTCATCGCCGGGATCGACGCCCGGCCCGACCTCGAGCTGGTCGGCCTGTGGGTGTCCAACCCGGACAAGGTGGGCAAGGACGCCGGCGAGCTGGCCGGCCTGGGGCGGTCCCTCGGGGTGGCCGCCACCAGCGACGAGACCGCGCTCCTCGACCTCGCTCCCGACGCCGTGGTGCACACGGCGATGGCCGACCACCGGCTGTTCGAGGCGCTGGACGACCTCCAGCGCCTGCTCCGGGCCGGTGTCAACGTGCTCTCCTCGGGGCCCGTGTTCCTCCAGTACCCCTTCGGCGTGGTCGACGACTCGATGATCACGCCCCTCGACGAGGCGGCCCGGGCCGGCGGGGTCTCGCTGTTCGTCAACGGCGTCGACCCCGGTTTCGCCAATGACATCCTCCCGCTCGTCCTCACCGGGGTGAGCGAGCGCATCGAGGAGGTCCGCGTGGCCGAGATCCTCAACTACGCCACCTACGACCAGCCCATGATCCTCTTCGACATCATGGGATTCGCCGGGGCCATGGAGGACGTGCCCATGATCCTCCAGCCGGGGGTGCTCACCTCCGCCTGGGGGAGCGTCGTCCGCCAGCTCGCCGCCGGCCTCGACGTCGAGCTCGACGGAGTGGAGGAGTGGTACGAGCGGGTGGCGGCCCCCGAGGCGATCGAACTCGGGTACGCCACCGTCGAACCGGGCACCGCGGCCGCCCTCCACTTCGAGGTACGGGGCATGAAGGACGGCCGGGCCGTCCTCGTCCTCGAGCACGTCACCCGGCTGCGCGACGACCTCGCGCCCGACTGGCCGCAGCCGGCAGGTGCGGGGTGCTACCGGGTGACCATCACCGGCGAGCCGACCTACACCCTCGACCTGCAGCTCCTGGGCACCGACGGCGACCACAACACTGCGGGCCTCAAGGCGACGGCCATGCGCCTGGTGAACGCCGTCCCGGCCGTGGTCGACGCCCGGCCGGGCCTGCTCACCGCCCTCGACCTGCCGCCCGTCTTCGGCCGGGGCCTTGTCGTCTGACGCAGGCGCCCGGTCCGGCCCCGGTCGGACGGACCGACGGGGCCGGGGACGGCGACGGCACCGGTAGGGTCCCCGGCATGGATCCCACCCCTGGAGCGCAGCGATGAGCATGGCCGGCCACGGCATGGGCATGGGCGGCGGCGGCGCCTTCGGCTCCGTCATGCGTTCGATGCGGCGTGACGACTCGGTCACCGGACAACACGTCACCAAGGGCACGGCACGGCGCATGGTCCGCTTCGCACGCCCCTACCGGCCCATCCTCGCCTGGTTCCTGGTCCTGGTGACGGTGGAGGCGTTCATCGGGATCATCAACCCCCTGCTGTTCCGCTCGATCATCAACAACCTCACCGGGGGTGCGCCCTCCAAGCACCTGATCGTGACCCTGGCACTGGTGGCCGCGGCGGTGGCCGTCGTCGACACCGGACTGTCCATCGGCATCCGCTACGTGTCGGCCAAGGTGGGTGAGGGGCTCATCTTCGACATGCGCGCCCAGGTCTTCGCCCACATCCAGAAGATGCCCATCGCCTTCTTCACCCGCACCCAGACCGGGGCCCTCGTCAGCCGGCTCAACAACGACGTCATCGGGGCCCAGCAGGCCTTCACCGACACCCTGTCCTCGGTGGTCTCCAACCTGATCAGCGTGGCGCTGGTCCTGACCGTGATGTTCGTCCTGTCCTGGCAGATCACCCTGATCAGCCTGGTCATCCTCCCGGTCTTCGTGCTGCCGGCCAAGCGGGTGGGCCGAAAGCTCTCGGTCATCACGCGGGAGTCGTACGCCCTCAACGCCCAGATGAACAACACCATGAACGAGCGGTTCAACGTGTCCGGGGCGCTGCTGGTCAAGCTGTTCGGCCGGCCCGGGGAGGAACGGGGCACGTTCGAGCAGAAGGCCGGTCGGGTCCGCGACATCGGGGTGACCCAGGCCATGTACGCCCGCTTCTTCATCGCCGCCCTCTCGCTCACCGCCGCGCTGGCCACCGCCGTGGTCTACGGCTGGGGCGGGCTCCAGGCCGTGGACGGTGCCCTGAGCGTGGGCACCGTGGTCGCCCTGGCCTCCTACCTGACCCGCCTCTATGCGCCGCTCACCGCCCTCTCCAACGTCCAGATCGACGTGATGACCGCGCTCGTCTCCTTCGACCGCGTCTTCGAGGTCCTCGACCTCGAGCCGATGATCGCCGACCGCCCCGACGCCCGCCCGGTCCCGCCCGGTCCGGCCACCGTCGAGTTCGACCACGTGGACTTCCGGTACCCGGACGCCGAGGAGGTCTCCCTGGCCTCGCTCGAGTCGGTGGCCGTACTCGACGGCCGGGTCAACACCCAGGTCCTCTTCGACGTGACCTTCACGGCCGAGCCGGGACAGCTGGTGGCCCTGGTCGGTCCGTCGGGGGCCGGGAAGACCACCGTCAGCCAGCTCCTCCCCCGCCTCTACGACGTGCGGTCCGGTGCCATCCGCATCAACGGCACCGACATCCGCGACACCACGGCGGCCTCGCTCACCGCCGCCGTCGGCGTGGTGACCCAGGACGCCCACCTCTTCCACGACACCATCCGCAACAACCTCCTCTACGCCAAGCCCGACGCCACCGAGGGAGACCTGGCCGCCGCCCTCGCCGGTGCCCAGATCGCCACCATGGTCGACGGGCTGCCCGACGGGCTCGACACCGTGGTGGGCGACCGGGGCTACCGCCTGTCGGGAGGCGAGAAGCAACGGCTGGCCATCGCCCGGCTCCTGCTCAAGGCGCCCCGCATCGTCGTGCTCGACGAGGCCACCGCCCACCTGGACAGCGAGTCGGAGGCCGCCGTGCAGGCCGCCCTCACCACCGCCCTGGTCGGAAGGACCTCGCTCGTCATCGCCCACCGGCTGTCCACCGTGCGCGATGCCGACCTCATCCTCGTCCTCGACCAGGGCCGCATCGTCGAGCGCGGCCGGCACGAGGAGCTCCTGGCCCGGGGCGGGCAGTACGCCGAGCTCTACCGCATCCAGTTCGAGGGCCAGGAGCCCGAGCGCCCGGCCGGTCCCCAGGTGGCATGAGCTCCGGGGACCGGGAGGCGTTCGAGGTCCGCGCCATCGGCTGGGTACGGGGTGGCCGGACCGAGCCGGTCGACGACGCCTGGGGCGCCGTCACCTCGACCATCGAGCTCGATGGCGCGCAACTCGACCCCGAGGCCGTCCGGGGGCTGGCCGGGTTCTCCCACGTCGAGGTGGTCTTCGTCTTCGACCGCGTGGCCGAGGCGTCGGTCTGCCGGGGGGCCCGTCGGCCCCGAGGCAACCCGGCCTGGCCGGAGGTGGGGATCCTGGCGCAACGGGCCCGGGACCGCCCGAACCGGATCGGGACGACGGTCTGCCGACTGGTGGCCGTCGACCCCGGGCGGCTCACCGTGATCGGGCTCGACGCCGTCGACGGGACGCCGGTGGTCGACGTCAAGCCGTACCTACCGGGCTTCGGACCGCGCGGCGACGTGCGCCAGCCGGCATGGGCCGAGGAGCTGATGGCCGGCTACTGGTAGGCCGGTCGCCCGGAGCGGGCGCCCGCTCAGGCCGCCTCGCCGACGCAGAGGGACTCGCCCTTGTCGTGGCTGTCCCCCGGGTCGACGGCGTGCTCGGCCGTCCAGGCGGCGGCGTGCTCGGAGACGGCACGCGCGGCCCACTCGGGGTGGGCGGGCCGGTCGTCGGTGGTGCGGGTGGGGTGCATCAGGGTGTGCTCTTTCTCGGTCGTGGACGGATGCGGTGGCGTCGCCGCCGTGCGGTGGGCCGGGCGGCGGGTCCCCGGAGGAGCTGTCGGAGGGGCCGACGACCCCGGGATAACGAAGGAGCCGCCCTTGCGGGCGGCTCTCACACTCGGATCGGGATGCCCCGGGGGGCGTCAGTCCGTGGAGAGGGCCTTGCGGACGGCCTGGGCGCTCGAGGCGAGGGCGTCCTTGCTGCAGGCCGTCGATACGCCTGCGATCGACACCGCCATCGGGGCGGAGCCGGTGTCGGCCCCTGCCGCCTCGACGACGGCCAGCGGCTGCTTGCCGCGGTGCGTCGGCTGGCTTCGGATCGGATCGGCTGCGGCCATCGCCCTCCAGTGTAGCGGCCGGGCGGCCCGAGGACGCGGCACCCCGGCCGGCGGCGCGGATCCCGGGGCACCCCGACGGTCCGTGCCGTCCCCCGGCCCAGGACCGGGCCGGCCGTCGCCGGGCGGTACCGTGACCCGATGGCCCGGCTGGTCGTCGACGTCGCCCCCCTCCGTCGCCACCGGCACTTCCGCCGGTTGTGGGCCGGGCAGATCGTGTCGGGCATCGGCTCCCAGCTCACCCTGGTGGCCGTGGCCTTCCAGGCCTACCAGATGACCCGCTCGACCCTGGTGGTCGGCCTGCTGGGGCTGGCCCAGCTCGGCCCCCTCCTGGCCGGCTCGCTCTGGGGCGGCACCCTGGCCGACGCCTGGGACCGACGACGGGTGCTGGTGCTGACCCAGGTGGCCATGGCCGCCGCCGTCGCCGGCCTGGCCGTCAACGCCGCCCTGCCCCACCCGGCCGTGTGGCCCCTCTTCGTCTGCACGGCGGCCAGCGCCGGCTTCCAGGGCGTGGATTGGCCGGCCCGCCGGGCCGCCCTGCCCCTGCTGGTCGGGCCGGCCGACGTCACCGACGCCATCGCCCTGCAGACCTCCGTCATGACCCTCGCCCTGGTGGCCGGGCCGGCGCTGGCCGGCGTCCTCATCGGGGCGGTCGGCCTGACCGCCGTCTACGCCACCGACGTCGCCACCTTCGGCATCGCCCTGGTGGCCGCCGCCCTCCTGCCCGCGCTGGTGCCGTCGGGCGGGGGGAGCCCGAGCGGCCTCCGCTCGATGGTCGAGGGCTTCCGCCACCTGCGCGGCGAGCGCCTGCTGTCGGCCACCTACGTCATCGACCTCAACGCCATGGTCTTCGGCATGCCCCGGGCCGTCTTCCCGGCCCTCGCCGTCGGCCTCTACGGTGGCGGCCCTCGCGTGGTCGGCCTCCTCTACGCCGCCCCGGGGGCGGGGGCCCTGGCCGGCTCCCTGGTCACCGGGTGGTGCAGCCGGGCCCGGCACCAGGGGCGGGCCATCGCCGCCTGCGTGGTCGTCTGGGGCGTGGCCATCGGCCTGGTCGGCCTCATCCCGGTCCTGGCCGTCGGACTGGCCCTGCTGGCCCTGGCCGGAGCGGCGGACGTGGCCTCCGCGGTGCTCCGCCAGGCCGTACAGGAGCGCTCGGTGCCCGACCACCTCCAGGGCCGCCTGTCCGGGACGTTCTTCGCCGTGGTGGCGGGCGGCCCGCGCCTCGGCGACGTCGAGTCGGGCCTGGCCGCGGCCGTCGCCGGCCCCGAGTTCGCCGTGTGGTCCGGCGGGCTGGCCTGCGTGGTCGGCGTCGGGGTGCTCCTCCGGCGCTTCCCCGAGCTCTGGCACGACGCCGGGGGTGGCCGCCCCCTCCCGGCCGCCGCCGAGCAGCGGGCCATCGCCGAGGCCGCCACCGAGCTGGGCGAGGGCGAACCCGCCTAGCCGCGCCACGACGGTCCGGGGGCACGGCGCGGCGGTGCCGGTGCCCCCGCCGGGGGCCGCGCCCGGCTACAGCTTGGACAGGCCCCGGAGCTGGAAGGCCAGGGCCACCATGAGCACGGCGTAGACGATGAGCCAGATCCCGATGATCACGGCCAGGGTGGCCAGGGTCAGATGGGGCCACACCAGGGTGACCACCCCGGCGGCGAAGGCCACGACGCCGACGCCGATCCTGAATCCTCGGGCGTCCGAACCGCGGTCGCTGTAGGCGGTGAAGAACTCGATGAGCCCGCCGACCACCCAGAAGAGCCCGAGGAGAAAGGCGAGCGTGGTGACCGTCTGCTCGGTGTGGCGCAGGAAGAGGATGCCGACGATCACCGAGAGCAGGCCGAGCAGGGCGACCAGCCACCGGGTCCCGGCCGTGTCCTCGTCGTCGGCGATGGCCATGACGATCCGGAACAGGCCGGAGAGGAACAGCCAGATGCCGACGACGACGGCGAAGAAGGTGATGGTGTCCTTGGGGCGGACGACCACGAGGATCCCCGCGCCGAGGGTCACGATCCCGAAGAAGAGCACCCACCCCCACGACCGCCCGAGGATCCGCAGGACGTCCCGGTCCCCCGGGCTCAGGTCCGCGCCCGCCTGTCCGTTCGCCATGGCAGCCTCCTTGGCACCCCGCCCCCGCGGGCCGGGTCCGTACCGGGTGCCACCTTACGGCCGGTTCCCCCAGGCGGCGTGGACCGCCGTCCCCGCCGGGCCCTCCCTCCGACGCCGGCGGGCACCGGGGGGCGGCGGTGGCCTCAGGACGGCGCGGCCTGGTCGATCAGCTGCTCGCTGACCTCCCACAGCCGGCGGGCGGCGGCCTCGTCGCGTGCCCGGGCCGACGGGGTCACCGGGCGGCACTTCGCGAAGTACTGGCCGGTCACCCCCTCCACCTCGGGGGACGAGGCCAGGAAGACCGACGTGCGGGCGCCCTGCTCGGGCGAGAGCGTGAAGGGCCGGATGATGCGGACCCCGAGGGCCAGGAGGCCGCGGGCGTCGCCGTCACGGGCGTAGCCCGTGGCCACCGTGCCGGGGTGGAGGCTGTTGGCCGTGACGCCGGTACCGCCGAGGCGCCGGGCCAGCTCGCCGGTGAAGAGGATGTTGGCCAGTTTGGAGCGGCCGTAGACCTCCATGCCCCGGTAGGAGTGCTCGGCCATCAGGTCGTCGAAGACCATGCCCCGCCGGGCGAAGGTGTGGGCCGTCGAGGCCACGTTGACGATCCGCGCCGGTGCCGACGCCTCGAGACGGGCCCGGAGGAGGTCGGTGAGGAGGAAGGGGCCCAGGTGGTTGATGGCGAAGGTGGCCTCGTACCCGTCCTCGCTGAGCGTGCGCCGGGACAGCACCAGCCCGGCGTTGTTGACCAGGACGTCGATGCGGGGGAACCGCTCGAGCAGCTCGGCCGCACCGGACCGCACCGAGGCCAGCGCGGCCAGGTCGAAGCAGACGAGCGCCACCCGGTCCGAGCCGCTCTGGACCCGGAGGTCGGCAAGGGCCGCTTCGCCCCGGGCGCGGTCGCGGGCGGTGATCACCGTGGTCGCCCCGGCCCGGGCCAGAGCCACGGCCGTCGCCTGGCCGATACCGGAGTTGCCACCGGTGACGACCACGGTCTTCCCCTCCATCGGGGACGCCGGCGGGGTACGGCTCATGCCCCGTCCCCGGGCCGGCCGCCGACCAGGCCGAGCGGGGCAGGCCCGCCGGTGCCCACGGGCCCGCCGGTCGCTACTGGCCCGCCGGTCGCCACGGGCCCGCCGGTGGTCACGGGCCCGCCGGTGGTCTCCGGAGTGCCGGTCGGCCCGGCCGGCCGGCGTCCGTGCCGTCCCCTGCGGCCGAGGGCCACGAAGGCCGTGGCCGAGACGCCCACGAAGGTCACCCACACGATCCCCTGGAGCACCGTGGGCTGCTGGGCGTAGCCGAAGAAGCTGTGGAGGACGTCGCCGAGGGTGCTGCTCTCGCGCAGCACGCCGCTCGTGTTCCACATCGGGTGCCCGAACGACGGGAGCCAGCCGAGCTCCTGCATGTTCTGGACGGCGTCGGCCAGCAGGCCGGCGGCGAAGACCATGAGCACGATGCCGAGGATCCGGAAGAAGACAGCGAGGTTGAGGCGACGGCCCATCTTGAAGATGGCGTAGGCCATGGCCAGCGCCACGGCCAGCCCGAGGACGGCCCCCACCAGGAGGCCGTGGCCCTGGGCCCCGACGGTGGTCTGGCGGGAGGAGGCGAAGACGATGGCCAGCGTGAAGACCATCGTCTCCACGCCCTCGCGCCCGACCGCCTGGAAGGACAGGAGCCCGAGGCCGAACCGGGTGCGTCCGTCGAGGGCCGCCTCCGTGCGCCGCTCCAGCTCGGCCGTCATGGTCCGGCTGTGGGCCTGCATCCAGAAGGTCATGTAGGTGAGCACGGCCGCGGCCAGCAGGTAGGTGACCGTCTCGAAGATCGTCTGGGCCCGTGAGCCGGCGTACTGGTCGATGAGCAGGTAGGCGGTCACCCCGCCGGCGAGCACCAGCACGAAGGCCGCGGCCACGCCCAGGAACACGTCGCGGAAGTACCGCCGCTGGCCGATCCTGTCCAGGAAGGCGAGCAGGACGGCCACGATCATGCTGGCCTCGATCCCCTCGCGCAGGAAGATCACGAAGGTCGGGATCACCGCTGCCCCAGAAGAAGGTCGTACATAGTCCAGAAGTTAGGTAAACCTAAATCCGGCGGGGTGTCAACCCCTCCGCCCGGTCCGGGCCGGCGCCAGGCCGGTCCGGACGTCCCGGGACGGTCGGGCGGGGGTCAGGCGACCTTGCGCAGCGTGTTGTGGTCGGTGTGGGCCAGCAGGTCCTCGAACTCCTTCATGCGGAGCATGGTGGTCTCGGCGTACGTCCAGGTGCCGTCCCCGATGGTGATGGTGCTCTCCCAGCTCACCGAGCTGGCGTTGGCCCCCAGGTAGGCGCCCTCACCGATCGGGTAGCGGGCGTCGCCGAGGGCCGCCTTCAGGGTGAACTCGGTGGCGTCGGCCGCGGCCGTCCCGCCGCCCAGCACGGTGATGCCGCGGGGGACGACGAAGGCCCGCAGGACCTCGCCGGTGGCCGAGTCCCAGAGCCAGTAGCCGACCTCGGTGTGGAAGGGGTTCTCCTCGCTCCCCCTCCACATGGCCGTCTTGTAGTCGAGGCCGTAGAGGTGCTGGTGGCCGTTGTCCACCGGGCCGAACGGCTTGAAGCTGACCTTCTCGAGGTACGGGGTGCTGATCACCTTCTCCTGGTCGTGGTTGTACGAGGAGTCGAGACCGCCCTCACCTTCCCACTCGCCGGCCAGCGCCCCCAGGGGCCCCCACTCGTTCGCCATCGTCTGCTCCTCCATGCGATCGGGATGTGTTCCGCCGGTGAGCCTAGGCCGTGGGGGGCCGCCTCCGGACCCGGAGGGCGGGACGGCGGAGCCCGTCCCCGCCCTCACACGGCCAGGACCACGACCGAGCCCAGCGAGACGAGGCGGTCCCCGGCCCCGAGGTCGTGGACGGCCACCCGCACGAGCGTGCGTCCGCCGTGGGTGCCGAGCACCTCGCAACGGGCCTCCGCCGGGCCGACGCGTACCGGGCGCAGGTAGTGGAGGACCGTGTCGGCGGCGGCCACACCCCGCGGCCCGGCTGCCCCTGGGTCCGCGGCCCGGGCGGCCCGGCAGGCGGCCTCGTCGGCCAGCATGGCCACGCCACCCCCGTGGAGGATGCCCCAGGGGTTGCGGAGTCGGTCGGCCAGGACCAGCCGCGTGGTCGCCCCCTCGCCCGGCTCGATGCAGAAGAACTCGTCGGGGGCCGGCGCCCCCTGCTGGAGCGGGGGTAGGGGCAGCGCGAAGGGTCGATCGAAGGCGAGCTCCATCCCCTCCGCGTCGAGGACGGCACAGGTCAGGGTGGCGGCCGCCACGTGGCGACCGCCCTCACCCTCGTCGACGACGTCGACGGTCGACACCACCGAGTTCCGTCCCCGCCGCAGCACCTCGCCCTCGAGGCGGAGCGGGCCCACGTGGGCCAGACGCGACACCGTGGCCAGCAGCGAGGTGGTGACGATCCACCGGGGCAGGACGGTCAAGCCGCTCAGGAGCCCGCCGAGCGAGTCGATGCTCGTGAGCAGCGCACCGGTCCGCAGTCCCCCGCCCGGACCGCGCAGGTGGTCGTCGACGGGGGCCCGGCCGCCCACGCCCGAGGGCCGCCCCGAGCCGTCGGTCGGGGGGATCTCCCACCGCTCGAGCCGGAAGTAGTCGCTCACGTGGTGGCGCCGGTCGACGGGCCCGCCGTCGGTGCCCGGGGCCGTGGCCGTCACCGGGCCACCTCGCCGGCCGGGACCGCTCCCACGTTGACCACCGTGGTCAGCCGGTCCTCGGCGCCCGGGTCGCGCAGCTCGACCATGGCCCCGGCCCGGCCGGTCGGCCCGGTTTCGAGGATGCGGACCCGGCTGGTGATGGGGCCGACCCGGCCCAGGGCCAGGTAGGCGATCTGGAGGTCGGTCACGACCATGGCGGTGGGGGGGAGCCCCCGCGCCGCGCCGAGGGCGGCGGCCGCGGCGGCCTCGGCGACGAGGGCCATGACCCCGCCCTGGACGGCCTGGAAGGAGTTCCACAGGTAGGGCCGCACCGGCACGGTCACCCGGCCCTCGGCGGCGTCCTCCACGGTCACGGGCAGGGCCTCGAGGACGGAGCCCTCGAGGCTGCCGCCGCTGAACGCCCACCGCACGGGCAGCCCGCCGGCGGCCTGGACCGAGGAGGACGGGTTGCGGGCGGGCAGGACGGCGAAGGTCATCGACGCCCAGGCCACCGGGCCCGCCGGCCGGCCGTCCACCAGTGCGTCGGTCCCGTCCTCCTCCACGCTCACCACCAGCGCCTCGATGACGAGGGTGGTGCGGCCGCGCCGGACCACCGAGCCGCGGGCCTCGACCCAGGGACCGGCCACCGGGCCCGCCACCTGGAGCGTGAGGTCGGCGGTGGCCAGCCAGTCGGGACGGAGGACACGGGCGGCGATGGCCCCGCCCACGACGTCGACGAGGGTGGCCAGCACGCCCGCCCGCACCCCGCCGTCGGCCGCGGCCACGTGGTGGGTGGCCCGGGTGCGCACGCGGGCCGTCGTCTCCGTGGTGATCTCGGCCTCCATCCCCAGGTCGCCGAGGAGGTGCTGGGGCGGCGGGTAGTCGTCGAAGGGCACTCAGCGTTCCTGCTCGGTCGGCCGCACCAGCACCTCGTTGACGGCCACTCGGCGGGGGCGGGTCACGGCGAAGGCGATGGCCTCGGCGATGTCGGCGGAGTGCATCAACTCCATCTCGCCGAAGGTGGCCCGCATCCCCTCGACGATCTCGGGCCGGTTGTGGGTGGCCAGCTCGGTCAGCACGGCTCCGGGCTCGACGACCGACACCCGCACGTGGCGCCGGGTGACCTCCTGACGGAGCGACTCCGAGAAGGCGACCACCCCGAACTTGGTGGCGCTGTACACACCGTTGCCGGTGCGGGCCACCCGCCCGGCGACCGAGCTCACGTTCACCACGTCGGCCACCCGACGGGGCTCGGTGTCCGCCGCGTCGAGGAGGTGGGGCAGGGCGGCGTGGGTGGCGTAGAAGAGGCCGAGCAGGTTGAGCTCGACCATCCGACGCCACTCCTCCACCGGCGCCCCCTCGATGGGCCCGAGCAGCATGACACCGGCGTTGTTCACCAGCGTGTCGAGCCGACCGAAGTGCTCCACGGTGGAGGCCACCAGGGCCCGCGCCTGGGACTCGTCGGTGATGTCGCACTCCTGCACGAGGACGCGGTCGGCGCCGATGCGGTCGGCCAGGGCCTCGAGCCGGTCGCGGCGGCGGGCGGCCACGGCCACCTGGGCCCCTTCGGCCGCCAGGGCCACGGCGGTGGCCTCGCCGATGCCGCTCGAGGCGCCGGTCACCAGGGCCACGGTCCCGTCGAGTCGTTCGGTCATGCGCGCTTCCCTTCGACGGGGCGCCGAGAGGGACGACGGCGCCGAGCGGACAGGCCGGTGCGCCGGAGTGTGGGCGTGTGCGAGCACGTCGCCCCACTCGGCGCCTGGGAAGTGTACCGGCGACGCCGGTCCACCGACCGGCGTGCGGAGGGGCGACCGGATCCCGGGCGCCGTCAGGCAGCGTTGCGGCGCTGGGCTCGGCGACGGCCCGAGCTGTTGCGGCGGCGGCCGCGGGGAAGGGACATCGACTCGTAGGCCCGGCCGGTGGAGCCCGGGCTCTCGTGCAGGGCACACCACTCGGTGCTGTTGTAGCGCGACAGGCGCACGTCGCACGAGGGTTCTTTGCACACGCGCCCGGCCGCGTACACGGGTGGGGGCGTGGCCCCGGTCAGGCCCTCGGCCAGCATCCGTCCATCCTCCACCGCCCGACGTTCGACCATGACGACGTTCCCCTTCGCGCATCCGTCCACGAGCCGTCCGGCCCGCCGCGCCGTACGGCGTGGCGGCCCGTCGTCCCGACCGTCTATGTCGGCAGATGGATGCCCGAACTGAACCTCCGCGCCTCCCCCGGCGCCACTCCCGCTCCGCCAGCCGCCGGCCCGCGGTTGGTAGGGTCGGCCCGTGGCCGGCGAAGCGAGGGATGCGTCGGCCGGGAGGCACGAGCGCCGGCCACGCGACGTCCCGTGGTGGCAGCGGGCCGTCTTCTACCAGGTGTACCCGCGGTCGTTCGCCGACGGTGACGGCGACGGGGTGGGTGACCTCGCCGGCCTGCGGGCCCGCCTCGACGACCTCGTGTGGCTGGGCGTGGACGCACTCTGGCTCTCTCCCTTCTACCGCTCGCCCATGGTCGACTTCGGCTACGACGTGAGCGACTACTGCGACGTCGACCCCCTGTTCGGGACGCTGGCCGACTTCGACGCGCTGGTAGCCGACGCCCACGAGCGGAACTTGCGCGTGGTGATCGATTGGGTGCCCAACCACACCTCGGACCGGCACCCGTGGTTCGTCGACGCCGCCTCGGGCCGCGGGAGCGCCCACCGGGACTGGTACGTCTGGCGGGACCCCGCTCCCGACGGGCGGCCGCCGAACAACTGGGTGGCCGCATTCGACCTGACGGCACCGGCCTGGACCTTCCACGAGCCGACCGGGCAGTGGTACCTGCACCTGTTCGAGCCGGCCCAGCCCGACCTCAACTGGGACGAACCCGCCGTCGAGGCGGCCATGCACGACGTGCTCCGCTTCTGGCTCGATCGGGGGGTGGACGGGTTCCGCGCCGACGTCGTCCACGCCATCGGCAAGGACCCGGACCTACCCGACGACCTGCCCGAAGTGGCCGGGATCCCCCACTGCGCGCTCAACGACGTGCCGGTGACCCACGAACGGCTGCGCCGGATCCGTGGCCTGCTCGACGGGTACCCCGGGGACCGGATGATGGTCGGCGAGGTCTACCTGCTCTCCACCGAGGCCGTCGCCGCCTACTACGGGACGGGGGACGAGGTGCACCTCGCCTTCAACTTCCCGCCGCTGTTCGCCCCCTGGCGGGCCGACCGCTGGCGGACCTGCATCGACGACACCCTGGCCGCGTTCGGCCCCCGGGATGCGTGGCCCACCTGGGTCCTCTCCAACCACGACAACCCCCGCCACCGCACGCGCTACGACCGGGCGGCGGCCCGGGCCGGCGAGGGGGCCTCCGTGGCGGCGCGGCGGAGCGAGGCCCGGGCCCGGGCGGCGGCCGTCCTCCTGCTCACCCTCCGGGGGACGCCCTTCGTCTACCAGGGCGAGGAGCTCGGCCTGGCCGACGCCGAGATCCCCGAGGGCCGCGCCGTCGACCCGGGCGGGCGCGACGGCTGCCGGGCACCCCTGCCGTGGGACGACGGCGTCGGGCACGGGTGGTCCGGGGCGGAACCGTGGCTCCCGTTCCCCCCGGAGGCCGGCCTCCGCAACCGGGCGGCCCAGGCGGCCGATCCCGGCTCGGTCCTCCACCTCTACCGCCGGCTGCTCCACCTGCGGAGGCGGACGCCGGCCCTCGTGGACGGGACCTTCGAGCTGCTCGAGGCCCCGGCCGGGGTCCTCGCCTACCGGCGGTCGGCGGGCGCTTCCACCCGTACGGTGCTCGTGAACTTCACCGGCGACCCGCAGGTCGTCCCGCCGGCGCTCGCCAGCGGGACGGTGGACCTGGCCTCCGACGACGCCGACGGGTCCGGGATCTTCGGCGGCCGCCTCGCGCCAGACCAGGCCGTGGTGCTGCGTCCCTGAGTTCGGGTCGGCGACCCCGGCGTCGGGCTCAGAGCCAGGTCTCCTGCCAGTGGTCGGGCCCACCTTCGTCGCCGAGCGACATCGCATGGGTACCGTCATGACCGCTCTGGCGGATGCAGCAGACGAGCGTGCCGAGCCACGGTCCGCGGTCGATGCAGTGCACCGCCCCGCATCGCCGCCACTGGGGCGCGTCCGGTATGGCCAGGTCGTCGAGATCGAAGTCGTCGTCCGTCCAGGTCCGGTACGTGTGCACAGGATGTGGGTCGAGCGTCACGGTTGTTCCTGCCCCTTGCCGTTGCCAATGCTTCACGTGAATTGTCGGAATCCGGGTGTCGCACCTGTAGAGGGAATCGCGCGACCGGCCCGGTTCGGGGGGCCGAGCGGGCCGGGTTCGGGGCATCCCGGGCGGCAGGGCATCCCTCTCGGTAGGGGTCCCGTCACCGCCCGTGTTCGTCGAGGTGAACAGCTGGTTCGGCGGTCCGGATCACCACGGTCCGCGGGGGGTCGGCCGGTAGACTCCCCCCATGGACGGCGAGGGTGCGACCGGCATCGAGGAGATCATCCGGCGCAACATCGCCGCCCTGCGATCGAAGGCCAGTCTGACCCAGCTGGGCCTGGCCGAGGCCATGCTCGCCCACGGCATCGCCTGGTCGCGGGAGACCGTGGCCGCCGTCGAGGCGACCGACCGGCCGCTCGACCTGACCGAGGCCATCGCCGTGGCCGCCTGCCTCGAGGTCCCGCTGGCGCGCCTGGTGGCCACGGGGGCGTCGACCGTTGCGGTGGGCGGGTGCGAGTGGACGGCGCACTACCTCGGTGCGGCCATCGCCGGCACCGCCGCAGACGTCTTCCCCCCCGACGCCTACGCCACCCGCCGTCGCGTCCACGAGGTTCCGCGGGAGTGGCCGGGGGCGGAGCGGCCGGTGCCACCCGGTGGCGGTGCGGTACCTCCCGGCTCGCTGCCCGAACGCCGGCGCCGCCCGCGGGAGCGCTACCTCATGGATACCCAGGAGGAGGTGCCCGGGCGCGGGTACCGGCCACCCGGTGGCCCGTCGGAGGGCCCAGGGCAACCGCCGTCGGAGCGGCTCGAGCGTCGGCTCCGCCTCCGGGTCACGTCCGGCGACGTCGTGGGCACCGGGCCACCGGGCTGGTCGCGGGATCTCGACGTCGAGCGCGCCCGGCGCGCCGTCGAGCGGCCACCGGTCGGCGGGGCGCCCCGCCCGCCGTCCGGGGACCGGCCCGCCGTCGAACGAGAGGTGGCCGGCTCGTGGGAGCAGGGTGCCGAGCCTGACGGCGATGAGGAGTACGGGGACCAGGGGGTGGCGCTCAGCCCCGACGAGGCGGCGTGGGAGGCCACCCGGCTCAACATCATCCTGGCCAACAAGGGGTACGGCGACAGCGACGTGACACGGTGGTGGAACTTCACTCCCCACCGCGAGCTCGGCGGTCGCACGGTGGCTGAGGCATGGCAGGAGGGCGCCTACGACGCGGTCAGCCGGCTCATCCAGTCGCTCCCCGAAACCGAGGCCCGAGGGCGGGACCGCAGGCTCGAGGGCTGAACGCCGCCCCGGGTCGTGGCCCGGGGCGGAGGGCCCGCACCTGTCTCCCCCCGACGGCGGCCGCTCCCGGGGAGCCTGCGGACCGGCGGACCGGGCAGCCCCCCGGGCCCCTCTGCTGTGCTCCTTCACCGGGGAACCTGTCATGATCAGGAGGAGGGTCGAGCCGGCCCACTGCAGGGAGGTCCACCATGGCCGATGCGGACGAGACACCTGACGCCGACGAGCTCCAGCTGGTCGAGGTGGAGGTCGAGGGCGTGGACGACCAGGGCAACCTGGTGAGCGACGACCTGGTCGTCGCCGTCGGCACCGACGGGACCGTCGTCGCCACCGACGAGACCGTCACGGTGGTCACGGCCGAGGGTGACGTCGTCGTCGACGAGACGCTGTCCGTCACCGGCGAGGACGGGACGTTGCACGCGATCGAGGAAGACGTCCTCGTCGTGGAGAGCGAAGACGAGTGACGCCCTGAGCCCCCCGGTCCGGGGTGCTCGGCGATCGTCGGCGGCGCCGGGGACCGTACCCCCGGTGTCCGACCGGGCACCGGAGCGGAGCGCTGTGCCGAGGCCCGTGGGACCGGGTCGGTCCCGAGACCCGCTCAAGGCGCCCCTCCCCGATGTCGATGTTGAGGGCATGCCGGCCGACCTGGCGTTCGACACCGATGATCCCGAGTTCCAGCGGGGATTCGAGATCGGGATGCTCTGGGAGCGGCTGACTGCTGGCGGGAGGTGTCACATGGCCGTCAGCGCGAACAACGCGGAGATGGTGCTCCGCGTGGCCGAGACGTTGGGCTGCACGTTCTCGGGAACGGAGTTCGGCGACGAGCGGATCTCGGTCGAGCTCCACATGGTCGGCGCCTGACACGACGGCACGGGCACGCCGAGCCACGCACCGTGCCGCCTTCGCCCCGAGCATCGGCCGCAGGCGTCCGCCGGTGCCGGTGCTCCCTCCCTGCTGCTCAGCACCGCGGCCGGCCGCGGTGTCCGACCCGAACCGGCCTGGGCGCCGGCTCGACGAGGCGGGCGGCACCGAGGGGTCGGCTTCCTGCGTGGCTGTTCCCGTGACCTGACTCCGTCCTCGCTTCCGATGTCTGGAGCCTCCGCGGACACCCGGGCGAACCAGGAAGCAGATGGACGGTGCGCGGGGCCTCGCGACTCTTCCTTCGCGACAACACAGGGTGCCCACGGCAGGATTTGAACCTGCGACACCTCATTTAGGAAACGAGTGCTCTATCCCCTGAGCTACGTGGGCGGGACTTCCGCGTGAGCCTCCGCGTGGGGCTCCGCGTGTAGATCGTCCGTCAGCCTACGCCGAGTGCACTCAGCGACGGCTCTCGACACGCTCACGAAGTAGCCTCTACACAATGCACTCTTTGTGTTTCGTTTATGATTGTAGGACTGTGTCTAGGACCCGTCGAATAGCTGAACTCGAGACCGAGCTGTCCAAGCAAGAGTTCGAGGTGGCCGAGGCGGTGGCCCGATACCGAGGGATCGAGGCTGAGCTGGAATCGATGCGCGCCGGCGTGGCACTGGAGGACAACCTTGAGGGAATGGCGCGGACAGACGCGATTCTGTCTGTGCTGCATGAGGCTGATGGAAGCCTCTCCCCTAGCGAGGTCGTGCGCAGGCTCCATGTCGCGGGCCGGAATGACCAGTCCCGATCCGTCACAGCAACGCTTGCATACCTACTTCAAAAGGGCCGCATAGAGAAGATTGGGCGAGGTAGGTACTTCGCGGCCTAACAACAAACTGGCCCGCTAAATGATTAGCAATCATCTAGTACCCGCAACGTCAGAGCGCTAAGCGCGAGAGATCACCGGCCTACGCTCGCCAGAAGCGCTCTCGAGGACACGATGCATTCAGCGGCTCGCCACTTGAGTGCACGATCAAGATCATCGCAGGACGCAAGAACGGCATCGACCGCCAACACAATCCGCCGCTGCTCCTCGGCAGGTGGAATAGGTACTGGAATAAGCCGGAGCTTGGCCGCCTTGATCCCAAGGGCAGTCATACCAGTAGCCCTCTTACGCAGCTCGATGCTGAACCATGGGCTCAGGAGAAGCAATTCCAGGAAACGGCCACTGAAATCAGCGTATGGGGACAACACAATCGTTCGCTGCGCTAGTGCGAATCGCTCATCTGACCTCACTTGAGCCGCATTTCCCATGGGAGCCTCGGTTGTGAATAGGACATCTCCTTTTGATGGGAGCCCCCTCGTCATCCATTCTGAATACGTTGACTCACTCACAAATTCAGTAGGGAGCGGATTGATGACTCCTCGCCGAATGTTCTTGGCCGTTATGAGCGGAACGCCTGAATCAGTCTTCTCAGGTGTCCTTCCGCGATAGTCGATAAAGCGGGCAACATCTTGCAGCGGGCGTATTTCCCACTCAGCTGGAACCGCCAATGACGGCTCAAATGGGTCGCTACCGTTCACGTATCGGGTGGATCCAATTTTGACTAACTCTTCCCTAGCCGATTGCATTCGGCTCACGATTTCCGAAACTTCTTCGTCTCCTGCCTCGATTCGGCTCAATCGACCGCTGATAGCCAAATTCAAAACCGTCCCACGAATGTCTTCGACATCATCAGAAGAAGTGGCAAGATGTACGAAGTGACGATCGATCCTCGCCCAATGCTCCCGCATCGTCGTTTGTTCTTCGCAATCGCGGAGTGCTTTCAGCGCCGCACGCCTAGCCATCGATCGAGTCGCGTCGCGCATCTGCAGCCCGGCTACCAGTTCGTCGCATTGCGTCATGAGCTCTTCGACCGCAGCGACGATTCGCACCTGTTCTCCCAATGGGGGCAGTGGTACAGGTAGTTTGAGAATCGACTTCTTCGAAACCCCTCCGATGATTCCCGTCATCTGACTCCTGAAGGCAGCCTGAAATTGAGAAGAGAGGTAGACGATGAGAAGATACTCCGGAATTACTCCCTCAATAGTCTCATTCGCCAATAGCTTATTGCCGAAGCAGATCTCTCGATCCGTAATTCCCATCTTCCGTCCCGCGCTTCCGCCCTCGAGGCAGATGAGGACCGACTTCGGCTTCGCTCGTTTGAAAGATGAATCGTCATCCGCGACTCTCAACCCATTCTCATAAACGATCGGCTCCCTCCCATAGCCAACATCCTTGGTAGCCACATACGCGACCCCGTCTAGATTTGAAGCGAGCCGCGTCTTTACCACGGTACTGGCGCTGTCTCCGCTAAAGAGTCGCCCTGTGGCCGCTAGGCTTGTCCATGTCCATGTCGAGGGAATTGTAGGAAGGTCGGACTCATCTGGGTGTATCGGGACATCGGCCACATCGCCATCGGTTTCGAGTTGCTGAACCAATCGTGCACTAACCGCCAAATCGAAAACCAAGATCCGTAGTGAATCTATGCCGCCGTCCGCCTCCACAGTCACTTCTAGATTTGCTATCACTTTTTCGATGTCCACTAGGCGTACCCGAGTGCTTCAGCAAGACTGCTTCTCAGAGCTTCCTGCGCCTCAGTTACTGCATTCGAAGCCAGTGAATACCTGTCAAGTAGCACATCAGGATCCTCATACCCGACATCTGCTGTATAGGGATTCTTTATGTCAAGGTTGTACTCGGCTCCAATGATTTTTTCGATTGGAACGCACCAGGATCGTTCGCCCTCTGAACGGTCATTCCACCATGTTCGTTCTGCATCAAACTCTTTCAATCGCATCGGCTTGGTCTTTGAATAGTTCTTATATCCCTCGGGATACGGATGTTCGTAGAACCACACTTCCTTCGTTGGCTCACCCTTCTGAAAGAACAGAAGATTCGTCTTGATCGGAGTGTAGGGTGCGAATACTCCGTTCGGAAGCCGAACGATCGTGTGCAGATTGCATTCCTCGACGAGCCGCTTCTTGATCCGAGTCTTGATCCCCTCGCCAGATAAGGTTCCGTCTGGCAAGACGATTGCCGCACGACCCCCGTCTTTCAATAGCTCCATGACAAGTACGAGGAAGAGATCGGCGGTCTCTCGCGTCCGGAACTCAGTCGGGAAGTTGTTCTCGATGCCGTCCTCTTCCATACCCCCGAACGGTGGGTTTGTGACGATGACATCGACAGCATCGTCAGGCCCGTAACTCTGGAGCGGGCGGGCGAGGGTGTTACCGTGCCGCACAGTGGTCGGCACTTCGACACCATGGATCATCAGGTTCGTCGTGCAGAGCAGATGGGGAAGTGCCTTCTTTTCCACTCCACGGATGTTCGCCTTCAGCATGGCCAGGTCTTGAGGCGTCTTGGCCTGCGGCCGCATGTGCTCGAGGGCTCCCGTCAGGAAACCTCCGGTACCGCATGCCGGGTCGAGCACCAACTCGCCGAGCTGAGGATCGACCATCTCCACGGCGAACTGCGTCGCGGCTCGGGGCGTGTAGAACTCCCCGGCATTTCCCGCACTCTGGAGATCGCGGAGAATTCCCTCATAGAGTTCGCCGAACAGGTGCCGAGTTGGCGCCGAGTTGAAGTCGATGTCCTGGTTGATCTTGTTGATGACCTGGCGGAGCAGGACACCCGATTTCATGTAGTTGTGGGCATCTTCGAACACACTTAGCAGCAAGGCGGCGCGAGCATGCGACGGTCCGCTCAGCTCATCGAGATTCAGTTCCTTCATTGTGGGGAACAGCTGTCCATCGATCAGCTGTAGTAGGTCGTCGCCCGTCGGAGCGTCCTTACCCAATGCCTCCCCGTCTGCCCAAGCTTCCCAGCGCAGTGGTGCAGGAATCGGTGAGATGTAGCTGGGATCCTCGAGCTCCGTCTGGAGCTCGAGATCGCTGTAGATCTTGAAGAACAGCATCCATCCCAGCTGGCCGATGCGTTGGGCGTCGCCGTCGACGCCGGCGTCTTTCCGCATTATGTCCTGCAGGGACTTGATCGTGGTACTCAGGGACAATTCTGGCTCCAGTTCAGGCGGTCTTGTAGATTTCGGTGGACAAGTCATGGACGGCGTCCAGGTACCCCTGACGACCTCCGAATGCCTTGACGATTTCGATCGGTGTTCCGATTTCCGTGAATGGCTCGAGCTGCAGGATTTCGATCTCGCCGAGGTCTTCGAGCCCCTGGTCGGCGTACTTGTCCAAGAGCGCGTCGAGCACGGCGCGAGCCTGAACGCCGTACTTGGTGAACACGTCCCGCTTCTTGACGTTGCTCACGCGTTCCTGGCGAGTCAGCGGCGGCTGGTCGAACGCCACATGGCAGATGAGGTCGAATGGGCTCAGGTCGCCGCCGGCACTCTCGGCCAGGGCATCAATAAGGATGCCCTGTTCGAGTAGCTCATCCAATATCACTTGCTTGCGGTCGGACTCGTTCCACTTCTTGAGGAAGTCGTCGAGGGTGGCGAACTCGCTCTGGACAGTCTTGCGGGTGTAGTCCTTCAACGACTCGGTGATGAGCTTTCCGTCCTTGTCGTAGTACTGGACTCGCTCGGCAAGGACCTTGAACTCGGTCCCACTCACACGGAAGACGATTTCTGAGTCGTCGTCACCGGCAGCCACATCGATGACGTCTCCGGGATCCAAGACGATGTAGTCCTTGCCATCGACGGTCATGGTCACCGTCAGATCAGGGTTGACCACAATCTCAGGCTTCGCATCGCCGAAATCTTCGTCCTGCAGGGGTGGTCCGTCCCACTCGGGGTCAGCGAAGAGCTCTGTTGCTTTGCGGAAATCAAGGATTGTAAAGAAGAACTTGCCGTAATCGGTACGCAGTCGAGTGCCACGGCCGATGATTTGTTTGAACTCGGTCAGGGACTGGATCCGCTGATCGAGCGCGATGACGTGACAGGTCTGAGCATCGACGCCTGTGCTCATCAGCTTCGAAGTCGTGGCAATAACGGGGAATGCCCGCTTGGGATTGATGAAGTTGTCGAGCTGGGCCTTCCCTTCCGGGCTGTCGCCGGTGATCCTCATCACGTATCGGTCGTCCTGGAGGACGAGCTCAGTGTTCAGGGGATCGTTCACCAATGCCTGGCGCATCCGCTCGGCGTGGTCGATGTTCTGACAGAACACGATGGTCTTGTTCATCGGATCGGTCTCGTGGAGGAACGTGCTGATCCAGTCGGCCGTGGCGCGGTCCCGATCCGGGAACACGATGGTCTTGTCGAAGTCCTTCTGGTTGAAGATCTGATCCGTGATGACGTTGCCGAAGTCGTCGACCTCGCCCTTCTTCGGGCGCCAACCCAGGGCGTCGTGGTCGAAGTCGACGCGGACCACCTTGAACGGGGCGAGGAATCCGTCGTCGATCCCCTGCTTCAGCGAGTAGCTGTAGACCGGCTCCCCGAAGTAGTCGATGTTGGAGACATACTTCGTCTCCTTCGGAGTCGCGGTCATGCCCAATTGGATGGCCGAATCGAAGTAGTCGAGTATCACGTGCCATGCCGAGTCGGCGTCCGCACTCCCTCGGTGGCACTCGTCGACCACAATGACGTCGAAGAAGTCCTTGGAGAACTTGTCGTAGATCGGCTCGTTCGACTCGCCTGACTCGGCATCCTTGCCGCCGATGATCGCCTGATAGAGCGACAGGTAGATCTCGTAGGAGGTGTCCACGTGGCCGGACGACTTGTCGACCAGGCTGCGATCGAGTTTGACCATGGCATCCCCGAAGGGGGCGAAGTCGTTGATCTTCGACTGGTCGACCAGAATGTTGCGGTCGGCCAAAAAGAGCACCCGTTTGGCGTCGCCGTTCTTCCACAGCCGCCAGATGATGTTGAACGCGGTGTAGGTCTTTCCGGTGCCGGTCGCCATGGTCAGCAGCAGGCGGCGCTGCCCTTTGGAGATGGCCTCGATCGTTCGGTTGATCGCCAGTTGTTGGTAGTAGCGGGGCATCTTGCCCGTGAGGTCCGAGTGGTTTGGGCTGGTCACCAGTTCCTGGTCGACGGACTCCAGGCCCTTCCACATCTTGTAGTGGGACCAGAGCGTCTCGGGAGACGGGAACTCGTCCAAGGAGAGGTTCTGCTCGATGATGTCGAAGGTGCCCGTTCGGTCGTGGAAGACGAAGCCGTCCCCATTCGACGAGAAGACGAAGGGCACGTCCAGCGAGTTGGCGTACTCGAGCCCTTGCTGAATGCCGGCCCCCACTGAATGGTTATTGTCCTTGGCTTCGACGACGGCGATCGGAAGGTTGGGCTTATAGAACAGGAGGTAGTCGGCGCGCTTGCCCTTTCCTCTGGCGACCAGCTTGCCTCTAACGATGATCCGGCCGTCGGTGAAGGAGAACTCGCGCCGACGGAGATTCCCGGTCCAACCGGCCTTTCCGAGCGCGGGAGTGATGAAGCGATCGCAGATGTCGGACTCTGACAGTGCCTTCTTGTTCATGCTCGTTCCGATCCGTGCCTACCGTCACCAATCCGCCGGCTCGCGAATCGGTATGGCCCCTGAGAGTAGAGCAGGTCATCCACCGTTGTCCGTCCCATCTTCTCGGTTCTCTCCGTCGTCACGCCGCCTGGACTTGTTGCGCTGCGATCGCAGTGGAATCGGACCACCACTTACTTGAGCCTGCTGAGCGTTTGCCTCGGCGATCCGTTGACGGAGGTCCTTCTTTCGGAGTTCACGATTGCGAGCTATGGACTCAAGATCGAGTGGCTTCTTGAGTTCACCCTTCGAATTGCGTTCCCGGTCTAACCCCACGATCTCGAGATCTACGTCAACCAGCATGAGTTCCTCAATCTGTGCCATCACCTGCCGGTGCGAGCGCAGTGATCGTTGGAACGCCCTGTGCCGGTCGCCGATTCGAACCTGGTCCGGCATCGGCGGAATTCGGACTTCAAGAGACAGGAGATCCCGGAAGGCGATCCGCTGAATCCCCGCTCCTCGAGTCAGTTTGGCCAGATTCGCACGGCCCTCGGCGGAGGTGAGCCAAGCGGTCAAGTACCAAGGGTCGAGTACACCGGCAGCCTCAACTCGAAGCGTTATCGCCTGCTGCGATGGGGCGAACTTCACTGACTGGTCATCGACGATGAAGGATTCACCACACGTGCCCCCCTCGACTGCGATCAGGATGTCGTCTACCACTGCGATCCCTGCAAGCCCTGCTTTGAGGTCGACTGTGTCCACGAACTGTCGTGGCGCGCCCCCATTCCGCAGGTCAGCCACCGAGAGCACGGGAAACGTGCCGGAAGGCCGGGTCCGTGCCGTCGGGAAGCCTCGAATCAACTCGACTGAATCGGCGAGGTCGTTCACTCGGATCGTCTTGACTGCCATCAGTCCTTCTCCTCGAGCATGGCCCGCAGTTGAGCATCATTGGATGCACACTCGTCGAGTGTCGTCGACAACTGTTGATTCAGCCTGCTTCGCACCCTTTCCAAGTGATTGACGTCGAGGGTGCTGACCGCAGGGCGGAGGTAGCGCTGAGGGCTGAGGTCAAAGCCGTTGGCAGCGATCTCATCGAAGCTCGCCTCGTTGAACTGACGATCTCCCGTCAATCCGCTCCGCCGCCATCTCCAGTAGTTGTCCTGCAGCAGCTTGGAGACACCCAGGTCCAGGTCCCGACGGCGCCTCGACTCCGATCCAACCAGTCCGGCGGCGTCGACAAAGAGGGTCGGGGCTGGCTTACCGTCTACCAGCCCTCGTCCCTTGTCGAAGACAAGGATGACGGGGGCGATGCTTGTCGACAGCATCGATCCCGGTGGCAGCGCGAGCACGGAGTCGAGAAGTCCCGCCTTCACGATCCGCTGCCGGATTCG
>DAHVAJ010000086.1 GCA_027314705.1 Acidimicrobiaceae bacterium
CTCGAGGACGGCCACTACCTCACCCCGCGGGCCATGGCCTACGGCAACTTCTCGCTGGTGGGGGTGTGCCTGGTGTACGTCAACGACCCGCTGGCGGTCCGCCGGACCCTGGGCTTCAACTGGCCGGGGCGGGCCGAGGGCCAGCGGGCCCACGCCAGGATCCTCGAGATGGTCCGCACCGGTCGGGTCCGCCCGCTGGTCACGAGGGAGCTGGCCTTCGACGAGCTGCCCGGTGCCCTGGAGGAGATGGAGCAGCGCCGGACGACCGGCCGTCTGGTGGTGCGGACCGGGCGCTGACCGACCGGCCCGGACCCGGGACGCCGGCCCCGACGGCGGCTCAGCGCAGGCCGGTGGCCCAGGTCCGGCCCGGTCCCGTCCCGGGCGGGCAGGCGAAGATCCCGCTGCCCGTGTGGACGAGGTAGGCGGCCAGCGCGTCCTGGTCGGCGAGGTGCTCCTGGATGGGGACGAACTGCCGGCGCGGGTCTTTCTGGAAGCAGACGAAGAAGAGGCCGGCGTCGAGCTCCCCGCTGGCCGGGTCCACCCCGTCGGCGAAGCTGTAGCCCCGCCGGAGGATGGCCTGACCGTGGTTGGTGGCCGGGGAGGCCACCCGGATGTGGGCGTCCACGGGGATGACCGGGGTCCCCGAGGCGTCGAGGGCGGCGAGGTTCACCGGGTCGTGCTCGCGGCGCCCCCCGAGCGGCGCCCCGGAGACCTTGTGCCGGCCGACGGTCCGTTCCTGGTGGCCGAGGGTGGTGCGGTCCCAGGTGTCGAGGTGGATGCGGATGCGCCGGGCCACCAGGTAGGAGCCGCCGGCCATCCAGGGCTGGTCGCTCCGCTCGTCGACCCACACGTAGGTCCGCAGGGCCGCCTCGTCGGCCGGGTCGAGGTTGTCGGTACCGTCCTTGAAGCCGAGGAGGTTGCGGGGGGACTCGCCCCCGTTCGCCGGCGAGGCGGTCCGGCCGAACCCGACCTGGACGTAGCGCACCGTGGCCGCGCCCAGGGCCAGCCGGGTGAGGTTGCGCACGGCGTGGAAGGCCACCAGGGCGTCGTCGGCGCAGACCTGGAGGCAGAGGTCGCCGTGGCTGCGCCGGGGGTCGAGGGCGTCGCCGGGGAAGGCCGGCAGGTCGACGAGGGCGGCGGGGCGGCGGTCGGCCAGTCCGAACCGGTCGTCGAAGAGGGACGGCCCGAACCCCACGGTCACGGTGAGCCGGGAGGGCGGGAGGTCGAGCGCCTCGCCCGAGTCGGGTGGTGGGGCCTGGGCGCCCGACGGGCCGGTGAGGGCCCGGCCCCCGGCCATGCGCGCCGCGGCCGCCGACCAGGTGGCCAGGAGGTCGACCAGGCCCGCCCGGTCGGCGGTCGTCACGTCGAAGGCGGCGAAGACCAGGCGCGCCGGCTCGGGGGTGGCGATGCCGGCCTGGTGCGGGCCGTCGAAGGGCACCGTGTCGGACCCCCCGCCCCCGGAGGTGGCGGCGGCGGCCACGCCGGCGGTGCCGGCGGCGGCGGCCACGAGCCCGGCGGTGGCCACCCCGGAGCCGGCCAGCAGCTGGCGGCGCGAGAGCACGGGACGGCCCGACGACGGGTGCCCCGGGGTCACGACCCCACGTCCGAGGCGCCGTAGGGGGTGGGGCCGACGGTGCCGAAGGCGGACAGGGCGGCGGCAAGGCCGGCCAGGGTCGAGGCGGTGGCGTCGAGCTGCTGGCTGAGGGCGCGCCGGACGGCCCGGGGGACCGTCGACTCGGGAACCTGCCGGGGCGATCCGAGGGCCGCCGTCCGGGCCTCGAGGGTGGTGAACTGCGCGGCCGCGGTGGCGGCCAGTTGCGGCGCCACCCGGTCGGCCAGGGGTGCGAGCGCCGCGGCGGCCTGCTGGGCGGCGGCGACACTGGCGGCCACGTCGACCAGCCCCAGGCCGGAGTACTGCTCCTGGTCGGCGGGCAGGGCGTCGTCGACCACCCAGCCGAGCTCGTCGGCGGCCACCACGCCGATGGCCTCGGGGGTGAGACGGAGGTGGGAGAGGAGGAACTGGGCGGCGGTCACCTGGGGCGCCAGGGAGGCGAGGTCGGCGGCGGCCGGCCCCCCCGCCCACAGGTCGCGCTCGACGGCGTGGAGGCCGCCGAAGGTCTGGCCGGCGGGGACGTCGGTGGCCAGCTGGTCGAGCGTCGAGGCGTTGACCGGGTTCCCGGCCTCGAGGGCCCGGACCCCGTCGAAGGCGGCCTGGGCCGAGAGCTCGTCGGACCGGGCCGCGGCGGTGTCGCCGCGGGCCACGTCGGCCTGCAGGGCGCCGACCGCCCCGGATAGCGCCGCCGTCGTGGTCTGCACGTCGACCCGGAAGGCCTGGGTGGCCGCCAGGGCCAGGTCCGAGGTGGTGGGCGTCGCGCCGGCGGGCGCGCCGTAGGAGGGGGCCGCGCCGGCGGTCGCACCGTAGGCAGGGGCCGCGCCGGCGGTCGGGGAGGGGGCCGCGACGGGGCCCGCCGCCGAGCAACCGGTGAGCGCCAGACCCAGGCCGGCCGCGGTCGCCGCCGCCCGGAGGCAGGTGCGGTGTCGGGGGGCGGAGCGGTTCGGCGGCGGGGTGTCGGCGTGCATGGCGGGCCCGGGTGGGCGATCCGTCAGCGTAGGGGAGGAACGGTGGCGGTGCCCGACGACGCCGCCGGCTGGCGCCGTCGGACTGCCGGGCTGCCGGGGGTGCCCGGTACAGTGGGCCGATGGCTGAACCCACCCCGTCTGGCTCCCCGCGCCCCCGTGGCACCGGTGGCGGGGCCCGGCCCCGGCCGTCGGGCACCGGTGGCAAGGCCCGGCCCCGGCCGTCGGGCACCGGTGGCGGAGCTCGGCCCCGGCCGTCGGACTCCGGTGGCAAGGCCCGGCCCCGGCCGTCG
>DAHVAJ010000092.1 GCA_027314705.1 Acidimicrobiaceae bacterium
CACCGATGGAGGACCCATGGACACCACCCCGCAGTCGGACACCGCCCACGAGAACCTGCCGCTGCTCCCCCTGACCTCGGGGGTGGTGCTCCCCGGGATGGTCTTCACCATGGCACTCGAGTCCGACGAGGCCCGGGCCGCGGTCGAGGCGGCCGAGCACGCCGGCGGCCGGCTGGTGCTCGTACCCTTCATCGACGGCCGCTACGCCTCGGTCGGGGTCGTGGCCGAGCTGGTCGAGCGGGGCGACCTGCCCGGCGGACTGCCGGCGGTGGCCGTCGAGGGGAGGGAGCGGGCCCGCCTGGGCACGGCGGTGCCCGGCACCGGCCAGACCCTCTGGGTCGAGGTCGAGGTGGTGCCCGAGGACGAGCCGGGCCCTGACGCCCACGAGCTGGCCCGCGAGTACCGGGCCGTGCTCGAGAACATCCTGCTGTCCCGGGGCGCCGGCCGGTTGGCCGAACGCCTGGCCGAGGTGACGTCGCCGAGCCGGATGGCCGACGTGGCCGGCTACTCCCCCGACCTGACCCTCGTCCAGAAGGTCGAGGTGCTCGAGACCCTCGACGCGACCCGGCGCCTCCGCCTGGTCATCGGCTGGGCCCGCGAGGTCCTGGCCGACCTCACCCTGCGCGAGCGGATCAAGTCGGACGTCGAAGAGGGCATGGAGCGGACCCAGCGCGAGTTCCTCCTCCGGAGGCAGCTCGAGGCCATCCGCAAGGAGCTCGGCGACCCCGACGAGGCGCCCGGGGAGGCCCCGGAGGGCTTCCGGGCCCGCCTGGAGGCCGCCGACCTGCCCGAGCCGGTGCGCGTGGCCGTGGCCCGTGAGATCGCCAAGCTCGAGCGCACCAACGAGCAGAGCCCCGAGCACGGATGGATCCGGACCTGGCTCGACACCGTCCTCGAGCTGCCCTGGGGCACCACCTCGGAGGACCGGCTCGACATCGGCGAGGCGGCGCGCATCCTCGACGACGACCACGAGGGGCTCGCCGACGTGAAAGAGCACGTCCTCGAGCACCTCGCCGTCCGCAAGTTGCGGGCCGAACGGGGCCTCGCCCCCGTCGGCGGCCGGGGCGCCGGGTCGGTCCTGGTGCTCGTCGGGCCGCCCGGGGTGGGCAAGACCTCCCTCGGCGAGTCGGTGGCCCGCGCCCTCGGACGCTCCTTCGTACGGGTGTCCCTCGGCGGCGTGCGCGACGAGGCCGAGATCCGGGGCCACCGCCGGACCTACGTGGGCGCCCAGCCCGGCCGCCTGGCGCGGGCCCTGCGGGAGGCCGGGACGATGAACCCGGTGATCCTGCTCGACGAGGTCGACAAGTTGGGGGCCGACTGGCGAGGCGATCCCTCGGCGGCCCTCCTCGAGGTCCTCGACCCGGCCCAGAACCACACCTTCCGCGACCACTACCTCGAGATCGAGCTGGACCTCTCGGACGTGCTCTTCCTGGCCACGGCCAACGTGGTCGACACCATCCCGGGCCCGCTGCTCGACCGCATGGAGGCCATCCGGCTCGACGGCTACACGGAGGACGAGAAGGTGGCCATCGCCGGGCACCACCTGCTCGGCCGGCAGCGCGATCGGGCGGCACTCTCCCCCGGCGACGTCGAGGTCACCGAGGCCGCCCTGCGCACGATCGTGGCCGACTACACCCGGGAAGCGGGGGTGCGCTCGCTCGAGCGCGAACTCGGGCGCCTACTGCGCAAGGTGGCCGCCCGCCTCGCCGGCGGCGGTGGCGACGGTCCCCTCGTGGTCGACGCGGACGACGTCCGCGGCTGGTTGGGCAGACCCCGCTACACCTTCGAGCCGGCCAACGGGACCGGCGTCCCGGGAGTGGCCACCGGGCTGGCCGTCACCGGTGCCGGCGGGGACGTCCTCTCCGTCGAGGCCTCGGTCATGGACGGCCCCGAGGGCCTGGTCCTCACCGGCCAGCTGGGCGATGTCATGAAGGAGTCGGCCGAGATCGCCCTCTCCTACGTCCGGTCCCACGCCGGACAGCTCGGACTGGACCCTGGCTCCTTCGCCGGGCGGCGCTTCCATCTGCACGTGCCCGCCGGGGCCATCCCCAAAGACGGTCCGTCGGCCGGGGTGACGATGGTGACGTCCCTGGTCAGCCTCCTGCGGGGGGAGCCGGTGCGCCCGGTGGTGGCCATGACCGGCGAAGTCACCCTCCAGGGGCGCGTCCTGCCCATCGGCGGGGTGCGACAGAAGGTACTGGCCGCCCACCGGGCCGGCCTCACCACCGTGATCCTGCCCCGGCGCAACGGGCCGGACCTCGAGGACGTCCCCGACGAGGTCCTGGCCGGGCTCACCGTCCACCTGGCCGCCGACGTCGCCGAGGTCCTGGCCGCCGCCCTGGGAGCCTCGCAGGACGAGCCCGGCGAGGAGGAGGCCCCCCGCCGGGCGGCGTGAGGCCGTCCGGCCGCGGACCGGCGGGTGGCGGTCGGTCAGGCGCCGACGAACTCGGCCACGATGCGGGCCAGCTCGACGGGCCGGTCGCCCTGGATGCTGTGGCCGGCTTCGTCGACCACGACCACCGGGTCACCGGGGCGCCGACGGCGGAACTCGGCCACGTCGGCGTCGTCCACCACCGGCGAGCGCGCCCCTCTGGCCAGCAGGACGGGCACACCGATGCGCTCCAGGTCGTCCCACTGGGAGCGGAAGTCCGCCCGCTCGACGTGCAGACCGGTCTCCTCCGGGGGCCGGCCGAGCTGGTGGCGCCACGTCCACGTGCCGTCCGGCCGCTGCACGGCGTTGTGCAGCACCCCCCGGCGGAGCGAGGGGACCGAGCGGGTGGGGTTGAACCGGACGGTGCGCTCGAGGATCTCGTCGAAGGAGGCGAAGGACTCGGGGCCGGCCAGGAAGGCGGCGATGTCGGACGTCTTGGCTCCGTCCACTCCCGGCGTGATGTCGACGAGCACCAGGCGCCGGACGAGGTCCGGATGGCGGGTGGCCAGTGCGATGGAGGTGACCCCTCCGAGCGACATGCCCACCACGGCCCGGGCCTCGGCGGCGTGGGCCCGCACCACGGCGGCGACGTCGTCGGCCATGGACCCCGGGTCCAGGAAGGGCGCGTCACCCGGCCAGTCCGAGTGTCCGTGCCCGGGCAGGTCGACGGCCACCAGCGGGCGGTCGAGGGCGAGTGCCACCGTGTCCCAGGTATGGGCGTTCTGGCCACCGCCGTGCACGAGGACGAGCTCGGCCGGTCGGTCGCCCCACACCAGTGCGCTCACCCGGCGGCCGGCGCCCACGTCGACGGACTCCCGCCGCACCGACGGCGGGCCCGGGTAGGGGAGGCCGGCCTCGGCGGCGTTCTCGTGGAACAGCGAGAACTCGTCGTACGGCTCGGGTGGCTGGTCGGTCATGGGTGGTCCTCCGTGCTCCGCAGCTCGTCCATCAGCTCACCCAGGGTCTCCTCGCCGAGCTTCCCGGGGGTGTAGAAGCCGACCCGGTCGACCAGGTCCCCGAAGCGGGCACCGATGTCGGCCGCCACCTCCCGGGGCGAACCCACCGCCGCCAGGGCGGCGAGCAGGCGGTCATCGACGAGACCGGGCATCTCCGACCAGCGGCCCTCCTTCGAGAGGGCGTTGAGGACGGGCTGCAGCTCCCCGTACCCCTCCTCCTCGAGGACGGGCCGGTAGGCCGGCGTCGAGGCGTAGAAGGCCACCAGCCACCGGCCGGCGTCGGCGGCCGCGGTCAGCTCCTGCTCGTCGGTGCCGCAGCAGACGATGACCTCGCCGGTGACGGTGAGGTCGGACCGGGGCCGGCCGACCCGGGCCAGACCCTCCGCCACGGCGGGCAGCGTCCGGTGGCGGAGATGGGCGGCCGAGTTGAACGGCATCACCAGCAGGCCGTCGGCCACCTCGGCGGCCAGGCGCACCATCTGGGGGCCGAGGCCGCCCAGGGCGATGGGGGGCATCCCGTAGGGATGGGGCCCCGGGTTGAAGAGCGGCGGCATCAGGGTGTGGCGATGGAACTCACCCCGGAAGTCGAGGGGCGCGCCCGACTCCCAGGTGGCGAAGATGGCCCGCAGGGCGCCCACCAGGTCGCGCAGGCGGGCCACCGGCCGGTCGAAGGCGGTGCCGTAGCGCTTCTCGATCTGGGCCCGGACCTGGGTCCCGAGGCCCAGGGTGAACCGGCCACGGCTCAGGAGCTGCAGGTCGTAGGCGAGGTGGGCCAGCTGGACCGGGTTGCGGGGGAACGCGATGGCGACGTTGGTGGCGAGCTGGAGGGTGGCGGTGGCCGGGGCGGCGAGCACCAGGGGCACGAAGGCGTCGTGGGGCCCTTCGAAGGTGAAGGCCCCGTCGACCCCGAGGTCCTCGAGCCTGCGGGCGTGGTCGGCCGCCCCCTCGAGGCCGTCGAGCAGCGTGTCGTAGCGCACCGGGCCATGCTCCCACTCCACCGCGGGCCACGCACCCACCGGGGCCGACCCGGGGCCGGTCCGAAGTGGGCCCGGGTGCCGCACCGGACCCGACCGGTGCCACACTTGGGTGATGGCACCGACCGTCTGCACGCCGGCGGAGGCAGCGGCGCTGATCCGTCCGAGTGACGCGATCGGCTTCGGCCTCGGGCCGGCCAACCCCGACGCCTTCCTCACCGCGCTCGGCGACCGCGACGACTGGAAGGACCTCACCCTCGGGGGCGCCCTGCTGCTCGGCTACTACCCCGTGCTCGCCCATCCCAACGTCCACTACCGCTGCGGCTTCTACGGCCCGGCCGAACGGATGCTGCTGGCCGAGGGGGCCGACATCGAGCTCGTCCCCGGCGGCTTCCGGCAGTTCGCACCCATCCTGCGGCGCTACAACCCGCGGGTGATGACCGTCCAGGGCGCCCCCGGGACGTCCGGGACGGTCAACCTCTCCCTCCACCTCGGCGCCACCTACGAGGAGCTCCTGCTCGCCGGGCGCGACCCCGACCGGCTCCTGGTGGTCGAGGTCAACCCCAACCTGCCCCGCACCCACTCGCTGCCACCGGAGTACACCAACGTCCTCCCCCTCGACCTCGTCGACGTGGTGGTCGAGGCCGACGTCACCCCCTTCTCGCTGCCGGCCGCCGTCCCCGACGAGATCGACACGGCCATCGCCAGGCGGGCCCGGGCCTTCGTCCGCGACGGCACCACCCTCCAGATCGGGATCGGTGCCGTCCCCAACATGGTGGCCAGCCAGCTGGCCGAAGGACCCGGTGGTGGCTACGGCATCCACAGCGAGATGTTCACCGACGGCCTCAAGCTCCTCCACGAGGCGGGCAAGGTCACCAACGATGCCAAGAGCCTCTTCAACGGTGTCTCCATCACGACCTTCGCCCTTGGCTCGACCGAGCTCTACCGCTGGCTCGACGACAACCGTGCGGTGGCCTTCGTCCCCGTGCAGGTCGTGAACGACCCCACCGTCATCGCGAAGAACCACTCCTTCGTCTCCATCAACGGGGCGCTGAGCGTCGACCTCTACGGCCAGGTGGTGGCCGACAACATCGACGGCCGGCAGATCTCGGGCGTCGGGGGCCACGAGGACTTCGTGGCCGGTGCCGAGATGCGACTCGACGACTTCTCCCTCATCTGCCTGCGCTCGACGGCGGTCGCCAACGGGGTCCTCCGGTCGCGGATCGTCCCGTTCCTGCCCGAGGGGGCGGTCGTCTCGACCCCCCGGCACCACACCGGGGTGGTGGTCACCGAGCACGGCGTGGCGGAGCTGGCCGGCAAGACGGTCCGCGAACGGGCCGCGGCCCTGGTCGAGGTGGCACACCCGGACTTCCGGGACGGGCTCCGGGCCGTGGCCGAGCGGCTCGACCGCGCCTGACCGATGCCCGGCACACCCGCCGGGCCGGACCGGTCCACCCTCCGGCTGGCCACCTTCAACGTGCACATGGGTGTCGACGGGTGGGGTCGCCCCTACGATCTCGCGGGCGAGTGCGCCGCCCTCCACGCCGACGTCCTCGTCCTGCAGGAGGCCTGGACGCCGGACGACGGCTCGCCAGGTACGGCCGCGGTGGTGGCCGAGCGCCTGGGCATGGACGTCGTGCTCCAGGCCCACCTGGCCCACGGCCGCGTCTACGCCCCCCTGTCTACCCCCTCGCGCCGGTGGGCACCCCGCCTGGCCCAGGTCCGCAAGACCCTGCGGCTCGACGGCGAGCCGTGGAAGGTGCCGGCCGGTGGCCGGGACCGCCCGTTCGTGCGGGGCCAGTGGGGGGTGGCCCTGCTCGCCCGGGTGCCCTGCACCGACCCGACCCTGCTGTCGCTCGGGACGCTGCGGCGCGATCCGGCGCGCCGGTCGGTGGTGCGCTGCGCCACCGACCTCGGTGGCCGTGAGGTGCTGGTCCACGGCACCCACATGTCCCACCTCACGCACTGGTCACCCGCCCAGTACCGGCGGCTCGCCGGCCTCCTCCCCCACCCCGACGTCCCTGCCGCCCTGGTGGGAGACATGAACCTGTGGGGGCCACCGGTCTCGTCCTTCTTCCCGGCCTGGCGCCGGGCCGTGACCGGGCGGACCTGGCCGGCACACCGTCCTCACAGCCAGCTCGATCACGTGCTCATCACGCCGTCGCTGGCCGTGGTCGACGCCCGGGTGGTCGCCCGCACCGGGTCGGACCACCGCCCGGTGGTGGTGACCCTCGCCCTCTCGTGACCGTCCGGTCGACGGCCGGACCGGCGGGATAGCGTCACGGAGCCACCGGAGACTGGAGCACCCATGGCCGACCCGCTCGCCGATTTCGAACGCACGACCTTCACCGCCCGAGGGACGACCCGGCCCGTCTACCGCCTCGGTGCCGGGCCGGCCGTGCTCGTCATCAGCGAGCTGCCCGGCATCACGCCGCTGGTGGCCGCGTTCGCCCGCCGCGTGACCGCCGTCGGCTGCACGGCGGTCGTGCCCCACCTCTTCGGCGACGACGGCCGCGCGCCGACCACGGGCTACACGCTCGGCTCGCTGGCCAAGGTGTGCGCGTCCCGGGAGTTCATCTCCGTCGCCCTCGACCGCACCGCCCCGGTGACCTCGTGGCTGCGGGACCTGGCCGCCGACGAGCATGCCCGGTGCGGCGGTCCGGGCGTCGGCGTGGTGGGGATGTGCTTTACCGGGGGGTTCGCCCTGGCCATGATGGTCGACGACGTGGTCCTGGCCCCGGTGCTCAGCCAACCGGCCGTGCCCTTCCCCATCAGCAGGCGCCGCCGCGCCGCCGTCGGGATCTCCGACGCCGACCTGGTCCGGGTCCGGGAGCGGGTGGCCGAGGGCGTGTGCGTGCTCGGGCTCCGCTTCACCGGCGACCGGTCCGTGCCCGCCGAGCGGTTCGCCTCGCTGCGGCGCCTCCTCGGCGACGGATTCGTGGGTGTCGAGCTCGACTCGTCCGCGGGCAACCCCCACGGCCACCGGCGGGCGGCCCACTCGGTGCTCACCGAGGACCTCGACGACCGTCCCGGGACGCCCACCCGGGACGCCCTCGACCAGGTGCTCGACCTGTTCCGGACCCGGCTGCTGGCCGGGTGAACGCCACGGCGGCGGCCTGGCGGGCGCGTGGCCGGTGGGTGGACGTGGCCGGCGAGACGGTCTTCGTGGTCGATCTGGACGCCGCCGCCCCCGACGGGACGCCGCCCTTGCTGGTGCTCCACGGCTTCCCGTCCTCGTCATTCGACTTCCACCGCGTCGTCGACGCCCTGGCCCGACGGCGACGGGTCGTCCTCTTCGACTATCCGGGCTACGGCCTCTCGGCCAAGCCCGACCGGCCCTACACGCTCCGCGGCCAGGCCGACGTGGCCGTGGCCCTCTGCGCCCGCTTCGGCATCGGGCGGCTGGGCCTCCTCACCCACGACATCGGCGACACGGTCGGTGGCGAGCTGCTGGCCCGCTCGCTCGAGGGGAGCTGGGCGGCCGAGGTGACCGACCGGGTCGTCACCAACGGTTCCCTGTACATGGACCTCGCACGGCTGAGCGAGGGCCAGCGCCTCCTGCTCGGCCTGCCCGACCAGCGCTTGGCTCCCGGCACGCTCGGGCGTGCCGCGGTGCTCGCCGGCCTGACCGCCACGCTGGCCCCCGATGCCGAGGTGTCCGAGGGCGAGCTCGAGGCCGTCTGGGAGCTCATCGACCACCACGGGGGGGCGGAGCTCCTCCCCCGACTCATCCGCTACGTCGAGGAACGCCGAGCCCTCGAGGGCCGCTTCACCCCCCCGGTCGAGACCCACGCCTCCCCGCTCACCGTGGTGTGGGGCACCGCCGACCCCATCGCCGTGGAGGCGATGGCCGACCGCCTGGCCGCCCGCCGACCCGATGCCCGGGTGGTCCGCCTCGGGGGGGTCGGCCACTATCCGATGCTCGAGGCGCCCCGCCGCTTCCTGGATGCCGTCGACCCCGGTGGCTGACCGACCGGGGCCCGCTCCCCGGGGCCGGTCCGGGTCAGCCGGCGGCCAGCACTTCGCCGTGGAGCACGGCGAACCACCCGTCGGGGTCCCCGGCCCACCGGCGCCAGGCCGCCCCGAAGCCGGCGAGCTCGCTCCGGGAGGCGATCCCACGGTCGAGGAGCTGCCCGGCGAGGTCCGAGTCGGTGAACCGGTCGGCCCACAGCCCGCCCCACCACTCCCGCTCGGCACTGGTGGCGAAGCACCACGCCGATGCCGAGGGCACCACCTCGGTGAAGCCGGCGGCCCGGGACCACCCGAGCAGCCGCCGGCCGGCGTCCCAGTGGGCGCCGAGGGACCGGGTCAGGCTTCCGTAGGCGGCCACGGCCCGCTCCAGGACGGGGTCGTCCGGTGACCAGGTGAAGGTCGGGTAGTCGGCGTCCCGCACGGCCACGGTCCCGCCCGGGCGGCAGACCCGCCGCAGCTCGACGAGGGCGGCCACCGGATCGGCGACGTGCTGGAGGACCTGGTGGGCGTGGACGACGTCGAAGGTCCCTTCGGAGAAGGGCAGCGCGAAGAGGTCGGCCACCTCGAAGACGACGCCGTCCGCGTCCACCTCGGCGGCGTGGGCCCGGGCCAGGTCCACCACCCCGGGGGCGGCGTCCACGCCCACCACCCGGCCCGGTGCCACCGCCCGGGCCAGGTCGCAGGTGAGGGTGCCGGGCCCGCAGCCCACGTCGAGCAGCGCCTGACCGGGGACCAGCCGGGGCAGGAGGTAGGCGGCCGAGTTGGCCGCGGTGCGCCACCGGTGGGAGCGGAGCACGCTGTCGTGGTGACCGTGGGCGTAGGGCACGTCGGGCATGACCCAGTGTGGACCGGCCGCCGGTCACACGTCGACGGCGCCGACGGGGTGCCCGTCCTCGAGGTAGACGGGACGCCGGGCGCCGAGCGACCGGGCCACCCGCCGGCGCACCGGCCCGCTCAGGAGCCCCGCGGCCTCGTCCGGGGAGGCCCAGCGGTGCTCGGCGATCTCCCCCGTCTGGAGGACGATGCCGGCACGTGCCGCCGGGCCGACCTCCCCGCACTCGAAGAGGAACCGCAGGCCGCCCGGTCGCCCGGGGCGTGGGTGGAGGAAGTCCACGCAGACCAGCCTCCCGGTCGTCACCTCCAGGCCGGTCTCCTCGTGCACCTCGCGCCGGCAGGCCTCCCAGGGGGACTCGCCGTCCTCCTCGATCTGGCCGCCGGGCACGACCCAGCCCGCCTTGTAGGTCGGCTTGAGCACGAGGATGCCCCCGGCGCCGTCGTGCAGCAGGGCCCCGGCGGAGGCCGGGATGCGGGGGGGCTGCCAGACGGCCACGCCCCCATCATCACCGACGCGTCCGGCGGGGTGCGACCGTCGGTACCTGTCCACGCCCGTCACCCACCGCCCGCACCCCTACGTCGAGGAGCGCAATGCCTCCCCGCCGGCCGAGGGGGCCGACCAGCTGCCGGCCACGTCCGCCGCGGCCAGGTTCAATTCGTGGTTCGCCCGCCGGATCACCCCGGGGCGTGGGCACGAGGTGGTGCGCCGACGCGTTCGCGCTCACCGCCCTCGTCAGCCTGCCGGCCGCCCTGTCCACGCACTCGGTCATCGTGATCGTGGCGTGGGTGGCCCAGACGTTCCTCCAGCTGGTCCTGCCGTCCATCATCGTCGTGGGCCGGAACCTCATGGGGTCGGCGGCCGACGTCCGGTCGGAGGCCACCGACAGGGACGCCGACGCCGTCCTCCCCGAGGCCCTGCACATCCAGACGCACCTCGAGGCCCAGGATGCCGCGCTCGAACGCATCCTGGGCGCCGTCGGGACCCTGCCGCCCGCCCCGCCCCCGGGCCCCGGTCCGGGCGCCGGTCCGGGCCGGCCCGAGCCGCTCAGCCGACGCCGAGGGCGATCAGCGCCGTCTCCTTGGCCCAGCGGTAGTCGGGCTTGCCCGAGGGCGACCGCTGCACGGTGTCGACGACCACGACGGCCCGCGGGAGCTTGTACCCGGCGAGGTGGCGGCCGCAGTGGGCACGCAGCTCCTCGAGGCCGGGCGGGTCGCCGGCGACCTCGGGCCGCACCTGCACCAGGGCGGTGACCTGGGAGCCGAAGCGCTCGTTGGGGGTTCCGACGACGGTGGCGTCGAACACGTCCGGGTGGCGCTTCAGGGCCTGCTCGACCTCCTCGGGGAAGATCTTCTCGCCCCCCGAGTTGATCGACACCACCCCCCGTCCGAAGACGGTGATGGTGCCGTCGGCCTCGACCGAGGCCAGGTCACCGGGCACGGCGTAGCGGACGCCGTCGATGACCGGGAACGTCGCCTCGCTCTTCGCCTCGTCCTGGTAGTAGCCGAGGGGGATGTGGCCGCTCGTGGCCAGCATCCCCACCCGGCCGTCGCCCGGGGTGCAGAGGGTGCCGTCTTCGGCGATCACCACGTTCCCGGCCTCCATGGCGAACCTGGGGGCCCCGTCGTCGCCCGTACCCACCAGCTGGCCCTGGCCTCCCGTCTCCGAGGCCCCGAATGCGTCGGTGACGGCGACGTGGGGCAGGAGCTCGGCCAGGGAGGCCTTGATCGAGGGCGAGAGGAGGGCCCCGCCGGATCCGTAGACCACGAGGCGCGAGAGATCGTAGGCGTCCCCGCCGGGGGCGGCCAGGCGGTCCACCAGCGGTCGGGCATAGGCGTCCCCGATGGTCATGACCAGGCCGACCTGCTCCTCGCTCATGACCCGGAGGGCGAGGTCGGGGTCGAAACCCACGTCGCGGATGAGGACGGCATGGGTCCCCGAGAGGAGGGCCCGGAAGGCCAGCCACCAGCCCCCGGCGTGCATGAGGGGACACAGGACGAGGAACCCGACGATCGGGGAACCGGCCGCGGCACGGGCGGCCACGTCGGCGAGGTCCCCGACGGGCGCCACCCCGAGGGCCGGCACGCCCGCCCCCCCGACGGCCGACAGGTAGATGTCCTCGTGCCGCCAGAGGACCCCCTTGGGCATGCCCGTCGTGCCCCCGGTCCACACCGCGTAGAGGTCGTCGGACGTGCGGCCCTCCGCCGGCGGCCGGGCGGCCGAGTGGTCGGCGAGCAGCTCCTCGTAGCCGCGGTCGGCCACCACCACCGGGCACGGCCGGGCCAGCCCGGCCGCGGCCCGCTCGGCCCGGGCCCGGAGGTCGGGCTCGGTGACGACCAGCTTGAGGTCGGCGGTGTCGAAGAGGTAGGCCAGCTCCTCGTCGACGTAGCGGAAGTTGACGTTGACCGGGACGGCCCGCACCTTGAAGGCGGCCAGGGTGGTCTCGACGTACTGGTTGCCGTCGTAGAGGTGGCAGCCCACGTGGTCACCGGGCCCGATGCCGGCGGCGGCGAGTGCGTGGGCCAGGCGGTTGGCCCGGGCGTCGAGCCCGGCGAAGGTGAGGCGGACCTCGTCGCCGTCGGAGGAGCGCACCACGAGGGCCGGTGCCCCGGGCACGGTGTCGACGACCGTCTCGAAGATGTCCGCGAAGTTGAGTCCCGGCACGGCTCCCCCTTCGGCGATGCGGCGGCCGGGCGAGCGTATCCGCACCGCACCCGGCGCGCACCGGCGCCGGCGGTCGCTCAGACGCGCGCCATGTTGTCGAACCGGGCGTGGTTGCCGATGAAGGCCAGCCGGGTCATGCCCGTCGGGCCGTTGCGGTGCTTGGCCACGAGCACTTCGGCGGTACCCTTCGACTCGGTCGCCTCCGGGTTGTAGATCTCGTCCCGGTAGATGAAGAGGACGACGTCGGAGTCCTGCTCGATCGAGCCGGACTCGCGCAGGTCGGCCAGCATCGGGCGCTTGTCCTGGCGCATCTCGAGGCCCCGGGAGAGCTGGGAGAGGGCCACGACGGGCACCTCGAGCTCGCGGGCCAGGATCTTGAGCCCGCGGCTGATCTCCGACACCTCGACCTGGCGGTTCTCGGCGCCGTGCCGGCCGGTCATGAGCTGGAGGTAGTCGACGACCACCAGCCCCAGGCCCTCGCGGCTCTTGAGACGCCGGGCCCGGGCGCGAATGTCCATCACGGTCAGGTTGGGGTTGTCGTCGATGAAGATGGGGGCCTCGCTCATGCGGCTGATGGCGTCGCCGATCTTGGGCCAGTCGGCGTCCCGGAGCTTGCCCGTCCGCATGCGGCTGGCATCGACGCGGGCCTCGGCGCAGAGGAGACGCTGGGTCAGCTCGAGATGGCTCATCTCGAGGGAGAAGAGGAGGACCGGCTGCTGGAGGCGCACCCCGGCGTGGGCCACGATCCCCAGGGCGAAGCTGGTCTTGCCCATGGCCGGGCGGGCGCCCACCACGACGAGGTTGGAGGGCTGGAGGCCGGCGAGCAGCTCGTCGAGGTCGGTGTAGCCGGTGGCCAGCCCGGTGATGGACTCGTCCCGACTGAACAGGCGCTCCAGGTGGTCGAGGCTGTCGCCCAGCAGATCGCGCAGGGGCTGCATGGAATCGACCACCCGGCGCTGGGCCACGTCGAAGACGAGGGTCTCGGCTCGGTCGAGCACCTGGGAGACGTCGGAGGGGACGCTGTAGCCGAGCTCCGAGATCTCGCCGGCCACGGCCACCAGGCGGCGCAGCAGGGCGAGCTCCTCGACGATGCGTGCGTAGTACTCGGCGTTGCCCACCGACGGCGTGTTGGCCTGCAGGGAGACGAAGACGGACGGGTCACCGATGGATTCCAGCAGCTCGCGGCGGCGCAGCTCCTCGGTGACCGTCACCCAGTCGGCGGCCTCCCCGCGGCTGTAGAGGGACGTGATGGCCTCGAAGATGTACCCGTGGGAGGTCTTGTAGAAGTCCTCGGCGTGGCAGACCTCCATGGCCGAGGCGATGGCGTCCCGAGACAGGAGCATGGCGCCGAGGACCGACTCCTCGGCCTCGAGGTTGTGAGGCGGCACCCGGCCGGCGGTGGGCGACGTGGCACTGCCCCCACGCGCCAGCATCCGTCGGGGTCGCGTGTCGTCAACGGCCTGCACCATGGTGGCTCAACCCTCCCCCATCCGGCCTGTGGAGCGATAGGGCGACTTCCTGCGGAAATGGCCGGCCGCGGGTGTGGACGAGCCGTGGACAACCACCGGACGGCTGGGGACGGAGGCGGGCACCTCGCCATCATCCCAGTGGGGTGTCACGCCGGCGCGCCTTTCCCGGGCCCGGGGCCCGGGCTCAACCCCCGGGGGTCACCTCCACGGTGAGCTCGAAGACGACCCCGCCCACCAGCTCGACCCGCACGCTGTGGACGCCCACCGTCTTGATGGGATCCTCGAGCACGAGGTCCTTGCGGTCGACGACCGCACCGGTCTGCTCTTCGACGTGGCGCACGATGTCCGCCGCCGACACCGAGCCGAACAGGCGCTCGCCGGAGGCCCGGGCAGTGACGGCGATGGTGGTGCCCACCAGCGTGCGGGCCACCGTCTCGGAGGATTCGCGGTCCCGGGCGTCGCGGAGGTCTCGGGCCCGACGCATGGCCGCCGCCTGACGATCGACGCCGGGCGAGGCGACGATGGCCTTGCCCGCCGGCAGGAGGTGGTTGCGGGCGAACCCGCCGGCCACCTCGATGATGTCGCCGCGCTTGCCCACGCCGTCGACGTCGGCACGCAGGAGGACCTTCATGCCTCCCCTCCACCTTCGGCCACGGCCGTGCCGCCGTCGTCCGCGCCGACGGGGACGGCGGCGTCCGCCCCGACCGGGGCCGTATCCCCGGTCTCGGGTGCGGTCGCCCCGGCCTCACGTCCGGACCCACCGTCACCCGACGGGCCGGCAGCACCGGACGGACGCTCCTCGTCGCGGCTCCGACGGGGCCCGCTGAAGCCCTCGCGGTCGCGGTCGCGGCCGCCGCGGCCGCCGCGGCCGCCCGGACGCTCCGTCGTGGTGCGCTGGGTGTAGGGGAGGAGGACCAGCTCACGAGCGGTCTTGATGGCGATGGCCACGTCCCGTTGGTGCTGGGTGCAGTTGCCCGAGACCCGGCGGGCCCGGATCTTGCCCCGGTCGCTCATGTACTTGCGCAGCATGGCGACGTCCTTGTAGTCGACCCACTCCACCCGGTCCTTGCAGAGGGCGCAGGGCTTCTTCTTGATCCGTCGGCCGGTGTCCTTCGGTGATCGGCGGGCGTTGCCGCCTCGGTCGTTGTTGCGGGCCATGGCTAGAAGGGCTCCTCGCTGTATCCGTACCCCTGGGACTCGGCGCGGCCGCCGCCCCCGGCCGACGGACCGCCGCGGCCGCCGCCGGTCGGCCCCTCCGAGGGCCCGCGCCGCTCGTTCTTCGTGACCTGCGCCGTGGCCCAGCGGATGCTCGGCCCGATCTCGTCGGCGATGACCTCGACCTTGGTGCGTTTGTCGCCGTCGGGCGTCTCCCAGCTGCGCTGTTCGAGGCGGCCCGTGACGATCACCCGGGCGCCCCGGGCCAGGCTCTCGGCCGCGTTCTCCGCCATCTCGCGCCAGCAGACGACGTCGAAGAACGACGTCGCCTCCTCCCACTCCTGGGTCTGGCGGTTCTGCCAGCGGCGGTTCACCGCCAACCCGAAGGTGGCGGTCGGCTGGCCCGTGTTGGTGAAGCGCAACTCGGGATCCCTCGTCACGTTGCCCACCAGCGTCACGCTGTTGTCCGGCATGGTCTCTTCCTCCTCGTTCCTGTCCCCGCGACTCTGCTGGGGCGGCGGGGTTAGCCCTCCGCCGGCTCGGTGCCGCCGGGCGTG
>DAHVAJ010000096.1 GCA_027314705.1 Acidimicrobiaceae bacterium
GACCCGGACCGTCTCCGGCCGCCGGCCGGCCACCGCGTTCATCCCCACCTGCGTGAAGCGGGCGTCCTCGAACTCCCATACTTGGTGACCCTCGGGCGTCTCGACGATGCGGGGCGCCCGTCCGGCCAGGCGGGCCGGCAGGCGGCCCTCGAACGTGTGGGGCGGCTCCACCACGTGGTCGTCGACCGAGATGACCGTCGCCCACACCGGGCGGGGTGCCGGCTCGGGGAGGAAGAGGGCGGCGTCGAGAGCGTCCGTCCTCGTCACCTCGCCTCCTCCTCGTCGAGGAGGAGGTGGCGGTCGCTGCCCCCCGGCACGTCGGTGCGCCCCTGGTCGACCCCTTCGGACGGGAAGGTGGACGTCATCGCCGGGGCGGGCTCGAGCCGGCCCCGGTCGTGGAGGCGGACCGGGCGGGGGATGCCTCGGCGGCAGTCGGCCGACCCGAGGGGCGTCCCGACCCCCCACGGGACGCCCGCGCACCACACGATGGCTGCCCGCGTCCGCACGGCCGTCCCTCCCCTGTCGCCTGCCCCCGCCGCCGAGGGTGCTCGCTCCCCGTGTACGGGGTGACGCCCACCGTCCGGCCGACGGTCCACTGCCGCAGATCGTGCCACACCCCGACGGCGCCGGCCCGGGCACCCGGACCACCAGGGCGAGTGGCGGCAGACCGGACCGGCGGACTCGCCCCGGCCCTTCCCCACCCCGCCCGGCGACCGGCCGCCACGGACCCCGGGGAGCGGGGCGCACCGGGAGCTACGAGCAGCCGCTCGTCGTGCCGCAGCTGGCACAGACGTAGCACGAGCCGGCCCGCTGCATGACGTTGCCGCACTGGTAGCAGTAGGGGGCGTCCCTCTGCTGGGGCCGAGCGAGGAGCCCGTCCCCGGCCGTGGTGCCCCGTGCGGACTCAGCCCCGGCCGTTGCGGCCGGCACCTCGCTCGCATCGACGACACCGGCCGACGGCGTGGCCGTCTCCTCCACCCCGGGCAGGGTGGGCTGCATGCGCTCCGAGGTCGACAGGACGCCGAGGTCGGCCCGCTCCTCCCGGCTCAAGTAGTCGAGGGCCAGACGCCGGAAGATGTAGTCGACCAGGCTGGCGGCGATCCGAAGGTCCGGGTCGTCGGTGATGCCGGCCGGCTCGAACCGCATGTTGGTGTACTTGCGGACGTAGGTGGCGAGCGGCACCCCGTGCTGGAGCCCGAGGCTGACCGAGATGGAGAACGCATCCATGATCCCGGCGAGTGTCGAACCCTGCTTCGAGACCTTCATGAAGACCTCGCCCGGCCGGCCGTCCTCGTACTCACCGACGGTGACGTACCCCTCGCAGTCGGCCACCCGGAAGGCGAACGTCGACGAGCTGCGCCGGCGGGGCAGGCGCTCGCGCACCGCGCCGACCAGCACCGAATCGGGCGTGCGCGTCCGTTCGTGGGCGAGGGCCGCCTCGAGCTCGGCGATCCGGCCGTTGAGCTCCCGTGCGTGGGCCTCGGCCTCGGAACCGGCCGGGGCCGCCTCGCCCGGTGCGGTCGCGCCGACCTTCTTGGTGGTCGAGAGCGGTTGGGCCACCTTGCAGTTGTCCCGGTAGACGGCCACCGCCTTGATGCCCATACGCCAGGCGTCGACGTGGAGCTGCTCGACGTCCTCGACGCTCACGTCCTCGGGGAGGTTGACCGTCTTCGAGATGGCCCCCGAGATGAAGGGCTGGATCGCCCCCATCATGCGGACGTGGCCCAGGTAGTGGATGGTGTTGTCCCCCATCGAACAGGCGAAGACCGGGAGGTGCTCGGCCCGGAGGTGCGGGGCGCCCACGATGGACTTGTGCTCGTCGATGTAGACCTCGATGTCGGCCACCTGTACGGGCGTGTAGCCGAGCCGGGTGAGGGCCCGGGGCACGGTCTGGTTGACGATCGACATCGAACCGCCGCCCACCAGCTTCTTGGTCTTGACCAGGCCGAGATCGGGCTCGACGCCGGTGGTGTCGCAGTCCATGAGGAGGCCGATGGTGCCGGTCGGGGCCAGCACGCTGGCCTGCGAATTGCGTACGCCGTACTGCTCGCCGAGCTCGACGGCCGTGTCCCAGGCCTCCTGGGCGGCCGACAGCAGCTCGGTCGGCACCTGCTCCTCGTCGATGCCGGCCACGGCGTCCCGGTGCATGTGCAGGACGCGCGTCATGGGATCGACGTTCTCGTGGTATCCGGCACAGGGGCCCATGCGGGCCGCCGTGCGGGCCGACGTGGCGTAGGCGTGGCCCGTCATCAGGGCGGAGATGGCTGCGGCCCAGGCCCGTCCCTCGTCGGAGTCGTAGGGAAGGCCCTGGGCCATGAGCAGGGCCCCGAGGTTGGCGTAGCCGATGCCGAGCTCACGGAAGCGCCGCGAGTTCTCGGCGATCTTCTCGGTCGGGTAGTCGGCGTTGCCGACGATGATCTCCTGGGCCGTGAAGAAGACCTCCACGGCGGCGCGGAAGCCCTCGACATCGAAGGAGCTGTCGTCGCGTAGGAACGCCATCAGGTTGAGACTGGCCAGGTTGCAGGCCGAGTTGTCCAGGTGCATGTACTCCGAGCACGGGTTGGACCCGTTGATCCGCCCGGTGTTGGCCGCCGTGTTCCACCGGTTGATGGTGGTGTCGAACTGCATGCCGGGGTCGGCACACTCCCAGGCGGCCTGGGCGAACTGGCGGAAGAGGTCCCGGGCCGGCACCGTGCGGACGGCGGACCCGTCCAGCCGGCTGGTGAGGACCCAGTCGCGGCCGTCGACCACCGCATTCATGAATTCGTCGGTGACCCGCACCGAGTTGTTGGCGTTCTGGTACTGCAGGCTGATGGCGTCCTTGCCGTCGAGGTCCATGTCGAACCCGGCGTCGCGCAGGACCCGGGCCTTGCGCTCCTCGATGGCCTTGCACCAGACGAAGTCCTCGATGTCCGGATGGTCGACGTCCAGGATCACCATCTTGGCGGCCCGGCGGGTCTTGCCCCCCGACTTGATGGTTCCGGCCGAGGCGTCAGCACCCCGCATGAAGCTCACCGGGCCCGATGCCGTGCCCCCGCCCTTCAGCATCTCGTGCGACGACCGGATCCTCGAGAGGTTGACGCCCGCACCCGATCCGCCCTTGAAGATCACACCTTCTTCCGAGTACCAGTTGAGGATGGAGTCCATCGTGTCGTCGACCGACAGGATGAAGCAGGCCGAACCCTGCTGGGGCACCCCGGCCACGCCGATGTTGAACCAAACGGGCGAGTTGAAGGCGGCCATCTGGTGGACGATCAGGTGCTTGAGCTCGGCAGAGAAGGCCTCGGCCTCCTCATCGTCGACGAAGTAGCCGTCCTTCACGCCCCAGGCCGTCACGGTGTCGACGACCCGGTCGGCCACCTGCCGGAGCGACGTCTCGCGCTCGGGCGTGTTGGGCGTCCCCCGGAAGTACTTCTGGGCCAGGATGTTGGTGGCGTTGACGCTCCACGCCGCGGGCACCTCGACGTCGAGCTGCTCGAAGGCCACCGAGCCGTCCCGGAAGTCGGTGATCCTGGCGTCGCGCCGCTCCCAGACGACCCGGTCGTAAGGGTGGGTGCCGACATCGGTGAAGTGGCGCCGGATGCCGATACCGACTCGCTGGGGGGCGATGGCCATGGGTGGGTCCTCTCTGTTCGGTGCGTCTGTTCGGTGCTGTTCGGTGGGTGGAGCGGTGCTGCGGGAGGGGGGTGGCCGGCCGCCAGGTCGGTGTCGGTGGGGGTCCGTGCTCGGTCGTGCCTCTCCTGGTCGACAGGGCCGCCGCCGACGGAGACCCGTCCCCGTCAATCCTGCCCCGACCGCCCGTCCCCGTCACCCCCGGGAACGCCGAGATCCCGGAGTTGACACAATATCTTGTGGTTGACCCTCCCCCGAGGTACGAGATAGTGGGTCTATTACAGCAGCGTAACTACAGCCCTGTCAACGAACCGAGGGGTCCCGGAGGGCGGGTTGGCGGCGGGAACTCCCTGCTCCCGGACCATTCGCGAAGGTTTGCAGATCATTGCTGGCCGCGAGCGGACCGAATCCGGCCCGACGCGGTCGCTACAGTCCCTCCGTGGCCGCCCGCTCCCCCGTGACCGTCGCCATCGACGCCGGCACGACCGGGGTCCGCTCCCTGGTCGTCGACGAGCGCGGGACGGTGGTGGACCTCGCCTACCGCGAGTTGACCCAGTTCTTCCCGCGCCCCGGTTGGGTCGAGCACGATGCCGTGGAGATCTGGCACAGCGTGCAGGCCACGCTGGCCGAGGTGGCCGGTCGCCTCCCCGCCGCCGGGCGGGAGGCGCGGGCGGTCGGCATCACCAATCAGCGCGAGACGGTGGTGGCCTGGGACCGCGCCTCTGGAGCCCCGCTCCATCGGGCCGTCGTCTGGCAGGACCGGCGGACGGCCGGACGGTGCCGGTCGCTCGCCGAGGAGGGACGCCTTCCCCTGGTACGCCACCGCACCGGCCTCGTACTCGACCCCTACTTCTCCGCGACCAAGATGGCCTGGCTGCTCGACGAGGGGGGTGTCCCGGCCGGGCCGGGCCTGGTCCTCGGCACCGTCGACTCCTGGGTGCTCTGGAACCTCACCGGCGGCCCCGCGGGCGGCGTCCTCGCCACCGACCCCACCAACGCGGCGCGCACCCTGCTCCTCGACATCCACGAGCTCCACTGGTCCGAGGAGCTCTGTGACGTCTTCGGCGTGCCCCGGCGGGCGCTGCCCGAGGTCCGGCCGTCGTGCGGCCGCTTCGGGACGGTGGCCGACACGGGGCTCGGCGGCACCTCGTCGCTCGCCGGCGTGCCGGTGAGCGCTCTCGTCGGCGACCAGCACGCCGCCCTCTTCGGTCAGGCCTGCTTCGAGCCGGGCATGGCCAAGGCCACCTTCGGTACCGGCAGCTTCGTCCTCGTGCACGCCGGGGGCACCTGCCCGGAACCGGTGGACGGTCTCCTCACCACCGTTGCCTGGGACCTGGGCGACACAGCCGGCGGGGTGGCCTACGCCCTCGAGGGCTCGGTCTTCGCGGCCGGGGCCGGGGTGCAGTGGCTGCGCGACGGGCTCGGGATCCTCGAGTCGTCGGCCGGTCTCGAACCCTTGGCCCGGACGGTCGACTCGAGCGAGGGGGTGGTCGTCGTGCCCGCCTTCACCGGCCTGGGCAGTCCCCACTGGGACCCGGCCGCCCGGGGGACCATCATCGGGCTCAGCCGCGGTTCGGGCCGGGCCCAACTGGCCCGAGCCATGGTCGAGGCCATGGGGTTCCAGGTCCGGGACGTCCTCGACGCCATGTCCGGCGCCGGTATGGCCCCCACCGAGGTCCGGGTGGACGGCGGGGCGGCGGTCATGGGCCTCCTCCTCCAGCACCTCGCCGACCAGGCCCGCGTCGGGGTGGTGCGCCCCCGGTCGGTGGAGACCACGGCGCTCGGCGCGGCCACCATGGCCGGCCTGGCCGAGGGGGTGTGGGGAACGCTCGACGACCTCGCCGGGCTGTGGACGGCGGAGGCGTCGTTCGCCCCGGTCGCACCCGAGGAAGAGGCCGAGGCGGCCCATGCGGCCTGGCTCCGGGCGGTGGACCGGTCGCGGGGCTGGGCCAGGGACGGCGCCTGACTCCCCGGCTCAGTCGGCCACCGCCCCGCCGTGGTCGACCAGCTCGGCCATGACGGCGACCCACTGGCGCTCCCGGGCCCGGAGCACGGGGACGGCCCGACCCACCACCAGGACGACCCCGGTGCGGACCAACCCGGCCGCGGTCACCGACCGCCAGCGGTCGTCGGGGCTCGGCTCCGTCTCGTGGGCCCCGGGGGGCGGGGTGAGCGGCACTGCGGCATCGAGCGCCAGCGACACCAGCTCGCCGTCGGCCGGGACCCGCCCGTGCCGGACGAGCACGGCCGCGCCCCCCTCCTCGACCACCGCGGCGAAATCGGCGGCCAGCACCCGCTGGACCCTCCGGGCGAGCTGGTCGAGGCGCTCGGCCGTCGTGGTGGCCGAGAGCAGGTCGCGGGCCACCTCGAGCAGCTCGGCGTGGGGGTCCGGCAAGGGGCCGCGCACCGGACGGACCGCCTCGACGGTCACCCCGTCGACCTCGAGCACCTCGTCGCGTAGCAGGCCGAGGAGGTGGTCGCCCGGAAGCCGCACCCCGAGCTCGTCGACGACGGCGCCGTTGTCGCGCTGGAGGATCTCGATGGAGACCACGTCACCGCCGACCGACCCGATCCGACTGGCCACCGCCCCGAGCGCCCCCGGACGGTCGGGGAGCTGGACCCGGATCAGGTAGTTCCTCACCCCGTCAGGGTACGTGGCCCGTGTGTCGGGACGGTTTCGGTACGGTTACGGGAACCGCACCGCCGCCGGCGTCCTCCCTCGTCCGGCCGGCGTAGGTGTCGACGTACTCCTGCCCCGAGAGCGCGCCGATGCGGGCCATGAGGGCGTCGGTGAGGGCCCGCAATTCGTCCTGGTCGGCGTCAGGGCGGCCGATGGTGCCCGCCGGGGCCGGCACCGGGGTGCACCTCCCCGTCGTCACCGTGGTCCCGCCGTACTCGTAGGCCAGGGGCGGACCGAAGCGGACCGTCACCGTTCGGAAGGGTCGCATCCACAGACGTCCCGGGGGCTGCACGGCCCGGGTGCCGACCAGGCCCACCGGGATGACGGGCACGTCGCAGCCGAGGGCCAGTCGGGCCACACCGGTCTTGCCTCGGTGGAGCCGGCTGTCCGGCGCCCGGGTGCCCTCGGGGTAGATGGCCAGTACGCCGCCGGCCCGGAGCACCGTGCGGGCCGTGTCGAGGGCCCGCCGGGAGGCGTCGCCGCCGCTCCGGTTCATGGGGATCTGGCCGGCGGCCCGGAAGAACCAGGCCGTCCTCCAGCTGTCGAAGTACTCGGCCTTGGCCACGTAGGTGACCCGGCGCCTGACCGCGACGGGGAGGAAGAACGAGTCGCAGAAGGACTGGTGGTTGGCGGCCAGGATGACCGGGCCGTCGGCCGGGACGTGCGCACGGCCCTCGATCCGTACCCGCCACAGCAGGTGGAGGAAGGGGCTGATCAGCGCCTTCATGATCGAGTAGGCCACCGGGCCACCGTATCGCCGCGTGTGCTGTACTGCACCCATGACGCTCGATGCGGCCGAGGCACCCACCGGCACCGGGTCGTGGACCGTGCTCGGCCGGGAGATCACCCTGCCGGTCGAGGTGCGCCGGGCCGCCCAGTGGGGTGTCCAGTACCTGGTGCCGGCGGCGGCCGCCCAGCGGATCGTCGACCCGACCGGCCTCGAGGTCACCGGACCGTTCCCGGAGCGGGCCCTCGTGGCCCTGGCCGCCTGCCGGTACGACGACACCGACCTCGACGGATACCACGAAGTGGCCGTGTCCTTCGTGGTGCGGCCCCACGACGCCCCGCCCCGGCCGTCCACGGCCCAGCGGCTGCGGGAGTTCGGCTCCGGTGCCGTCGGGGCCTACATCCACCGGCTCCCGGTCGACCAGGAGTTCACCTGCGTGGCCGGGCGCGACGTCTGGGGCTACCCGAAGTGGATGACGACCATCACCGTCGACGAGCGGGCTCCCGACGGTGCCCGGGGGACGGGTACCACCGTGCGCCTCGCCGAGGACGGCCATCACGTCCTCACCCTCACCGTCTCCGGTGGCATTCCGCTGCGGCTTCCGTCGCACGCGCCCCCGAGCTACTCGTTCCGGGACGGACTGCTTCGGCGCACCGAGTGGACCGTCGACTTCGGGGGCGTGCGGGGCCGGCCCGGCGGGGCCACCCTGGTGCTCGGCGACCACCCGATGGCCGACGAGCTCCGCTCCCTCGGCCTCCCCCGGCGGGCCCTCTTCTCCACGTCGGCGACCACCATGCGGGCCTCCTTCGGTGCCGCCGAGGTCGTGGCCCCGGGCGGCCGGTGACCGGCCGGCGTCGAAGACGACGACGCGCGCTTGAGCGATGGCCGACGGCGAGCGCAGGCTGACGCCCCGCGGGGCCGAGCGGCGGCGGTCCCTCATGGACCTCGCCGCCCGGACCTTCGCCGCCGAGGGCTACCACACCACGTCGGTCACCACCGTCGTCGAACGCCTGGGCGTGGGCAAAGGCGTCTTCTACTGGTACTTCGCCTCGAAGGACGACCTCCTCGAGGAGATCCTGGCCGACGCCCTCCGGTCCATGCGCCTGGCCCAGTGGGAGGCCGTGGCCGCCGAACCCGACCCGGCCCGGCGCATCGAGGTCGGCATCCGCTCGTCGCTCGAGTGGCTGAGCGGGCACCGCCACCTCTTCGTGCTCGTGGAATTCGCCCGCGCCGAGGCCCGCTTCGCCTCGGTCGTGCGTCACGGCGAGAGCCGGCTGAAGGCCGACGCCCTGCCCCACGTGAGCGCCGGCATCACCGCCGGGCTCCTGCGTGGCGAGGACCCCGACGTGCTGACGACGGCCATCGTCGGGGTGACGTCGCACCTGGCCCGGGTGCTCATGCTCGAGCAGGGCGCCGGGGCCGACCGGGTGGCCGAGGCGGCCATCGCCTTCTGCCGGCAGGGGTACCTGGTGACGAGCCCGTCGCCCCGGCCCACCGGGCCGAACGCGACGGCCGGACTCAGCGCAGGCGGGTGAGGGCCCGGCGGAGGCTGCGCACGCCCTGGCCGATGCGCTGCTCGTTCTCGATCAGGGCGAACCGTACGTGGCCGTCGCCGCCGGGGCCGAAGCCGACGCCGGGCGAGGTCGCCACGTCGGCCTCCTCCACCAGGAACTTGGCGAACTCGAGCGAGCCCATGTCGCGGTACGGCTCGGGGATGGGGGCCCAGACGAACATGGTCCCGCGGGGCGGGGCGATCTCCCAGCCGATGCGGTGCAGACCGTCGCAGAGCGCGTCCCGGCGGCCCTGGTACGTCTCGTTGACGACCTTCGGGTAGTCGGGTGCCTCGTTCATGGCCACGATGGCGGCGATCTGGATCGGCTGGAACGTGCCGTAGTCGAGATAGCTCTTCAGCTTGGTGAGCGCCTGGACGATGGTGGCGTTGCCCACCATGAACCCGACCCGCCACCCGGCCATCGAGAACGACTTGGTCAGCGTGTAGAGCTCGACGGCCACGTCCTTTGCTCCCGGCACCTGCAGGATCGACGGCGGCGTGTAGCCGTCGAAGGCGATGTCGGCGTAGGCGAAGTCGTGCACGAGCACGATGTCGTGCTCCTTGGCGAAGGCGACGATCCGGGTCATCCACTCGAGGTCCACGCACTCGGTCGTCGGATTGTGCGGGAAGGACAGGACGATCACCCGCGGCT
>DAHVAJ010000107.1 GCA_027314705.1 Acidimicrobiaceae bacterium
CGGCCGGCGCGGCGGCGGCCAGGACGGCACGGGTCCGCTCGGGCCGGGGGTCGCGCCGGGACCGTCGGCCGGCCGCGCCGGGGTCCGGACGACGCCGGGGCACGGCGGCGGCCAGGCCGAGGACCCCGACGGAGACACCGACGGCGGCCGCGGCCACCGCCACGCTCCTCACCACCGGTCGCCCCCGAGCGCCGGCTCGTACCCCCAGACGCGCAGCTCCTCCAGGGTCTCGGACCGCAGCGGCGCGGCGGGCACGGCGCGGCGGTCGGGGCCGGGCCGGTAGATCTCGTTGGAGACGACCTGGACGCCCTCGGCGTCGACAACCTCGCGGACCGACGACACGAAGCGGGCCCGGGGCGCCGCGGACGGGAACGTCCGGACCCCGGCTCCCCCACCGCCGGGGGCGTCCGACCCCGGCGGCCGGTCGGCGAGGTCGGCGGCGGCGGCCGCGGTCTCGAGGAAGACGACCAGGTGGACCGCGCCGGCGATCAGGAGGTTGGTGGCCTCGACCGGCAACCGCTCGGGGGCCTGCACGGCGTAGGAGGCGATCCGCCGGAAGACCCCGGCCGAGGAGTCGGCGTGGATCGTGCACATCGACCCGGACCGGCCCTGGCTCATGGCGTTGAGCATGGGCAGGATCTCGTCACCCAGCACCTCGCCCACGATGACCCGGTCGGCGTTCATGCGCAGCGACCGGCGCACCAGGTCAGCCACCGTGATCCGGCCCTCGCCCTCCAGATTGGCCGGCCGGGCCTCGAGGGCGACCATGTCGGGATGGCGGTCCGACCCGGTGTCGAGGCCGAGCTCGAAGGCCTGCTCGATGGTGACGAGCCGCTCCCGGGCCGGGACCTCGGCGGCCAGCGCCCGGAGCAGGGTGGTCTTCCCGACGTTCATGGCCCCGCCCACCACGATGTTGCGCCGGGCCCGCACCGCCGCGGCCAGCAGCGACCGGAGCCCGGCGTCGAGCGTGCCCAGCGCCACGAGGTCGGCGAGCGAGAGGTCGGCGAACCGGTGGCGGCGGATCGAGATCGCCGGCCGCCGGGCCACCGCCATCACGGCCGAGAGGCGGCTGCCGTCGGGGAGCTGCAGGTCGAGTTCGGGCTTGGCCAGGTCGAATCGGCGCTCGGAGAGGCCGAAGCGGCCGGCGGCCGAGCGCACCACCTCGACCAGTTCCTCGTCGGAGCCGGCCACCGGGTCGACGGCCGCCTTGGACCCGTCGGCCCGGGTGACCCAGACGCGGTCGCACCCGTTGATGTCGATGTTCTCGACGTCCGGGTCGTCGATGAGCGCCTGGAGGCGCCCGAGACCGAAGAGGGCGTCGAGCACGGCGCGGGCCAGTTCCTGCTCGTCGGGAGCGTCGGCCGGGTGCCCCGCCGCCTCCCACTGGCCGGTCGAGAGGGCGTCGAGGTGGAGGAAGACCCGCCGGCGGGCGAACTCGCGCCGGTCGTCGCCGTCCAGCCGGGCGGCGTCGGCACCGGCCAGGTCCTCGGCCACGCGTCGCCGGAGGAGGGCGGCGAGCGGGGCGTTCACCGCACCGTCCCGTCGGGACCGGCTGCACCGGAGCGGACGGGCCGCCGCCCGGCCGGGTCCGGGCGACCCGGCGACGTCCCCGCACCCGGCGCCTCCGTGGTCGGGGCGGGCGCAGGCGCGCCCCGGTGG
>DAHVAJ010000098.1 GCA_027314705.1 Acidimicrobiaceae bacterium
TCCCCGGCACCTCGGCCGGCGGCGCTCGCGGCGCGGCGGAGCACGGCCACCCGTTCCACCAGGGAACCGTTGAGGCGACGCAGGGCCTCCCCCACGGACCGTCGCTCCGACTCGTCCCACGAGCTGAACATCTCCTGCAGGATGCGCCGGCGGTGCCGCTCGACCTCGCGCATCTCCCTCCGTCCGTCCGGCGTCACGGCCAAGATCGACGATCGTCCGTCGGCCGGGTTGGGGCGGCGCTCCACGAAACCGCCGGCCACCAGGGCCGTCACCTGGCGGGTGACGGTCGACCCGTCGAGCTGGAGGGTCTTGGCCAGGCTGGTGATGGGGACCGGACCGGTCCGCTCGAGCGTCCGGAGGACGAGATAACCCGACCGGTCGATCCGCACGTAGAGCGAGCCCTTCCGGCCGAGCGTCTCGAGGTGGCGCACCAGCGTGAGGAGCTCCGTCTCGATGACGCCGATCGACTCGTCTGCCGCCCCCATCAACGACCTCCTCCCCGCCCCCCACCCGGTACACTTGGCCGAACTACTTGTATGATACACGTAGCTTTCCCGGTGGGGAGGGCCCGTCGGACGCCCGTGCCAGCGGTCGGCAGCGGGGCCCGCCGCCCCGCCGGCGGTGTCGCGCCGCCGGTCCGAGGGCCCGGGGCGACGACGACTGACGAGAGAGGTGCGCTGCATGACGGTGACGGACCCGGTGGTGCCGGGCGGTCGGAACGACCGCTACAAGTGGATCGCCCTGTCGAACACCACGCTCGGCATCCTCATGGTGACGATCAACTCCTCGATCCTCCTCATCTCGCTGCCGGCCATCTTCCGTGGCATCGACCTCCAACCGCTGGCGCCGGGGAACACCTCGTACTTCCTCTGGATCCTGATGGGGTTCATCCTGGTGACGGCGGTGCTGGTCGTGAGCTTCGGCCGGGTGGGCGACATGTACGGCCGGGTCCGCATGTACAACCTCGGCTTCGCCGTCTTCACCTTCTTCTCCATCCTGCTGTCCGTCACCTGGCTCACCGGCCCCGCCGGTGCCATCTGGATCATCCTCATGCGGGTGGGTCAGGGGATCGGAGGAGCGTTCCTGTTCGCCAACTCCAGCGCCATCGTCACCGACGCCTTCCCGGCCGACGAGCGGGGAAAGGCCATGGGCATCAACGGCGTGGCCCTCGTCACCGGGTCGTTCCTGGGACTGATCCTGGGCGGGGTCCTGGCCCCGATCGAGTGGCGGCTGGTGTTCCTGGTGTCGGTCCCGTTCGGCCTGTTGGGCACGGTGTGGGCCTACCTGAAGCTCGAGGACAACGGGGTGCGGATCAAGAGCACGATCGACTGGGTGGGCAACGCCACCTTCGCCGTGGGCCTGGTGTCCCTCCTGGTCGGGATCGTCTACGGCATCCAGCCCTACGGTGGCCACACCATGGGGTGGACGAGCCCCTTCGTCCTGGCCACCGTCGTCGGCGGCGCCCTCCTGCTCGGGGTCTTCGTGCTCATCGAGCTCCGGGTCGAGAACCCGATGTTCCAGCTCCACCTGTTCAGGATCCGGGCCTACTCCGCCGGAGTCCTCGCCGGATTCCTGTCGGCCCTGGGCCGGGGCGGCATCCAGTTCATGCTGATCATCTGGCTGCAGGGGATCTGGCTCCCCCAGCACGGCTACGACTACTCCAGTACGCCCCTGTGGGCCGGCATCTACATGGTCCCGCTGACCATCGGGTTCCTGGTGTCGGGTCCGCTGGCCGGGGTCCTCGCCGACCGCCACGGCGCCCGGGGCATCGCCACCACCGGCCTGGTGGGCGCCGGCATCTGCTACCTGCTGCTCGAGACGCTCCCCATGGACTTCTCGTACCTGCCCTTCGCCGCGATCCTGCTGTTGTTCTCGGTCTTCTCGGGGATGTTCTTCTCGCCCAACCAGATGGCCGTCATGAACAGCCTGCCGCCCGAACAGCGCGGTGCGGGAGCGGGCATGAACGCCACGTTCGTGAACTCGGCCCAGGTCCTCTCCATCGGGGTGTTCTTCTCCATCGTGACCCTCGGGCTCGCCGCCACGCTCCCGGGTGACCTCTACCACGGGTTGGTGGCCCAGGGCATGCCGGTGGCCCAGGCCGTCAGGCTCTCGCACCTGCCCCCCATCGGCAGCCTCTTCGCCGCCTTTCTCGGCTTCAACCCCATCCAGACCGAAGTGCCCCACCAGGTGCTGGTCAACCTGGGCTCGGCCCACGCCGCCTATCTGACCGGGCGGACCTTCTTCCCCCGGCTCATCTCCCCCTCGTTCCAGAACGGGCTGCGGCTCGCCTTCGACTTCGCCGCCGCCACCACCTTCCTCGCCGCCGTCATCTCCTGGCTCCGCGGTCCCCAGTACGTGCACGCCGAGCAGGCCCTCGACGACGAGCTGGGCACCGGCCTGCTCGAGGTGGGCGAACTGGCATCGACCGAGGTCAGCGCCGGGGTGATGATCGACAAGTGAGCGCCCGACCGCGACCGTGACGACCCGGGCACCGGGCTCCCCCGGAGGGGACCCGGGCCGGGTGGGCGGGCTCCGGCGGTCCCGTGGGCGCCGGAGCCGACGGGCGCCACGGTGCGGTCCGGGTCCCCGGGCGCCGTCCCCGCACCCGGGGGCCGGCGGCGGTAGGGTCGCCCGGCGTGAGCGGCGGACCCCCTGACCACGGCCGCGGCCCGGCAACGGACCGGGGGCGGGCCGACGGGCGTCTGGCCGGTGGAGCCGGTCCGAGCGGCCGGACCCGGGCCGCCGTGACGTCCGGCACCGTGACGATCGGAGGGCCCCCGTGGAGCTCGTGAACGAGCGTGTCGTCGCCGACCGCCTGGCCGCGTTGGCGGGGTCCGAGCCGCGACTGGTCGTCTCGGGCAACTTCGCCACGCCGTGGGAGCTGGTCCGCATCGCCGAGGCCACGCTCCCCCGCTGCCGCCTGTTCGCCCTCAACCCGCAGGCGGGGTGGCCCCGCCGACCCGGGATCGTCACCGAGACCCCCTTCGTCGGCCCCGGGGTGCGCGGCGACCCGGGCCTCGACTACCTGCCCATGCGCCTGTCCCTGGTGCCCCGCCTCTTCGCCTCGGGCCGGCCCCCGGACGCGGTGCTCGTCCACGCGTCGGTCCCGCGCCACGGCACGGTCTCCCTCGGCATCGAGGTCAACATCCTGCCTGCCGCCCTGGAGTACGTGGCCCGTCGCGGCGGCCTCGTGGTGGCCCAGATCAACCGGGACATGCCCCACACGCGGGGCGACGCCGTCATCGACGTCGACCGCATCGACCTGGCCCTCGAGGTCGACGGTCCGCTGCCGTCCCCGACGCCCCGGTCCGCCGACGAGACGGCCGACGCCATCGGCGAACGTGTGGCCCGCTACGCCGTGGACGGGGGGACCGTGCAGCTGGGCATCGGCCTCCTGCCCGACGCCGCCGCCGCCGGCCTCCGCCGCCGCCGCCGCCTCGGCGTATGGACGGAGCTGCTCGGGGACGGCATCCTCGGGCTCGACCGGGCCGGAGCCCTCGATCCCGACCGGAACCTCAGTGCCACCTTCCTGTTCGGTTCGCCCGAGCTCTACGCCTGGGCCGACGACCAGCCCCGCCTGGAGATGCTGCGCACCGAAGTGGTCAACGACCCGACCCGCATCGCCGCCCACCCGGGCATGCTGTCCGTCAACGGTGCCCTCCAGGTCGACCTGTTCGACCAGGTGAACGCCGGCTACGTGCGGTCGGCCATCTATTCGGGCTTCGGCGGCCAGCCCGACTTCGTCACCGGCGCCCTGCACTCCCACGGCGGCCACGCCGTCGTGGCCCTCCGGTCCTGGCACGACAAGACGGACACCTCGACGGTGATCCCGCTGCTCGGCGATCCGGTCACCTCCTTCCAGCACTCGGTCATCGTCACCGAGCACGGCTGTGCCGAGCTCTTCGGCCAGGGCCAGCGCGGCCAGACCCGCCTGCTGATCGAGCAGGCCGCCGACCCCCGCTCCCGCCCCGGCCTGCGGGAGGCGGCCGGCCGCCTCGGGCTGGTGGGACCGGACGGGGGCGGCTGACCCGGCGTCCACGGGCTGCGGGCCGGATCGGCGCCGACGGCGACTTCGGGCTCCTGAGCTGGGACGTCGCCTCCGGTCCCGTACCCCCGGGTAAAGCTCGCCCGGACCAGGACCGATACAACAGGGGTGACGTTCGATCTGGCCCACCCCACGCAGCAGCAGCTGCGCGACGGTGTGATCTGCGGGCTCATCGCCGAGTCCATCATGATCCCCATCCTGTTGACCCTGGCCTTCGTCGAGCACCAGAGCGTTCGGTGGGGCTACCTCGTCGCGGCCACGGCCTGCATCTTCGTCTCCGTCGTCACCCTGGCCCTGTTCGTGGCCCTGAACAAGGGCCGGGCCACCCTCCGGGCCCAGGCCACCGTGTGGTTCGTGGTCGTGTGCCTGGCCATGGCCGGCCTGGCCGGCATCCAGCTCGCCGCCGCCCGGCACCCGGGCCTCTACACGCCGGCCATGCTGGTCGGGGTGATCTTCGTGTGCATCGTCGGCGACCGCCGCATGCAGGTCGCCGTCGGGGCCTGGGCCCTGGCCCTCATCGCCCTGGTCGACTGGGTCGACGGGCTGCGGGGCGGCGACTTCGCCGTCTCGCTCGTGATCTACGGGTCGACCATCGCCGTCATCACCCTCATCTGCGCCCGCACGGTCGGATCGCTCACCGGTCAGGTCAACCTCTCCCAGGCCCTCGATGCCCTCAACGAGACCTTCGCCGACCTCGGCTTCGACGGGCCCGGCACCGGTCCGGACTCGTTCGCCGAGATCTTCCGGCAGGGACTGCCCCAGGTCGCCGGGGTACTGCCCGCCGAGCGGGTGGCCGTCTTCGCCCGCAACAGCAGCCTGGAGCGGTTCGTCCTGGTCGCCGTGTGGCCCGAGGGGGCGTCCGACCCGGCCGACCTGGCCGGTCTCCCGGAGCTGACCCGGGTCCTCGTCACCCACGAGGCCGACGTGTCGGCCGAGCACGTCGTCGTCCCCGTCGGCTACTCCTCGGCGGGCGAGCTGGTCATGGTCGTCGACCGGCACGGCTCCGAGGCACGCACCGACGCCCGGACGGTCGAGGCCGCCGACCTCGTCGCCGCAGCCTTCCTGCGGGCCACCAGCCGGGCCAATTTCGTCCACGGCCTCCACACCGAGAGCCGGACCGACCCCCTCACCGGCCTGGCCAACCGGCGGAGCCTCTTCGAGCGGATCGAGATCGAGATGGCCCACGCCCTTCGCGCCGACACACCGCTCAGCGTGGCCATGATCGACCTCGACCACTTCAAGGACTACAACGACCAGTACGGACACGTGGCCGGGGACACGGTGCTCCGCTCCATCGCCGCCGTCATGGTCTCCAACATCCGCGGCCAGGACATGGTGGCCCGGTACGGCGGCGAGGAGTTCTGCCTGGTCATGCCCGACACCGACCTGCTGGGCGGCCACCACCTGCTCGACAAGCTGCGCGGCGGGGGCCGTGACGCCACCTCGGACTTCGGCGTCACCCTCTCGGCCGGGCTCACCAGCTGGGACGGGAGAGAGGACCCCCAGTCCTTCATCGAGCGGGCCGACCAGGCCCTCTACCGGGCCAAGGAGACGGGGCGCAACCGGGTGGTCTCCATCGAGGCCTTCACCGAGTTCTGACCCGCCGGCCGCTCGCCGGCGGGCGCTAGGTCGGGCTGCGCTCCTGCCGGCACAGGACCAGGTAGACGTTGTCGTCCACGGCGAAGGTGTGGAGCAGTCGGTACCCCTCGGCCGCCTGGCGGTCGAGCTCGCCCTCGAGCTCGGTCCGGCGCTCGCCGACCACCAGTCGGCCGCCGTGGACCCGCAGGACCCGGTGGGTCGTCATCGGTCCGCCGCCGGCCCGACCGGGCTCCGACGGATCGGCGAGCCCCCGGGCCCACTGACGAGGAGGTCGCGTTCCCGGCGACCGTCGCCGAGCCCGTCGGGCGCGGGGCGGATCCGGACGTACCACTCGCGCCCCCACAGCTCGGCGAAGAGCTCGTCGGGTACGGCCAGGAAGAAGCTGTCGGGCCCGATCTGGCTGGCGTGGGCCGCCATTCCAGCACGCTTGGCCGCCAGGAAGGGGGTGACGTCCACCTCCGTGGTGATCCGCTCGCTCGGTTCCCCCAGCGTGTCGAACTGGTCGGGGTCGGCGTCGCCGGGACCGCCGTCGACGCCCAGCTCGTCCGCCCGGTCGCGCAACGCCCGCATCACCCCTCGGTCCATGGTGGCCAGGTAGACCACCTCCGTGCCGGCCAACTCGGCCGCCCGCATCCCCACGGCGTGGACCTGCACGTGGTCGGGGTGGCCGTAGCCGCCGTGCTCGTCGTAGGTGACCAGGACGTGGGCGCCCTCCTCGTCGAGGAGCCCGGCCAGACGGCGGGCCGCCTCGTCGAGGTCGGCCGCCGCGAAGCAGCCCGGTCGGGCGTTGGTGGGCTCGTCGGCCATGCCGGAATCCGTGTAGCCGAGGAAGACCTGGCGGGCCACGCCCAGGACGGTGCAGGCCTGGGCCAGCTCCGCCGCCCGTCGCCCGGCCAGGGTCTCGCCCGGGGCCAGCAGCCCGTCGGGCACCTCGCCCAGTCCGCCGTCGGTGGCCGTGACCAGCACCACCCGGTGGCCGCGTGCGGCCAGCGAGGCCATCGTGCCGCCGGTGGCGATGGCCTCGTCGTCGGGGTGGGCGTGGAGGAAGACGACCGTGGCCATCGGCAGCACCCTAGTGCCCGGGGTCGGACCCTCAGCGACGATGCGCCGGCCGGGGCCGGTCGGCAACGGCTGATCCCGCGCCGGCCGCCGTGGCGGGCGGGGCCGGACACCACTCCGCGCAAGATCCGCGCGGGAGGTTGACATTCCGTTCCACATCAGCCCAGCGGCAGCTGGGGAGCGGCGGCCAGCGACGGCGGCTCCGTGCCCGGGCGCCGGCGCGACCCGGTCACGGGCAGGATCCGGTCGGGCGCGAACGACCGCACGGCGCGGTCCCCGGGCCGCCCACCGACGACCTCGACCGACGCTTCGCCGTTGGACCGGTTGACGACGTGGGCCCGGAACTCCCAGGTCGCCCCGCGGCCGGCGAACCCGCGGACGACGACCGGATCCCCGGCCCGCAGACCGTGCCAGGAGGCCTGGCGGTCGAGGTGCGACGCCGCCGCCCGGGCCGCCCGCCGGGCCCCGGCCGGCAGGGCCCGGGTCAGCTCCGCTCCTCGCGCAGCTGCCGCAGTCGGTGCCAGAAGGCCAGGGCGACCACCACCACGGCCAGGGCGCCGGCCACGTAGCCGGCGTAGCTGAACGCCTTGAGGACATGGTTGTAGCTGGACCCGAGCGAGTACCCGAGACTGACCAGGGCCGTGCACCAGATGGAGCAGCCGATGACGGTGAAGACGAGGAACTTCCCGAAGGCCATCTCCCCGAGGCCGGCGGCCAGCGAGACGAACGACCGCAACAACGGGATGAAGCGCCCGAAGAAGACGAGGGGCTCGCCGTGGCGGCCGAACCACGCCTCGGCCCGGTCGAGGTCCTTGTGGGTGAGGAGCACGTACTTGCCGAACCGGTCGACGAGGGCCCGGCCGCCGAACCGGCCGATGAGGTAGCCGGCCGTCGAGCCGAGCACCTCTCCGCAGATGCCGAGGACGATGACGACGGCGAGGTTGAGGTGGTGGGGTTCGTTCGGGATCTGTCCGCTGGCCAACACCCCGCCGTAGATGAGGGCCAGCTCGGAGCCGACGGGAGGGCCCATCGACGACACGAAGGTCAGGGCGAAGACGGCGACGTAGCCCCAGGTCTCGAGGAAGTGCTCCATGGGCCACCTGTCTAGTCGCTCGCCCGCCCGAGATCGCGCCAGCACGGTTCGCGGCCGTCCGGGCCGCACCGTCCCGCCGGCGGTGGTCGCCCGGTCGGCTACCGTCGGCCCCCATGCCCACGGCGCCCCCGCCCGGCCCCGAGCCGACCACCTGCACGACCGACGACGGGATCGCCGTCGCCGCCTACGACTTCGGCGGGTCGGGACCCGACCTCCTGCTGGTGCACGCCACCGGCTTCTGCGCCGGGGTGCTCGCCCCCCTGGCCGCCGCCCTCGGGGACCGGTTCCGGTGCTGGGCCCTCGACCTGCGGGGCCACGGCCGTTCGGGGCGGCCGGTCGACGGTGACTTCGCCTGGGACGGATTCGCCCGCGACGTCCGTGCCGTGGTCGAGGGTCTCGGCATCGACCGTCCCTTCGGCTTCGGCCACTCCTGCGGCGGCGCGGCCCTGCTCCTCGCCGAGCAGGCCCGCCCGGGCACCTTCGCCGGGCTCTACCTCTTCGAGCCGGTCGTCGTGCCCGACGCCCTGCGTGCCGATCTCGGCGACCACAACCCGCTCGCCGCAGGCGCCCGCCGGCGCCGCTCCACCTTCCCCTCGGCCGAGGACGCCTTCGTCAACTTCTCGTCCAAGCCGCCGCTGGCCGGTCTCGACCCCGAGGCGCTCCGCCGCTACGTGGAGGACGGCTTCGAGCCCGTGCCGGCCGACGAGGGCGGCGACGGCGTCGCGGTGCGCCTGCGGTGCCGCCGGGAGGACGAGGCGGCGATCTTCGACGCCGGGAGCGCGCACGACGCCTTCGCCCATCTCGGGGCGGTCGGCTGCCCGGTGACCCTGGCCTACGGCGCCCACTCGGTCATGCCGGGGCGCGCCGTGATGGAGGCCGACGTGGTGCCGCTGCCCGACGGGCGGTTGGAGGCCTACGCCGACCTCGGCCACTTCGGTCCCCTCGAGCGGCCGGCCGAGGTGGCCCGAGGAACGGCCCGGGCCCTCTCCCGGTCCGGGGGCACAACCCGGTCCTAGGCTCTGGCCGTGTCCTACGCACCCCCCCGGTCGCTCTCCCCCTCCAAGGTCGCGGCCTTCCGCGACTGCGCCCTGGCCTTCCGGTTCACCACCATCGAACACCTGCCCGACCCGCCCACGGTGTGGACGGTCAAGGGCACCCTCGTCCACACCGCCCTCGAGCGACTCTTCTGGCGCCACCCGTCGGGGGAGCGCACCCCGGCGGCCGGACGGGCCGAGCTGGCCGCGGCCTGGGACCTGCTCCAGGACGACCCGGACTGGCGCTCCCTCGGACTGGCCGGCGACGAGGCCGACCGGTTCCTGGCCGACGCCGAGGACCTGGTGGCCAACTACTTCTCCCTCGAGGACCCCGACGCGGTGACCCCGGTGGGCATCGAGCTGACCCTCGAGGCCGACCTCGACGGCATCCGGCTCCGGGGCATCCTCGACCGGCTCGATCGCACCCCCGGGGGCGGGCTCGTGGTCGTGGACTACAAGACGGGACGGGCGCCGTCGCCCGCGTACGAGCAGGCCCGGCTGGCCGGCGTCCAGCTCTACGCCCTCCTGTGCGAGGAGGTGCTCGGCCAGCGGCCCGTCGAGGTCCGCCTGCTCCACCTGCGAGAGCCCACCACCCTCACGGCCACCCCGTCGGAGCAGACCGTGCGCGGGCAGCGGACCAAGACCCGGGCGGTGTGGTCGGCGATCGAACGGGCCTGCCGGGACGAGGACTTCCGCCCCCGCACGTCGCCCCTGTGCTCCTTCTGCCGGTTCCGTCCGTTCTGCCCCGCCTACGGCGGCGAACCGTCCCGGGCCGCGGCGGCCCTCGGGGCCGGCCACGAGGGCGCGGCGTGACCGCTGCCGGCGGGCACGGGCATCGCCCGGGCGCCCTGGCCGCGGTCGACGCCGTCGACGCCGCCGTCGACCGGTGGTTCGAATCCCTGCGCGGCCGGACCGGGCCGGACACGGCGGCCACGGTGGTGAGCGGCCTCGGCGACCAGGGTGTCCTGTGGATGCTGGTGGCCGCGGCGCGCGGCCGCCGGTCCGGACCGGCGCGGCGGGCCGCCGTCCGGGCCCTGGGCGTCGCCGGAGTGTCGTCGGCCCTGGTCAACGGCGGGATCAAGGCGGTGGTGGGCCGGACCCGCCCCGACCGCTCGACCCTCGAGCTGGCCGGGGCCGTGCCGCTGCGCGAGCCGTCGACGAGCAGCTTCCCGAGCGGCCACACCCTGGCCGCGTTCTGCGCGGCAACCGTGCTCAGCCGGCCCGGCCACCCGGCCGCCAACGTCGGCCTGTTCGCCGCGGCCGGTGCCGTCGGGGTGAGTCGCATCCACCTCCGGGCCCACCACGCCTCCGACGTGGCCGGCGGTATCGCCGTGGGGGTCGCCCTCGGCCTGCTCGGCCGGCGCCTCCTGTGAGCACCGGCCCGGACCGGAGGGCCCGGAATGCCCCCGGGGGCCCCGGGGTTGGACAGGCATGACTCCGACGCACACCTTCGCCGTGACCTGGGACTACCGGTGCCCCTTCGCCCGCATCGTCCACGAGCACCTGCTCGACGGGCTCGAGGCCGGCGCCCCGTGGAAGGTCACGTTCGTCCCCTTCTTCCTCAACCAGGTCCACGTCGAGGAGGGGGCGCCACCGGCGTGGGAGGACCCCGAGGCCGACGACGACCTGCTCGCCCTGGCCGCCGGGGTGGCCGTGCGCGACCGCGTCCCCGACCGGTTCCTCGCCGTCCACCGCTCGCTGTTCGCCGCCCGCCACGAGGACGGGCACAACCTGCGCGACCGGGCCGTGGTCCACGGCGCGCTCGTGCGCGCCGGTGTCGACGCCGACGCCGTGCTGGCCGAGGTCGACGACGGATGGCCGGCCAAGGTGATCCGGGAGGAGCACGAACGGTGCGTGCAGGACTTCGACGTCTTCGGCGTGCCCACCTTCCTCGTGGGCGAGCACGCCGTCTTCGCCCGCCTCATGGACCGTTCCGGGGGCGACGGTGCACTGGCCCGAACACAGATCGAGCGCGTCCTCGGTCTCATCCGGGACCACCCGGAGCTCAACGAGTTCAAGCACACCCGCATCGCCCGCTGACCCCCGGGTCCGCCCCGGCCGGCCGTTCCGGTCGTCAGGCGCCGACCAGGCCGGCGAGCAGGGCCACCGTGGCCTCACGTTCGGCGCGGGTGCCGAACGGCGCGGCGCAGAACTCGGTGGCCCCGATGGCCGCCAGGTGGCGGACCTGGTCGGCCACCTCGGCCTCGCTGCCCACCACGGCCACGCCCTCGGGACCGCTCGCCCCCTCCCGGTCGAGCATGGCCCGGTACGAAGGCAGGTGCCCGTAGATGGCGAAGGTCTCGGCCGCTGCGGCCCGGGCCGCGTCGACGTCGGTGGTCACGCACACGGGCAGGCCCACGCCGACCAGGGGCACCGGCCGTCCGGCCGCGGCCGCCGCCTCCCGGATGGTCGGGACGATGTGCTGTTCGATGGTGCGGGGCCCGGTCATCCAGGTGATGGTGCCACTGGCCATCCGGCCGGCCAGCCCCAGCATGGACGCGCCCAGGGCGGCGACGAGGACCGGCGGGGCCGGGGCCTCGACCTGGAGCGGCCCGAAGGTCGACGCCCGAAGCGTCTCCCCGGTGAAGGTGACCGCCTCCCCGCCGAGGAGGGGCACCAGGATCGAGAGGTACTCGCGCATGTGGCGCACCGGGTGCTCGAAGGACTGACCGAACACGGTCTCGATGACCATCTGGTGGGAGAGGCCGATGCCCAGCGTGAGCCGGCCCCCGCTCGCCGCCTGCGCGGTGAGGGCCTGACCGGCGAGCATGACCGGGTGGCGGGGGTAGGTGGGCACCACCGCGGTGCCGAGGCCGATGCCGGGCACCTCGCGGGCCGCCGCGGCCAGGGCGGTCAGGGCGTCGTAGCCGAAGATCTGCGACGACCAGGCCGCCTCGACGCCGGCCGCGGCCAGGGCGGCCACCTCCGCCACCAGCCCGTCGAAGGACTGCTCCGGGTCGATCATCACGCCGATGCGCATGGTCCGTGCCTCCGTCCGCCCCGGCCGGCGGGCGTCGCCGGCCACGCGGGCGCCCCACCGTACCGGTTCGCCCGCCGGCCCGGTCGACCGGCAGCACCGGTCCGCCCGCCGGCCCGGTCGCCCTCCGGAGGATGCGGGGCGGTGGTCGGATCGGGCAGACTGGCGCCATGTCCGTTGCCATCCTCATGGGAAGCTCCTCCGACGCGTCGGTGCTCGACGACGCGGTGTCCACCCTCCGGGCGTTCGACGTCCCCGTCGAGGTGCGGGTGCTCTCCGCCCACCGCACCCCCGACGACACGCTGGCCTTCGCCCGCGGCGCGGCCGGACGCGGCGTCCAGGTGATCATCTGCGCCGCCGGGGGTGCCGCCCACCTCGCCGGCGTCGTGGCCGCGGCCACGCCGATTCCCGTCATCGGTGTCCCGGTGGCCCTGGCCAACCTGGGTGGGCTCGACTCGTTGCTCTCCATGGTCCAGATGCCCAAGGGCATCCCGGTGGCCACGGTGGCCGTCAACGGGGCCCGCAACGCCGCCCTCCTCGCCGTGCGCATCCTCGGCCTCTCCGACCGGCGCATCGCCGCCGAGCTCGAGCGTTACGTGGTCGACATGGCCGACGGGGTGCGCGACCAGGACGCCGAGATCGTCGCCCGCTACGCCGGCGGCTGAGCGGGCGTCGGGGCCAACCCGGCCACCGCGTCCTCCAGAGTGACCCCGAGCGGTATGACGGCGAGCACCGGGATGTCCACGCCGTGGGCCACGTACCGGGCCACGTGCTCGCGGCACGCCTGGTAGGAGCCGTGCACGACGAGGGCGTCGACCACCTCGTCGGGGATGGCGGCGAGGGCGCGCTTGCGGTCGCCGGCCTGCCACGCCTCCCACATGGGACCGAGCACCTCGCCCCGGCCGAGCCAGCGGTGGAACTCGGCGTAGACGCCGACGTTGAGGTAGGCGGCGATCATCCGCCGACCGACGGCCCGCACCGTGTCGGCGTCCTCCGACGGGCAGACGAAGATGCGGGCCGCCACCGGGATGTCGGCCCCCACTTCCGGGGTCACCCGGGACACGTCCTCGGCCGAGAGCCAGTTGATGATGACGCCGTCCGCCTCCCGCCCGGCCAGGCGGAGCATGCCCGGGCGAAGGGCGGCGAGGAACAGGGGCGGGGGCTGCTCGACCGGGCGGGCCAGCCGGAAGCCGCGGACGGTGAAGGTGTCGTAGGCCTCGTCGACCTTCTCACCGGCCAGAGCGGCGCGCAGGAACCGAAGTGTGTCGCGGACCCGCTTGTAGGGCTCGGAGAAGGTGACGCCGTTCCAGCGCGAGACGATGACGTCGGAGGACGTCCCGAGGCCGAAGGTGAACCGCCCGGGCGCGGCCTCGGCCATGGCCGCCACGCTCTGGGCCAACAGGGCGGGCCCCCGGGTGTAGGCCGGGATGATGGCCACACCCAGGTTGAGGGCGGGCGTCCAGGCGGCGGCCAGGGCGAGGGGGGTGAAGCCGTCGACGCCGTCCGTCTCGGCCGACCACAGGTCGGTGTAGCCGCGGCGCTGGAGCGCTTCGTACCACGCCCGGTGGTCGCGGAGGGGAACGCCGTCGAAGGGGATGGTGATCCCCCACCTCGGCGCGGGCTCGGTGGGTCGCCGTGTCTCGTCCATGGGCCCAGTGATACACCCTCCCGGCACACTGGGCCCATGGCCACGACCCCCCGCACGTCCCCTCGCAGCCGCCGTCGCCGTCCCCGCCCCGGTCGGCAAGACCACCAGCCCCGGCTGCCGCTCGCCGACGACGGCGCACCGCCCCCCGGCACCCGCTCGGACGACGGCGGCTGGCGTCTCGACGAGCGCACCCGAGCCGCCGGCCGGCGCGGCGTGGCCGAGGCCCGGGCCCGACTGGAGGCCGGTGCCCGCCGCGCCGGGCGCGCCGCCTGAGCGCCGGGGGCACTACCGTCGGGTACATGCCCACCCTGGCCGAGCGTCTCGGGGCGTCCCCCGACGCGCGCCTGCTCATCGTCACCTGTGCCGATCTCGGCCTGTGCCACGCGGCGAGCACCGGCGTGTACGACGCCCTGCGCGAGGGGCCGGCCACCTCCGCCTCCCTCGTCGTGCCCGCGCCGTGGGCCCGCGAGGCCGCCTCGCGCTTCCGGGGCGAGGACGTCGGCGTGCGTCTCACCCTCAATGCCGAACACGACCGCTACCGCTGGGGGCCCCTCACCCAGGCCCCGTCGCTCCTCGACGGCGACGGCGGCTTCCCCCGGACCCTGGACGACGTGTGGGACCACGCCGACGTGGACGAGGTGCGCCGCGAGTGCCGGGCCCAGATCGAGCGGGCCGTGCTCTGGGGGTTCGACATCAGCCACCTCGACGCCCACCTCGACGCCCTCGTGCTGCGGCCCGAGTTCTTCGACGTCTACCTGGACCTGGCCCTCGAGTTCTCGCTGCCCGTGCGGCTGCTCGATGCCCAGTCGGAGCGGCGGGTCGGCTTCCCGGTCCGTGCGCTGGCCGCCGAGGCCGGCGTGCTCTTCCCCGACCACATGGCCTGCCTGCCCGCCCCCGGCGTGCGCCAGTCCTTCCTCGACCTCCTGGCCGGCCTCGGGCCCGGGGTCACCGAGCTCACCCTCCACCCGGCCGTGGACAGCCCCGAGCTCCGGGCGGCCATGGCCGACTGGGAGGCCCGCGTGGCCGACCACGTCCTCCTCGTGGCCGACCGCGGCCTCGCCGCGGCCGCCGAGGAGGCCGGCGTCACCCTCATCGGCTACCGACCGTTGCGCGACGCCATGCGCGACGCCATGCGCAGCGCCTGAGCGGACCGGCGCCCCCGGCCACCCCGGAGGCGACTCCCCGGGCGGCCGCGACGCCGCCGGTATCGTGGGCCGACGAGCACCACCGCGGCCGAGGAGGCCCGAGCAACGTGAAGCACGCCGCCACGCCCACCGACCGGCACCGCCCGAGGGGACCGACCACCCGGTCCGTGCGCCTGAGCGGGCTCCTGCTCCTCGACGCCCAGGGCCACGACCCGCTGCCGCTGGAGTCCGTGGCCGTCACCGACGAGGGGATCGCCGTGGTCCGGTCCCGGGGCGAGGCGCCCCGCGTACTGCCGTGGTCGTCCGTGGTCGCCCACGCCGTCGAGCCCTGGGCCGGCGGCCCGGTGCCCGGGGTCCCGGCCGGCGGCGGGGGCACGGCGGGGGCCGACGACCACCGGTCGGTGCCCGTCGTCGAGGCCGGCGCCCTCCTGTCCGTCCAGACGCCGACCGGCACCTTTCGGTTCCTTCGGGCCGGCACCGACCCGGTCGAGCTGTCCCGCCGGATCGCTGCGCTCGCCGTCCACCACCAGGGCCCCCGGGGAGCCTCGACGGTGACGACCGTGGTCGGGCCCCGGCGCCGGCCGGTGGCCCAGACCGGCCCGACCTGGTCCCGCGTCCGGCCCTACCTGGTCGTCCTGCTCGTCGTGGTGGTCTCCGCGGCGGTCACGGTCATCCTCCTCCAGAGCGCCGGCGTGCTCCACCTGCCTTGGCTCGGCACCGGGGCCGGGGGTTCGGGCTCCACCGCCCTCAGCCTGCGCTGAGTTCGGCCAACCGTTCCCGGGACGCCCGTCCTTGCGGGGTGGCCGCCGCGGCCAGCAGGTCGAGGACGACGCCCATGTCCCCGACGACCTTGAGACGGCCCTGCATGAAGGCCACGTCCGGCTCGAGCTCGGCCCGGGCGAGGGCCTGGGCGTCGTCCCACCCGAGGGTGAGCGTCACGTCCGGGTCCTCGAGCGGTCCGGGGCCCCGGGCGGCGAGCCGCCCGTCCTCGTAGGAGCGGTGGGTGGCCGCCTCGCCGTCGGGTCCGCCGGTCACGAGGACGAGCACCCGGGCCGTCAGGCCGGCGGGCACCGGCGCCGCCTCGGCCACGTCCCGCGTGGCCGCGAACCACGGCTCGCTCGGCCAGGTCGGCACGCCGGACCCCGTTCAGGCCCCGGACCCGACGGCCACGGCCAACCCGGCGAAGAGGTCGGTCTCCGCCGGGCCGTCGGCGTCGGGCTCGACGGGCCGGCCGTCGGCACCCTTCACGAAGGCCAGGCGGTAGTCGTCGTGGGGGTGGATCCCGGCCATCACCTCGGGGGGCAGGCCGAACCAGAATTTGGAGGTGGGGTCGACCTGGGTGGCGTGGGCCAGCAGGGCGCGGCGCCGCACGTCGGCGTAGGCGGCGATGTCGACGACGGCGGTGGGCACCTCCTCGGGGGCCTCGTCCCACCGCTTGCGCCACGCCTCGTCGAAGGGCGACTCCAGGCCGAGGTCCACGAACTTGGCGTGGAGGGCCCGGAAGCGGGCCACCGTGGCGACCGTGTAGTAGAGCTTGTCCGGCAGGAACGGCGGGCCCGCGTCGGGGTGGGCGTCGGGGTCGCCCGCCGCCCGCCAGGCGGCGACGCCGACGTCGTGGACGCGCAGGTGGTCGGGGTGGGGGTAGCTCGACTGCTCGTCGCCGTAGACCACCATCACCTGAGGACGCACCCTGCGGACCACCGCCACCAGGCGGCCGACCGCCTCGTCCAGGGGGGCGGCGGCGAAGCTGGCCGGGTTGGCGTTGGCCTCGGCGCCGGGCATGCCCGAGTCGCGGTAGCCGAGGCGGACCACCTCGTCGTAGCCGATGACGGCGGCCGCCTGGTCGAGCTCCCGGCGCCGGACGGCGGCCAGGTCGTTCCGGACCTCGGGGGTGTCGAGGGCCGGATTGAGGATGTCGCCCTCCTCCCCCCCGGTGCAGCAGACGAGCACCGTCCGGACCCCGGCGGCGTGGTAGCGGGCGACCGTTCCCGCCCCCTTCGAGGACTCGTCGTCGGGGTGGGCGTGCACGGTGAGGAGGCAGGGCGCGTCGGGCACGCCGATCACGCTACCGGGCCACCGGGCCCTACACTGCAGGAGAGCGCAGACAAAGGACCGGTGGCCATGGGCGTGATGAAGCGGATGTCGGAGATCTTCCAGGCCAAGACCAACAAACTGCTGGACAAGGCCGAGGACCCCCGGGAGTCCCTCGACCTCTCCTACCAGAAGCAACTGGAGAGCCTCACCAAGGTCCGCCGCAGCGTGGCCGACGTGACCACGGCCAAGAAGCGCATCGAGCTCCAGGCCACCCAGCTCCAGCAGCAGGCCGACAAGCTCCAGCAACAGGCCAAGGCCGCCCTCAGCCAGGGCAACGAGGACCTCGCGAGGGAGGCCCTCAGCCGACGGGCCACCCTCGCCGGCCAGCTCACCGACCTGCAGTCCCAGCACGAGCAGGTGGCCGGCCAGGAGCAGAAGCTCATCGCCACGGCCCAGAACCTCCAGACCCAGGTCGACTCCTTCCGCACCCGGAAGGAGACCATGAAGGCCACGTACACCGCGGCCGAAGCGCAGACCAAGATCGGCGAGGCCGTCTCGGGCATCTCGGAGTCGATGAGCGACGCCGGCCTGTCCATGCAGCGGGCCCAGGACAAGATCGACTCCATGCAGGCCCGGGCCGGGGCCATGGACGAGCTGCTGGCGTCGGGGGCCCTGACCGACCTCACCCACCCGGTCGACGACATCCAGGCCCAGCTCGACCAGGTCTCCTCCTCGTCCACGGTCGACGCCGATCTGGCCGCCCTCAAGGCCGAGCTCGGCACCGGGCCCGCGGCCGAGCTGGGGCCGGCCGAGACGCCCGGGGCCGGGTCGTGATCGTCCGCATCCTGGGCGAGGGCCAGTTCGAGGTGGCCGACGACCGCCGTGGCGTCCTCGAGGAGCTCGACGCCCGACTCGACGGGGCCGTCGAGTCCGGGGACGACACCGCCTTCGTGGCCGCCCTCGACGCCGTCATCGCCGAGATCCGGACCCACGGGGTCCTCCTCCCCTCCCACGCCCTGACCGCGTCCGACCTGGTGGTTCCGTTCCCCGATGCCACCGTGTCGGAGGCCCGCGGCCTGCTCGAGCCCGAGACCACCGACGAGTCCTGAGGCCTGAGGCAGCCCCCGTGACCACCGCCCGCAACATCCCGAACGACCGGGGCCTGAGCCTGCGCATGTTCGTCACCGGCCTGCTCATCGTGCTCCTCTACGGCGCGGTGATCGGCCTCCTCATCGCCGTGGGGATCTCCTACTCGATCGTCCTGGTGCTGGCGGCCGGCCTGCTGTTCGCCCAGTACTGGTTCTCCGACAAGATCGCCCTCTTCGGCATGGGCGGCCGCATCGTCACCCGCGAGCAGGCCCCCCAGCTGCACGGGGCCATCGACCGCCTGTGCGCCATGGCCGACATGAAGAAGCCACGGGTGGCCGTGGCCGACACCGACGTGCCCAACGCCTTCGCCACCGGGCGGAGCCCCAACAGTGCCGTGGTGTGCGCCACCACCGGCCTCATGCGCCGCCTCGACGAGCCCGAGCTCGAGGCCGTGCTGGCCCACGAGCTCTCCCACGTCGCCCACCGCGACGTGGCCGTGATGACCATCGCCAGCTTCCTCGGGATGGTGGCCGGGATGATCACCCGCATCATGCTGTGGACGGGGCTCATGGGCGGGTTCGGCAACGACAGCAACGACAACCAGAACGCCGCCCTGGTCGAACTGGCCGTGCTGGCCGTGTCGGTCGTGGTCTACGCCATCAGCTTCCTGCTCACCATGGCCCTCTCCCGCTACCGCGAGCTGGCCGCCGACCGCTCGGGGGCCATCCTGACCGGCCAGCCCTCGATCCTGGCCTCGGCCCTCGTGAAGGTGACCGGGGAGATGTCCCGCATCCCGACCCGGGACCTGCGCTCGGCCGAGAGCTTCAACGCCTTCTTCTTCACCCCGGCGATCGCCAAGAGCGGGGTCAGCCTGTCGACGCTCTTCTCCACCCATCCCTCGCTCGACCAGCGCCTGGCCCAACTGGCCCGCATCGAGGCCGAGCTGGGCAAGCCCTCGTGAGCCGTCCCGGCGACGGGACCTGAGGGGCCCGGATGGGCCTCTTCGACTCGATCCTCGGTCGGACCAAGCCGGTCCAGGCCGACCTCGACGAGCTGTTCGGCCTGCCCTCGGCCTCGGTCACCCTGCAGAGCGCGGCCGGGATGTCCTGCTCGGGCCACGCCGGCGTCTGCTTCAAGCCCCCCACCGGCCAGGGCTTCGCCGAGATGCAGCAGGAGATCGTGTCCCTCCTGGAGATGGACGGGGCCGCCGACCTCAAGCGGGCCGAGGACAGCTTCGGCTACCACTGGCTGGTGGTGGAGGACGCCGACATCGAGGCCCTGGTCACCCGGGTCCACCTCGTCAACTCGTCACTGTCCGACGCCGGTTGGGGTCCCCAGCTCCTCTGTTCGGTCTTCGGCCTGGCCCAGCTGCCCACGGGCCCGTCGGGCGACGACGGGACCGGCACCGTCGGGCCGGGCCGGGTGCGCCCCTCGACCGCGTACCTCGTCTACCTCTTCAAACGGGGGACCTTCTACCCCTTCGTCCCGGCCGGCCGCGAACAGCGCGACCTCGAGCAGGAGTTGCGCCTGAAGAGCCTGGTCGCCGACGACCTCGCCGTCGAGGCCGACCTCGACCGGTGGTTCCCCCTCTGGGACCTGCCGGTCGAGTGACCGGGAGGCCGGTGGGCGGTCCACCCGACTTCTCCCTGGTGGGGGTGGTCGCCCCGCTGGGCACCGCACTGGCCGCCGCCGCGGCCCCGGCCGTCCTCCCCCCCGACGGCACCGATCTCCGGCTCGTCCGCACGGCCGCCACCGCCCGGGCCGTGGCCGCCCTCCGGGCGGCCGGTCACACCGGCACCTGACCCCCGCGACCTGTCTCGACCACGGAGAGTGGTCACTCCGAACTGCCGCGAGGGCCGCCGGGCCCACCCCCGTTGACCTGGGGATGCCCGTCGGACCCCCCGGCCACCGGGGCCGGGCCCGGCCCCGGTCCGGTGCCGGCGCGCCGCCTCCCCGACGGGCACCACTACACTTGGTGCTTCGGCCTAGCCACGTCGGCTCAGCGGCCCGGCCGGCGCCTTCGACGCCGGCCCGCCCCTGGCGGAGGCCCGGACCAACCCTGCAGGAGCGATTCACGCACCAACGTCTCCACTCGGACGTACCACCCGCGAGCACACCCAGGCTCTCGTAGGAGGCCGGCGCACCCTTCCCGGTGCCCGGCTGGGGTTTTGAATGCATTGACGTGGGGTCCACCCAACCAGAAGAGAGTCGGCGCGCGCCCGCACGGCGGGCCCGCCCCGGCCGACCACGGAAAGGTCACCCTCGATGCATTCATCGATTCCTGTCACCCGTACGCGCGCGCGCACCCGTCCGGCCCCACCGGCCGGCCGCGCCCTCCCCACCACGACCGCTACCTCCGCCGCCACCGGCGCCGGACCGACCACCAACGCCGTTCGGCGCCGCAGGCGGGCCGCGGCCCGCCTGGCCGCGGCCGCCTCGGCCCTGGCCGTGGCCGCCGTCGCCGCCCCGGCCACCGCCTACGGGGCCCCCCTGCCGACCGGCCAGGGGGTCGTGCTCAACGCCCCCATCGTGGGTGCCGCCGTGGCCCCCGGTGGGCGCGGCTACTGGGAGGTCGCCCTCGACGGCGGGGTGTTCGCCTTCGGCGACGCCGGCTTCTACGGCTCGACCGGCGGGATGCACCTCACCAGCCCGATCGTCGGGATCCAGCCCACCCCCGACGGGCGCGGCTACTGGGAGGTCGCCCTCGACGGCGGGGTGTTCGCCTTCGGCGACGCCGGCTTCTACGGCTCGACCGGCGGTACCCCGCTGCACAGCCCGATCGTCAAGCTGGCGCCCACGGCCGACGGCCGCGGCTACTGGCTGGTCGGCGCCGACGGCGGGGTGTTCGCCTTCGGCGACGCCGGGTTCCACGGCTCGGCCACCGGCGTGGCCACGGCCCCGGTGGTCGGCATCGCCCCGACCCGCGACGGGCGCGGCTACTGGCTGGCGTCCTCCGACGGCTCGGTGTTCGCCTTCGGCGACGCCGGCTACGGGGGCCGGGCCGCCCCCACCACCCAGGTGGTGGGCATCACCGCCGGGACCCGGGGCTACCGACTGGCCACCGCCGACGGCGGGGTCTACGCCTACGGCGGTGCCGGGTTCCACGGATCCCTCGACGGCCGGCCCCTCAACCGGCCCGTGGTGGGGACGTCGGCCACGGCCGGCGGGTACCTGGACGTGGCCGCCGACGGCGGGGTCTTCACCTTCGGCTCGGTCGGCTTCTACGGCTCGCTGGGTGGGAGCACCCTCCGGTCGGCACCCGGCCCGGCCGCCGTGGTGGCCCCCTCGGGCACCGGCATCACCGACGCCCAGCGGGCGGCCTGGTACCGGGTCAACGGGTGCGAGGAGGGGGGCCGCTGGAACGTCGAGGGCACTGCCTTCGCCGGCGGTCTGGGCTTCTCCCGGGCCAACTGGGCCCAGTTCAACACGTTCGGCTATCCGGCCGACGCCGCTCTGGCCACGCCCGACCAGCAGATCCGGGTGGCGGTGGCCTTCGCCGTCCACTACTGGGGCGATCCCAACGCCGCCCCCGACCAGAACGGCTGCACCGGCGGCTACTGAGCCGCCCGGCCCCCGGTCGCCCCGGACCCCGACGGCGGGGTCCGGGCGACCGCGGCGTCGATGTCCCGGGCCAGGGCCAGATCGAGGGTGGTGATGCCGCCGGCGTCATGGGTCAGGAGCGCCAGGGTCACCCGCCGGTACCGGAGGTCGATGTCCGGGTGGTGGTCGGCCGCCTCGGCCAGCTCGCCGACCTCGGCCACGAGGGTCAGGGCGTCACGGAAGGTGGCGCACTCGACGGTGCGGCACAGCCGGCCCCCGACCAGGGTCCACGCCGGGGCGTCCGGGGCCGCCAGGGCGGCGGCCACCTCGGCCTCGGAGAGCGCCGTGGGTCGGACCACTCAGACCCCGGCGCCCACCGGCGCGGTGGGCGTGAAGGTCACGGCCATCGACTCGTAGCCGGACACGAAGTTCGCCTCCCGCTTGGGGGGCTCCCCCGCCCCGGCCAGGGCCAGGTCGGGCAGGCGGTCGAGGAGCCGGTCGAACATGACCGAGAGCTCGAGCCGGGCCAACCGGTTGCCCAGGCAGAAGTGGGCGCCGAAGCCGAAGGCCATGTGGTCGTTGGGGCTGCGGGCGATGTCGAAGGTCTCCGGGTCGGCGAAGACCGCCTCGTCGCGGTTGGCCGACGGGTAGAGGAGGAGCAGCTTCTGCCCGGCGAGCAGCGTCCGGCCGTGGAGCTCCACGTCGCGGGTGACGGTGCGGGCCATGTTCTTGATGGGCGAGACCCACCGCAGCATCTCCTCGACGGCCGCGGGCAGCAGGGAGCGGTCAGCGGCCAGCCGGGCCAGCTGGTCCGGGTGGCGCAGGAGCTCGTAGGTGCCGCCGGAGAGCACGTGGCGGGTGGTCTCGTCCCCGCCGACCAGGATGAGCAGCGTCTCGTAGATGAGGGAGTCCTGGTCGAGGCGGTCACCGTCGATCTCGGCGTGCACCAGCGTCCCCACCAGGTCGCCGGCCTGGCCGTCCCGGCGGCGCTGCTCGCACACGCCGGTGATGTAGGTGGCGTACTCCATGGCGGCCACGGCCGCCCGGTCCATGGCCGCCGGGTCGGGAGCGCCGAGGGCCGACACCATGTCGTCGGACCACCGCAACAGGTCGTCGCGGTCCTCGGGGGCCACACCCAGCAGGTCGCCGATCACGATCATGGGCAGCGGGGCGGCGATGTCGCGGACGAAGTCGGCGCTGCCCCGCTCGCACACCCGGTCGAGGATGGCGTCGCACACCACCCGGATCCGGTCTTCGCTCTCGCGGATCCGGCGGGGGGTGAAGCCCTCGCTCACCAGCCGTCGGCGGCGTACGTGCTCGGGGGCGTCGGTGTCGATCATCATGGGAAGCGGCCCGCTGTCGGGCCGTATGCCCCCGGCGTTGGAGAACGTCTCGGGGTCCTTCGAGATGGTGCGGACGTCGGCGTGGCGGCTGATCCCCCACACCCCGGCCGCCTCGTCGAAGAACGCCGGGGCGTGGGACCGCATCCAGGCGAAGGCCGGGAACGGGTCGCCGCCGTAGAAGGTCCCGTCCGTGAGCCCGATGGTCAGGTGGTCCGGCATGGTGGCCATGGCACTCCTCGTCGCTGGCCGGGTGCGGGGCCCGTGGGTCCCCCGGTGGGCGGAGTATACGATGCCCGCCTCCGCCCGCCCCGGTGCCGGGCCGCGGCCGGCGACCCGGTCACCGGGGGCGGAAGGTGAGGGGCACGTGGCTCACCCCGGCATGCTTGTGGGTGCGGACCCGGGTCACGGGCCCGGCGAGGGCGAGGTCGTCCCACCGGTCGAGCACCTCGTCGAGGACACAGCGGATCTCGAGCCGGGCCAGGGCCGCCCCCAGGCACACGTGGCTGCGGTGGCCGAAGGAGACGTGCGGGTTGGGGTGCCGGCGGACATCGAATCGGAACGGGTCGGCGAAGACCGCCTCGTCCCGGTTGGCCGACGCCCACCACAGGGTCACCTTGTCGCCGGCGGCGATCGGCGTCCCGGCCAGGGCGGCGTCCCGGGTGGCCGTCCGGCGGTTGTAGAGGGTGGCCGTCGTCCAGCGCAGGATCTCCTCGACGGCCGTCCCCATGAGGGACCGGTCGTCCCGGAGGTCGGCGAGCTGGTCGGGATGCTCGACCAGGGCCACCAGCCCGAGGGCGATGGCGTTGCGGGTGGTCTCGCTGCCGGCCACCACCAGCAGGTTGAAGAGCATGAGCAGCTCGAGGTCGTCGAGGGCCCGCCCCGATCCCGCGCCGCCGAGGACGGCCGCCGACAGCAGGTCGTCACCGGGCCGGGCCCGGCGCTCGGCCACCAGCGCCCCGCCGTAGGCGGCGAGGGCGGCGGCGGCCCGGTCCACCGCGCCGGTCGACTCGCCGAGCTCCCGACCCTCGTGGTCGAGCGTGGTGGTGGCCCAGGCCAGGAGGTCGTGCCGGTCCTCCTCGGGGACACCGAGCAGGCCGGCCAGGGCCTGGATGGGCAGCTCGACGGCCACGTCGGTGAGGAAGTCGCACGCGCCGCGCTCGGTGACGGCCGCGACGATCCGGCGGGCCCGGCCCCGGAGGACCGGCTCCAGGGCGGCCAGGGCCCGGGGGGCCATGGCCGGGGTCAGGAGGCGGCGGACCTGGCGGTGACGGGGGTCGTCGGTCATGTTGAGCAGGACGCCGGCCGCCGCGCCCCACGGCAGGTCCTGGATGAGGGTGCCCCCACCGGACGCCCCCGGCGCCCGCTCCGAGGAGAAGGTGGCGGCGTCGTCGGCGCCGGCCACCACGTCGGCGTGCCGGCTCACCACCCAGAAGCCGACCCCCCCGGGGGTGCGGGCCGTCGGCGCCTGCCACCACACCGGTGCCTCCCGGCGCAGGGTGGCGAAGACCTCGTCGGGGAAGCCCGCGGAGAAGAGGTCGAGGTCGCAGAGGTCGAGGACGGCGAGGTCGGGGGCACGGCCGCCCCCGGGTCCGGCGCCCGGCCCGGTCCCGGTGGTCATGTCCGCCCTCCCGATGCCGGCGCCCGCTCAGGGATGGGTCATCGATTCCGGCCGGACGGCCTGGTCGAACTGTTCGGCGGTCAGGTGCCCGAGGGCGAGCGCCGCCTCGCGCAGGGTGGTCCCCTCGTGGTGGGCCTTCTTGGCCACCTCGGCGGCCCGGTCGTACCCGATCAGGGGGTTGAGGGCGGTGACCAGCATCAAGGAGTTCTCGAGGTGGAGGCGGATCCGCGCCTCGTCGGGCTCGAGACCGTCGACGCAGAAGCGGGTGAACGCCCCGGCGGCGTCGGTCAGCAGCCGGACGGAGTGGAGCACGTTGTGGATGATCACCGGTTTGCACACGTTCAGCTCGAGGTTGCCCCGCGACCCGGCCACGGCCACCGCGGTGTCGTTCCCGAACACCTGGATGCACACCATGATCAGGGCCTCGCTCTGGGTCGGGTTGACCTTGCCCGGCATGATGGAGGACCCGGGCTCGTTCTCGGGGAGGCGGAGCTCGCCGAGCCCGCACCGGGGACCCGAGCCGAGCCAGCGCAGGTCGTCGGCGATCTTCATGAGCGAGGCGGCCAGGGTGCGCAGGGCCCCGTGGGCGGCCACCAGGGCGTCGTGGGCGGCCAGGCCGGCGAACTTGTTGGGCGCGGTCACAAAGGGCAGACCGGTGAGCTCGGCGATGGCCGCCGCCACCCGGGTGCCGAACTCGGGGTGGGTGTTGAGCCCGGTGCCCACGGCGGTGCCGCCGGCGGCCAACTCGTAGAGGTCGTCGAGCGAGCCCTCGATCCGGCGCAGGCCGGCGTCGAGCTGAGCCACGTACCCCGAGAACTCCTGGCCCAGGGTGAGGGGCACGGCGTCCATCAGGTGGGTGCGCCCGATCTTGGTGATGCCGGCGAAGGCGCCGGCCTTGGCGGCCAGGGCGTCGCGAAGGTGGCGCACGGCGGGCAGCAGCCGGTGGGTGAGCTCCTCGACGGCGGCGATGTGCATGGCCGTCGGGAAGGTGTCGTTGGACGACTGCGACATGTTGACGTCGTCATTGGGGTGGACCGGGTCCTTCGAGCCCAGCACCCCGCCGGCCAGCTCGATGGCCCGGTTGGCGATGACCTCGTTGGCGTTCATGTTGGTCTGGGTGCCGCTGCCGGTCTGCCAGACGCTGAGCGGGAAGTGGTCGTCGAGCCGGCCCTCGGCCACGTCGCGGGCGGCCGCCACGATGAGGGCCGACGTCTCCGGCGGCATCTTGCCCAGGTCGGCGTTGACCTCGGCCGCGGCCTGCTTGAGGATGCCGATCGCCCGCACCAGGGGCCGGGGCATGGTGTCGTCGCCGATCGGGAAGTGGTGCAGCGAACGGGCCGTCTGGGCCCCCCAGTAGCGGTCGGCGGGTACCTCGACGGCGCCCATCGAGTCGGTCTCGGTGCGCAGTTCCTGGCTCATGGTCGCGTCCTCCTCGGTGGCCCGTGCGGACCGGTTGCAGGGTCGGTCAGGGGAGCCGCCGGCGGCCGGTGGTCCGGGAGTGGTCGGCCGTGCCACCGGCCGCCGTGCCACCGGCCGCCGCGCCACCGGCCGCAGTGCCACCGGCCGCCGCGCCACCGGACCCCGCGCCACCGGCCCGGCACCGGGGGCAGGTCCCCACCAGATCGATCTGGTGGCCGGTCACGACGTAGCCCTCGGCCTCGGCCACGGCCCGGGCGGCCTCGGCCATGGCCCGCTCCAGGCGCGGCGACGGGGCCACGTCCTCGACGGTGCCGCACACGGCACAGGCCAGGTGGTGGTGGTGGCCGGCCAGGTCCTCGGCCAGTTCGAAGCGGCCGTGGTCGTCGACCCCGGCCACCCGGCGCACCACCCCGGCGCCGATGAGCGCGGTGACCGTGCGGTAGGCGCTCGACTGGGGCAGGTCCCGGTGGGTGTCGAGGAGCTCGGGGATGGTGAGGGGGCGCCCGGCCGCGGCCAGGGTGGCCACGATGGCCCGCCGGGCCGGGGTGTAGCGCTGGTCGACGCCGGCCAGGCGCAGGGCGGCCTGCTCGTGGACGGAGGGCGCGGCGCTCACCGCGACCACCTTACGGCGTGGGCCGGGCGGCCCCGGGCCCCAGGACGCTCAGGTGGCACCGGTCCCCCATCCCGGCGCCGGGGCGCGGTGGACGCGCCGGTGGCGGCGGCGGGCGGCCGCCGTCCACACGAAGGAGGCCAGGAACACGGCGGTGGCCACCCCCAGGATGCCGAAGCTGGGCGGCATCCGGGGCAGCAGGTAGGCCAGGGTGAGGCCGGCCCACATCGAGCCCACGGCGATCCCCGCCGACAGCCACAGGGCCACGAAGGGACGCGCCGTGAACCGCTGGCTGGCCCCGGCCGGCGCCGCCAGCAGTCCCAGGAGGAGCAGGGCCCCCACGGCCTGGGTCGCCACCCCCGCCGTCAGCCCCAGGAGGACGAAGAACCCGTAGGCCAGGGCCCGAACCGGCACGCCGCGGGCGGCGGCCACTGCCGGGTCGAGGCTGGCGAAGACCAGGGGGCGGGCCAGGACCACCATCCCGGCCACCACGACCGACGCCACGAGGACGTCGGCGACCACCTCCCCGCCCGACAGTCCGAGGATGGATCCGAAGAGCACGTTGACCCCGGCGTCGCCGCCCGCTCCCCCGCTGCCGCTCGACGAGGTGGTGTACAGCGACAGGAAGAGGGCACCCAGGCCGAGCACCCAGGCGAACACCGATCCGATCACCGTGTCGTCGGCCCCCGACCGCCGGCCGAGCGCGGCGGTCACCAGCGCGAAGGCGATGCACCCGCCGTAGAGCCCGACCCGCAGATCGACGCCGAAGGCCAGCGCGGCCAGCGCGCCGGTGAAGGCCACGTGGGACAGGGCATCCCCGGCGAACACCTGGCCCCGGAGGACCACCAGGTAGCCGACCAGGCCGGCGGCCAGCGCGATGCAGGTGCCGGCGATGAAGGCCGAGCGAAGGTAGGGCGCGTCGAAGAGGTGCGCGATCCCGGTGAACGGGTCCAAGGTGGCCGGCGTCACGCGCCCACTGCCCCCTCCGGGCCCGGTCGGGGGGCCGCCGGGGTCCGACGGGGTGCCGAGCGGAGCCGCGTGGCCACCTGGCGGCCCACCGCGGCGGCGACGTACACCGCGAAGCCGAAGGTGGAGACGAAGAAGCCCACCGGCCAGGGGGAGTAGAAGGCCACGGCCAGCGAGAGCCAGGTCACGAGGAGGCCCAGGACCACGGTCAGGGCCGTCCCGAACACGGGCCGGGCGGTCAGCTGCTGGGCGGCCGCGGCCGGCATCACCAACAGGGCGAAGACCAACAGCGCGCCCGTGATCTGGCTCACCTCGGCCGCCGTGCAGCCGAGGAGGACCAGGAAGGCGATGGAGAGGAGGCGGGTCGGTACCCCCCGGGCCGCCGCGACGTCGGCGTCGACGGTGGCGAAGTGGAGCGGACGGGCCATCGCCGCCAGGGCGACCACCACCACGACGGCCACGACCCCGAGGGCGGTCACCTGGCCGTCGGACACCCCGAGGAACGACCCGAACAGCAGGCCGGTGATGCTGTCGAGGAAGCCGCCGTACAGGCTGACGAAGAGGACGCCGCTGGCCAGGGCGAAGGCCTGGACCGTGCCGATCACCGCGGACTCCTCGCTCAGGGCCCGTCCGGCCTGCGACCGGGGGACCAGGGCGATGACCAGTGCGGCGGCGATCGACGCCGCGAAGTAGCCGCCGACGGCGCTGAGGCCGAGCCAGACGGCCGCCGCCGCGCCCGGGAAGGACACGACGGCCAGGGTGTGGCCCACGAAGCTCTGGCGTCGCAGCACCATGAACCAGCCGATGCACCCGGCCAGCACGGCCACGATGGTGCCGGCCCGGAGGGCGTTGACCATGAAGTGGTACGCGAGCATCTGGTGCAGGTCGGTGAGGGGGTCGAGGCTCGGGCCGGCCAGCGGGTCGGCGACGCCGAGGGCGGCGAGCGCGCCCGTCACCGGGCCCCCTGGCCGTGGGCGCCGCCGTGGTGGTGGGCGGCATCCGGCTGGCCCACGACGACCAGCCGTCCGTCCCGGGTGCGGAGCACCTCGATGGGCGTGCCGTAGAGCGCGGACAGCGTCTCGGAGGTGATCACCTCGTCCGGCGGTCCGCTGACCGCTCCGCCCCGGGCCACGTAGACCACGCCGTCGAGGGCGGACGCGATGGGGTTGACGTCGTGGGCCACGATGAGGACGGTGATGCCGAACTCCTGGCTGATGTCCGCGATGAGCCCGGCCACGGAGGCCTGGTTGGGCAGGTCCAGGCTGTCGAGGGGCTCGTCCAGCAGCAGCAGCCGCGGCCGGCGGACCAGGGCCTGGGCGATGAGCAGGCGCTGCTGCTCGCCCCCCGAGACCTCGCCGATCGGCCGGTCGGCGTAGTCACCGGCCCCGACCAGATCGACGACCTCGGCCACCCGTGCCTCCCGCCGGCGCCGTCGGGGGCCCCAGGGCAGGGACAGGCCCCACCGGTCGCCGTCACTGCCCATCCTCACCACGTCGATCCCCCGCACCCGCAGGCTCGGATCGAAGCTCCGTCGCTGGGGGAGGTAGCCGATGTCGCGCCCACCCTCACCCGCGGGCCGCCCGAAGACCTCGACGCGCCCCGCGGCCAGGGGGAGGACGCCGAGGACGGCCTTGATCAGGGTGGACTTGCCCACGCCGTTGGGCCCGAGCACCGCCACGAACCGGCCGGGCTCGATGGCCAGGTCGACGTGGGACCAGATCACCCGGCCCCCGACCCGCACCTCGGCGTCCACCACGCGCACCGCAGGCACGACGCCCGTCATCGACGGCTCACCCCGGCGACGCCGCGAGCGCGGCCTCGATGCCGAGCAGCTGCCGCGACTGCCAGGCCTGGAAGGTCGAGTGCGGCGGGACGAGGGTCTCGGTGATCGTCGCCACCGGGATGTGCTCGGCCTTGACCTCGCGGAGCTGGGCCTGCACGTCCGGGGTGACGTTCTGGCTGTTGTACACGTAGATCTTGATCAGGTGGTGCGCGATCTGGTTGTCGATGGTCGTCTTGTCGGCCACGGAGACCTCGCTCCCCTCGCTGATGGCCCGGAGGAACGACGGCGGGGTGACGAGGTCGAGTCCGAGCGCGGGCGCCAGCATGGCGAAGATCGACTCCGAGGCGCCCACCGGCGTGCCGGCGTAGCGGGCCCTGATGGTGGCGATCAGGTCGTGGTACTGACGCAGGGAGACGGTGGTGAACCTGGCCGCCTGCGCCGCGAAGTAGGTGCGGTCGGCCGGATCGATCCGTTGGAGGTCGTGCGTCACGCCGGCCACCACGAGCAGGACATCGGCCGGGTCGTACCACCGGTGGGGATTGCCCCCCGCCGCCACGCCGACCACCGTGCCGACGTCCAGCACCGTCGAGCGGCCGCGGTCGGCGGCGAGCAGCTTCTGCATCCAGGGGTCGTAGCCGACCCCGTTCTCGATGACCAGGTCGGCCGTGGCCAGTGTCCGGGCGTCCGACGCGGTCGGCTCGTAGGCGTGGGGGTCGGTGGTGGGATCGGTGATGATGCTGACGACCCGGGCGTGGGTCCCGCCGACCTGCGCGGCGATGCTCCCCCAGAAATTCTCGGCCGCCACCACCCGGACGACCCGCGGCGAGGTCGGTGCCCCGGTCGGCGCCGAGGGACCGGTGCCCACCGCGCACCCGGCGAGCAGCAGGGCGGCGGCCAGGACGGCACCGCAGGCGCGGGCCGCCGGCCCGAGGAGGGCGGAGCGAAGGGTGCCGGCCACGGGCACCATCCTATATGGGAATGATTCCCATTACAATCCACCTTCCCGCCGCCGCCCGGGGTCAGGCCCGCAGCGCCACCCCGGCGGCCACCACGGCCCGGGCCGCCGCCACGTCCTCGGCCCGGGGCCCGTCCCCCGCTCCGGGTACTTCGAGGAGGGCCGGGACGTCCGCCAGGGCCGGGTGGCCGACCAGGGCGGCAAGGCCGTCGCTGCCGATGGTTCCGTCCCCGAGGTTCTCGTGGCGGTCGCGGTTGGCCCCGAACGCGACCTTCGAGTCGTTCAGATGGAGGCACCGGAGCCGTCCGAGCCCGACGGTCGACCCGATGCGCGCGATCAGGGCGTCGGCCTCGGCCACCGTGGCGAAGGGGACGCCGGAGGCCCACAGGTGCTGGGTGTCGAGGCACACCCCGAGCCGCTCGTCGTCGCCGGCGGCCTCGATGACCTCGGCCAGCTCCTCGAACGACCGGCCGACCGTGTCGCCGGCACCGGCCGCGTTCTCGAGCAGCACCGGGCAGCCGTCCTCGGGCGGGTCGACCTCGTCGAGGGAGGAGAGGAGGGCTTCGGCGACGGCCGGCACCGCGGCGGCCAGGCCGCTCCCCCGGTGGCTGCCGATGTGGAGCACGAGGCCGCCGGCCCCCATGCCGTCGGCCGTGGCCAGGTTGGCCGTGAGGCAGGCGCGGGACTTGGCGGCCAGGTCGGGGTCGGGGGAGGCCAGGTTGATGAGGTAGGTGGCGTGGCAGAAGGTGGCCCGCACCGACGGGTGCGCGGCCTGGGCCGCCCGGTAGGCGGCGAGGATCTCGCCGCCGTACTGGGAGGGCTTCCACATCCGGGGGCTCTGGGTGAAGATCTGGACGGCGTCGGCGCCGATCTCCGCCCCGTGCTCGAGGGCCGGGACCAGGCCCTTGCCCGCCCGGACGTGGGCACCGATCAGCATGGGCGCACCGTAGCAGCGGGCCCGCCGGCGCCCGCCGGGCCGGACGGACGGGACGGTGTCGCGGACGGCCGGCGAGGTCCGACCGGGACGGCGCACCACGCCCGCCACCGAGGGCCCTGCGACGGACCGGCGGCGGCGGACGGGACCCCGGTCAGCCGGTGGCGGACCGGGCCGCGGCGGTGACCGACCGGGGGGTCCACGGGCCGTCCAGAGCCACGAGCACCCCGGCGCCCCCGGCGCCCCGCACGGCGGCGGCGGCGTCGGCCAGGGCGCCGGCCCCGATGCCGCCGTCGACGGGGGCGGACGCCCGGACGAGGCCGATCACGGGAACCGGCTCGCGGTCGGCGGCCACGGTCCGGACCCGGCGGACCGCCGTGGCCACGTCGGCGGCGGCGACCACCACCGCGTCGGCCCGGCGTCCGGCCACGTCGCAGACGGCGGCGAACCCCTCCCCTCCTCCGCCGGCCGCCACCACCAGCGGCACCCCGCCGGCCCGCACCGGCGCGGGGCGGTTGACGGCCCCGGCCACCGAGTAGGCGCGGCCGGCGAACTCGGGCCGCTCCTCGCACAGGACGGCCCGGCACACCTGGAGGGCCTCGTCGAGCCGGGTCACCCCGGCGGCGCCGGCCGTGCCGTCGCCGGCGAGGGTCAGGACGGCCCGGCCGTGCGAGATCACGTCGACACCGGTCACGATCTTGGCCAGCACCGAGGGCGGGCGGCGGCCGGCGGCCCGGGGGAACGCGCCGAGCGAGATGCGCTCCGTGCCCACGGCCAGGGCCCCGAGCAGCGAGTAGGGCTCGTAGCGAGGTCCGTCCCGAGTGGTGGGCGGCGACTCGTCGACCCACAGGCCGCCCAGTCCCTCCTCCTCGGCCGCCCGGGCGGCGGCGGTCACCTGGCCGAGGAGGTGTCCGGCGGGACCGGCGCCGGAGCCCACCAGCCAGAGCCCGGCCGGCGCCGGGCGCAGCAGCTCGGCACGGGCGTCCACGGCTGCACAGTAGCGGCGATGTCACACTCGGCGGTAGAATGACCACGTTCCGTGGTAATGATGGCCGCCAGCGGCCACGATCGGTGACGGGTCGGACCAGGGGGTGGACATGGACGAGCACGGGAGGGGTCGACGCACACCGGCGGGGCGCGACGACGCCGGCGTCACCATGGTCGCCTCGATGGTCGGCCTCGTGGCCGCCGCGCTCGTCGTGGCCCTGCTCGTCGGCGCCTCCCTGGGGAAGGGCTCGGCGTCCACCGGCGGCCCGGCCGGCGGGCCGGGGGTGGCCCGAGCCGACGCGGCCCAGGC
>DAHVAJ010000105.1 GCA_027314705.1 Acidimicrobiaceae bacterium
CCAGGAGATGGCTTCGGAATCGGGCCGGAGAGTCGCCCTGGCTACGCGGTGACCGCTTTGGTCTTCTCAGAGAGCGCTGCGTGGGCCGCCGCAAGTCTAGCCACAGGGACCCTGAAGGCCGAGCAGCTGACGTAGTCCAGCCCCGCCTCGTCGAAGAACGCTATGCTCTTGGGGTCCCCGCCGTGCTCCCCGCAGATGCCGACCTCCAGCCCCGGGTTGGACTTCCTCCCCTCCTGGACCGCCAACTTAACCAGCCGCCCGACCCCCACCGTGTCCACCGAGTCGAAGGGGCTCCGTTGGAATATGCCCATCTCCAGGTACTTTGGGATGAACTTTGCTTCCACGTCGTCCCTGCTGAAGCCGAAGGTCGTCTGGGTGAGGTCGTTGGTGCCGAACGAGAAGAAGTCGGCCACTTCGGCGATCTCGCCGGCCCGCAGGGCGGCCCGGGGCGTCTCGATCATGGTGCCGATGAGGACCTCGAGCGAGCCTTTGCCGGCCTTCGCCCCCTGGACGTGGGAGCGGGTGGCCGCCGGCGTGCGCTGGGCGCCCGCCTCGGTCTCGGCGATGGCCGTCTCCACCCACGACCTGGCCAGCGCCATCTCCTCCCGGCTGACGGTGAGGGGGATCATGATCTCGATGATGGGGTGTCCACCGGCCGCCACCCGGTCGAGGGCGGCTTCCATGAGCGCCCGCACCTGCATGGCGTAGAGCCCGGGCTTGATGACGCCGAGGCGCACGCCCCTGGTGCCGAGCATGGGGTTGAACTCGTGCCAGGCTCGGGCCGCGGCGGAGAGCCGCTCCTCTTCCTCGGTCAGGCCGACGGTGGCCTCCTTGACGGCCAGCTCCCCGGTGTCGGGCAGGAATTCGTGGAGGGGTGGGTCGAGGAGCCGGACGGTGACGGGCAGGCCGTCCATGGCCTCCAGGATCTCGGCGAAGTCGGCCCGTTGCGCCACCCGCAGGTCTTCGAGGGCGGTCTCCTCTTCCGCCGGCGAGTCGGCGAGGATCATGCGACGGACGACCGGCAGCCTGTCCTCAGCCAGGAACATGTGCTCGGTACGGCAGAGACCGATGCCCTCGGCCCCGTGCCGGCGGGCATTGGCCGCGTCGGGGCCGTTGTCGGCATTGGCCCGCACCCCGAGGTGGCCGGCCCGGACGTCATCGGCCCAGTCCAGGACGGTGTCGAACTCCGGGGGTGTGTCCCCGAGGACCACCGGAACCTGACCGAGCACCACGGTGCCGTTGGTGCCGTCGATGGAGAGCCAGTCGCCCTCTTCGACCACCACGTCGCCCACGCTGAACGAGTGGGGGCCGATGCGGAGCGCCTCGGCGCCGACCACGGCGGGCTTCCCCCACCCCCGCGCCACCACGGCGGCGTGGCTCACCAACCCGCCGCGGGCGGTGAGGATGCCCTCGGCGGCCAGCATGCCGTGGACGTCCTCGGGTGAGGTCTCCGAGCGCACGAGCACGACGGCCTCACCCCGTTCGGCGGCGGTCTGGGCGTCGTCGGCGGTCAGGTAGACACGGCCGACGGCGGCGCCCGGTGAGGCCCCAAGGCCGCGCACGAGGGCGTCGTGGCCGGTCGAAGCGAACTGCGGGTGGAGGACCTGCTCCAGGTGCTCGCCGGTGATGCGCCCGAGCGCCTCCTCCCGGGTGAGCCCGATGGCCTTCTCCTTGGTCATGTCCACGGCCATTCTGAGAGCGGCCCGACCCGTGCGCTTGCCCACCCGGGTCTGGAGCATCCAGAGCTTGCCCTGCTCGATGGTGAACTCGGTGTCGCACATGTCGCGGTAGTGGTGCTCGAGCCGGGCGAAGATGGCCAGCAGTTCCTCGTGGATGGCCGGGAACCGGTCCCTCAGGGCGGCGAGGGGCTCGGTGTTGCGGATGCCGGCCACCACGTCCTCACCCTGGGCGTTGACCAGGAAGTCGCCGTACTCGCCCACCGCCCCCGTGGCCGGGTCACGAGTGAAGCCGACGCCGGTTCCCGAGCTCTCGTCGCGATTGCCGAACACCATGGCCTGAACGTTGACGGCCGTGCCCAGGTCGTGGGAGATCCGCTCCCGCACCCGGTAGGCGATGGCCCGGGGGCCGTTCCACGACGCGAACACCGCTTCGATGGCACCTCGAAGTTGGGCATCGGGCTCCTGGGGGAAGGGGGCACCGGTGTGGCGCTCGACGATCTGCTGGTAGGCGTCGACCAGGTAGCGCAGGAGCTCGAGGGGGATCCCGGCGTCGCTGGTGGTGCCGGCCAGCTCCTTCGCCGCCTCGAGGAGGGTGTCGAACTCGTCACCGGGCACGCCCAGCACGATGCGCCCGTACATGGCGATGAAGCGCCGGTAGGAGTCGTAGGAGAACCGCTCGTCGTGGGTCTGGTCGGCCAGACCCTCGACCGAGCGGTCGTTGAGGCCGAGGTTGAGAACGGTGTCCATCATGCCGGGCATGGAGAACTTGGCTCCCGAGCGCACCGAGACGAGCAGCGGGTCCTCGGGGTCGCCGATGCGCTTCCCCATCGTCCGCTCGAGGCGGACCCGAGCCTTGGCGATCTCCTCGGTGAGCCCGTCGGGCCACCCCCCCTCCATGTAGGCGCGGCACGCCGTCGTGGCGATGGTGAACCCCGGGGGCACCGGGAGCTCCAGCACCGACGTCATCTCGGCCAGATTGGCCCCCTTGCCGCCGAGGAGGTCCTTCATCTCCATCGGCGGCTTGCGGTGCGAGTGGTCGAAGTCGAAGACGAACGGCATCGGACAGGTCTCCTGGGCTGGGCTCGGGTGTGGCGCGGTCGGACGCGCGCCGAGCCGCCAGCCTAACCGGAGGCCACCGGGCCGAACGACGGGGTCGACGGACCGCGACGCCTCCCGAGGCCCGTCGACATGGGGTCCGCCACCAGGGCGGCGAACGGCGGGCGCGCCGCTGCGCAGACGGCGACGTGTCCCGGGTCCTGACCGGACGGCGCCGGCACGTCGCCGGTGCGGGGACGGTCAGGACCGGTCGAGCCGCCGCCGGAGCTCGGCCACCAGGCCCTCGACCGGCACCCGCACCTGCTCGGTGGTGTCCCGGTCGCGCACGGTGACGGCACGGTCCTCGAGCGAGTCGAAGTCGACGGTCACGCACCACGGCGTGCCGACCTCGTCCTGGCGCCGGTAGCGCCGCCCGATCGACTGGGTGGTGTCGTAGTCGCACATGAAGTGGGGCTGGAGGGAGGCGAGCACCTGGCGGGCCAGGGGCTCGAGAGTCGCCTTCTTGGACAGGGGAAGGACGCCGACCTGGTAGGGAGCGAGCCGCGGATGGAGCCGTAGCAGGGTGCGGGCCTCCCCCCCCACCTCGTCTTCGGTATAGGCGGCCAGCAGGAAGGCCATCATCGTACGGGTGGCTCCTGCGGCCGGCTCGATCACGTAGGGCACGTAGCGCTCGCCCGTGGCCTGGTCGAAGTACTCGAGGCGCTCGCCCGAGGCCCGGGCGTGGGCACGGAGGTCGAAGTCGGTCCGGTTGGCGATGCCCTCGAGTTCGTCCCACCCCCAGGGGAAGAGGAACTCGACGTCGGCCGTCCCCGCCGAGTAGTGGGAGAGCTCGTCGGCCCCGTGGTGGCGAAGCCGGAGCTGCTCGGTCGGGATGCCCAGGTCGAGATACCAGCGGTACCGCTCGTCCAGCCAGTACTCGAACCACCGCTGGGCCTCGGCCGGCGGAACGAAGTACTCCATCTCCATCTGCTCGAACTCCCGGGTCCGGAACACGAAGTTCTGGGGCGTGATCTCGTTCCGGAAGGACTTGCCGACCTGGGCGATGCCGAAGGGCGGCTTCTTGCGGGTCGTCTGGAGCACGTTGGCGAAGTTCACGAACATGCCTTGGGCCGTCTCGGGCCGGAGGTAGGCCACCGCTCCCTCGTCCTCGACCGGGCCGGCGTGGGTCTTGAACATGAGGTTGAACGAGCGGGCCTCGGTGAACTCGGTCGAGCCACAGGCCGGGCACACGCCGTCGATCTTGTCCTCGCGCCACCGCTGGTGGCAGTTCCGGCAGTCGACCAGGGGATCCGTGAAATTGGCCAGATGGCCGGACGCCTCCCACACGGCAGGCGGGGAGAGGATGGCCGCGTCGAGGCCGACCACGTCGTCGCGCCGCTGGACCATCGACTCCCACCAGGAGTCCTTCACGTTGCGCAGGAGGTTGACGCCCAGCGGACCGTAGTCGTACGTCGAGCGGAAGCCCCCGTAGATGTCAGCTGACGGGAAGATGAACCCCCGCCGCTTGCACAGCCCGACCACGCGCTCCATCAGGTCGCCCCCGTCGGCCACGCCGTCGGGCGCGTCGGAAGTGACGTCCGGGTCAGGCATAGAAGGGCATCGTACCGGGTGGACGGCCGGTGGCGTCTTCCGGCGTGCGCAGCCGGGTGGTCACGGCGTTGGCCAGGAGCCGGCCCCGGACGGTGAGCACCGCCCGGTCGCCGCTCCTCACCACCAGCCCGTCCAGCTCGAGATCGTCGGGGAGCGCCTCGACGGGGACGCCCGCCGGGGTCCGCAGGGCGAGGGCGAGGGCCTCGAACCGCCGCTGCGCCTCGGTAAGCACCTCCTCCCCCGCCGTCACCGGCCGATCGGCCTCGACCCGCGAGAGGTAGCGCTCCGGTGTGCGCACGTTCCACCACCTGCGCCCACCGAGGTGGGAGTGTGCCGAAGCCCCGATACCCCGGTAGGCCCCTTGGGTCCAGTAGAGCCGGTTGTGCCGGCACTCGTGCCCCGGAAGGGCCCAGTTGGAGATCTCCTCCCAGGCATAGCCGGCGGCGGCGAGGACCCGGTCTGCCACTTCGTACCGTTCGGCCTGGGCGTCTTCGTCCGGGTGGCGGGACCGGTCGAGCGAGAGGGGGGTCCCCGGCTCGACGGTCAGGGCGTAGGCGCTCACGTGAGGTGGCGGGTCGGGCAGGCCCAGTACGGCGTCGAGGCTGCGCCGCCAGTCGTCGTGCTCCTCGCCGGCGCCGCCGAAGATGAGGTCGAGGTTCCAGGAGGGGAAGCCGGCGGCGGCCACCGCGGCCGCGGCGGCGGCCACCTCGCCCGTGCCGTGGCGGCGGCCGAGTCCCTCCAGGACGTGGGCCACGGTGGACTGGACCCCCAGGGAGACGCGGGTCACCCCTGCCGCCCGGTAGGCGGCCAGGCGGACCGGGTCGGCGTCCTCGGGATTGCACTCGACGGTCACCTCGGCCCCCGCCGCCCGCGGGACGGCGTCGAGGAGCGCACAGAGGAGCTCGGCCGGCAGCCGTGACGGCGTCCCTCCCCCGACGTAGATGGAGGTCGCCGCGGGCAGGCCCTCGCGGTCGACGGCCCGGGCCAGCTCGACGCGACAGGCCTCGGCATAGGACTCCATCAGATGGTCACGGTCCGTCCACGTGGCAAAGGCGCAGTAGTCGCAGCGGTGGCGGCAGAAGGGCACGTGCAGGTAGACGCCGTACGGCGTCGCCCCGGCCGCCCGGGATGCGGCACTCACTTCGCGGCCGCCCGGGATGCGCGGCGTGCCTCCTCCCACCGGGCCAGCGCCTCGACCCGTTCGGCAGCGTGGTCGACCATGGGAGGCGGATAGTCCGGTCCGCCGTGCTCGGGGATCCAGCGGGCCACGTAGGCACCGTCGGGATCGAACCGCTCCGCCTGCACGGCCGGGTTGAAGACCCGGTGGAACGGCGCCGCGTCGGTACCGGTGCCGGCCACCCACTGCCATCCGTGGTTGTTGGAGGCGAGGTCGCCGTCGACCAGCAGGTCGAGGAAGTGGCTCGCCCCCCGGCGCCAGTCGAGGTGCAGGTCCTTGACCAGGAACGAAGCGGTGACCATGCGCACCCGATTGTGCATCCACCCCTCGCCCGCGAGCTGGCGCATTCCGGCGTCGACGAGCGGAAACCCCGTGCGACCCTCGGCCCAGGCGGCAAAACGGCGGTCGGCCACGGGTCCCTCGTCCCAACGCAGGTGGTCGCCCACCGCCGACAGCGACCGCCAGGCCGAGTCCGGCCGGTGCCACAACACGTCGGCGTAGAACTCACGCCAGGCCAGCTCGGACCGGAAGACGTCGGCCGACGGTCCGGGCCCCAGCCGGGCCAGGACCTGGCGCGGATGGAGGGTGCCGAACCGCAGGTGGGGTGAGAGGCGCGAGGTCCCCGCCAGGTCCGGCCGGTCGCGGTCGGCCGCGTACCGCCCGAGCGGTCCCGCCAAGAAGTGCTCGAGCACGGCGGCACCGGCCCCCTCATCCGCCTGCGGCAGCGTCGCGGTCCAACCGCCCGGATCGAGGTCCGCCGGCGCCAGCTCGCGGTCGACACCGGCCCACCGCACGCCCGACGGGCACTCGATCGGGGCGGGCCACCCGTGGGCCGTCCACGCCCGACGGAAGTGGGTGAACACCCGGTAGGGTCCACCGCCGCCTTTCACCACCCGGCCGGGTGACACCGCGTAGGGGGATCCCACGAGGGTGAGGTCGCGGCCATCGGCGGCCAGGGCATCGGCCACCCGGCGGTCGCGGCGGCGGCCGTAGGGGCCGCAGTCGCCGGTGGCCACCACCGTCCGGGCCCCGACCTCGGCGGCCACGGCCGGCACGACCAGCTCGGGCCGGCCCCGCCGGAGCACGAGGGAGCCGTCCACCGCGTCGTCGAGCGCCGTCAGGGTGCGGGCGAGGAACGCCCGTCGGTTGGGGCCGCCGGTGGCGAGCAGCCCGTCGTCGACGACGAAGAGGCCGACCAGCGGGAGTCCACCCGCTCTCGCCTCGGCGGCCGCGGCGGCAAGGGCGGGATGGTCGGTCAGGCGCAGGTCACGGCGGAACCAGCAGATCACCGACCGGCCAGGGACGGCCATCAGGCGAAGTGACCGGTGCGCACGGACCGCAGCCGGCGGTCGAGGTGGACCTCCATGGCCTCGGTGGCCAGCGCGGCCACGTCGTCGGTCGCGGCCGTCCGCGGCTCCGTGAGCACCCCGGCCAGACCGCCCCCGAGGATCCGGCGGAGCAGGCCGAGGGTCTCCGGGCCGAGCGGCCGGCCGCGTCGGCAGTCCTGGCAGAGCACCCCGCCCTCGAGGATGTCGAAGGCCACGAGCACGGCGTCGTCGTCCTCGCCGCAGGAGACGCAGGCATCGAGCACGGGGGCCGTTCCCTCGAGGGCCAGCACCTTGAGGAAGAAGGCCGGGGCCACGAGCGGAGCGTGATGGTCGGCCAGGGCACCGATGGCGCCCACCAACATGGTGTAGAGGGGCGGGTTGGCGTGGCGCTCCTGGCCCACCTGGTCGACGACCTCGAGCATGGAGAGGCCGGCGGCCATCCGGTCGAGGTCCTCGCGCACGGCCCGGAAGGTGTCGACGACCTCGACCTGGTTGACCGTGTCGAGGTCCCCACGGCCCTGCCAGCCGAGGAGGGCGACGTGGCTCAGGGGCTCGAGGCGGGCCCCGAATTTCGACGTCGTACGGCGGACGCCCTTGGCCACGGCCCGGACCTTGCCGTGGCCCTCGGTCATGAGGGTGATGATGCGGTCGGCCTCGCCGAGGCGGATGGTGCGCAACACCACGCCCCGGTCGCGGAACTGGGTCACCGGTGCCCGCCGGCCTCCCCGGCCCGGGTGCCGCCGGGAGGCTCCGGAACCAGGGGTCCGTCGGAACCGCCCGAGGGGACCGGCGCCGCTTCCGGACCGGCCGATCGGCCCGCCGTGCGGCCGTGCCGCCGGCCACCGAGCAGGTTGCCCGCCCCGATGAGGGCGATCAGGACCGGAGGAACGATGACGAGGGGCAGGACGGCCGACGCGCCGGCCACGGCCATGACCACGACGCCGGCGTAGGCCAGGCCGCCGACCACCCAGCCGACGGCGATCCACGCCCCGCCGGCATCGTCGCGGAGGCGGGCGGGCGGCAAGGTGCCGCTCCTCACGTCACGCCTCCGTAGCGGCGCTGGCGCCGTTGGAAGTCGCGGACGGCCGCGAAGAGGTGGTGGCGACGGAAGTCGGGCCAGAGGACCTCGTCGAACACGAGCTCGCTGTAGGCGATCTGCCACAGGAGGAAGTTGGAGATGCGATGTTCGCCGGACGTCCGGACGACCAGGTCCGGGTCGGGCTGGTCGGGGTAGTAGAGCCGGGACCTGATGGCCTTCTCGTCGACCTTCTCGGGTCGGACGCCGTCGGCCACCAGACGACGGACGGCGTCGACGATCTCCGCCCGGCCCCCGTAGTTGAAGGCCATGGTCAGGGTGCACCGGCGGTTGTCCCGGGTGAGCTCGATCGACTCGTCCATGCGGCGCAGGACCCGCTTGGGTACCCGCCAGTCGCGGCGGCCGGCGAAGCGGATGCGCACCCCCTTCTCGTGGAGCTCGTCCCGCCGCCGGACCAGGAGGCTCTCGTTGAAGCCCATGAGATAGCGCACCTCGTCGGGAGGCCGGCGCCAGTTCTCGGTGGAGAAGGCGTACATGGTGATCCAGGGGATCCCGAGCTCGAGCGCACCTTCCACCGCGTCGAGCAGCGCCGCCTCGCCGGCCGCGTGCCCCTCGGTGCGGGGGAGGCCCCGGCGAGCGGCCCACCGGCCGTTGCCGTCCATCACGCAGGCCACGTGCACCGGCAGCGGCCCCTCGGCCACATCGGCCGCGGTGAGACGATCGTCGCCTGGCGCCGTGCCGGCGCTCGCGTCCTCATCGTCACCTCGCACGGTGCGAACCTATCCCGTGGGCCGCCGAGCCCGTGCCCGCCCTCGCCCCGGATGGTTGAGCCCAGGTCCCGGGGGAGGCTAGACCCTCCCCATGACTCCGGCGGACGCGCTCGCCATCTTCGCGGCCGGGCTCGGGGCCGGCACGGTCAACGTGATCGTCGGGTCGGGTTCGCTGATCACGTTCCCCACGCTCCTCGCCCTCGGGTACCCCCCGGTACTGGCCAACGTCTCCAACACGGTGGGCCTGGTGCCCGGAAGCGTCAGCGCCGTGGTGGCCTACCGGCACGAACTGGCCGGACAGCAGACCCGCCTGGTGACGCTGGGCGGGGCCTCGCTGCTCGGGTCGGTGACGGGCGCCGTCCTCCTCCTTGCCCTCCCCCACAGCGTGTTCAAGGCGGTGGTCCCGTTCCTCATCGTGGTGGCCTCCCTGCTCATGGCCGCACAGCCTCGGCTCAGCCGGCGGCTCGGGCGACGCGGTCCGCGTCACGCCCACGGCGGAGCGGGCCTGGTCGCCTCGGTGTACCTGACCGGCATCTACGGGGGCTACTTCGGCGCCGCCCAGGGGGTCATCCTCCTCTCCCTCCTCGCCATCTTCATCGACGACGACCTCCAGCGCCTCAACGGAACGAAGAACGTCCTGGCCCTCGTGGCCAACGGCGTGGCCGGGGTGCTGTTCCTCCTCACCACCTCGATCGCCTGGGGGGCCGCCGGGCTCATCGCCGCCGGATCGGCCGTGGGCGGCCAGATCGGCGGCCACCTCGGGCGGCGGATGTCCGCCCCGCTGCTCCGGGCCGTGGTCGTCGGCGTGGGCCTGGCCGTGGCCGGGACCCTCTTCGCCGAGTGGGGGTGAGCCGGAGTGCCGGATGGGGCAGGACCGGCGGCAGGGGGGGCGGGGCGGCTGGCCGGTAGGGTCGTCCGATGACCGAGGAGGTGCGCGCCGTACTGGCCCGGGTGGCCGCCGCGCTCCCGGGCGGCGGCGAATCCCGTCCCGGACAGGTCGAGATGGCCGGCGCCGTCGCCGCGGCCATCGACGGTGGGCGCAACCTCGTGGTGCAGGCCGGTACGGGTACCGGCAAGTCCCTCGCCTACCTGGTCCCGGCCGCGCTCTCGGGCCGGAGGGTCGTGGTGGCCACCGCCACCCGGGCACTGCAGGACCAGCTCGCCGGGAAGGACCTGCCGTTCGTGGCCGAAGCCTCGGAGAGCGGGCTCGACTTCGCCGTCTTGAAGGGACGGAGCAACTACCTGTGCCGGCAGCGGGTGGCCGAGATCGGCGGACGGTCCGACCAGCCGGTCCTCAGCCCGGAAGGTCCGCCCGACCCCCCTGACGCCGACGACCCCTTCGCCCGCCGGGGACCGGACGACACCGGCGACGCCGGCACCCTGGCCGACCAGGTACGGCAGTTGGTGCGGTGGGCGGAGGGCACGCCCAGCGGTGACCGGGCGGAGCTGCCCTTCGAACCGCACCCCCGGGCGTGGGCCATGGTCTCGACCACGGCACGGGAGTGCCCCGGCGCCTTCCGCTGCCCGTCGGGCCGCGACTGCTTCGCCGAGGCCGCCCGGGCGGCGGCGGCAGAGGCCGACGTGGTCGTGGTCAACACCCATCTCTACGGTGCCCACCTGGCCAGCGGCGGGGCCGTGCTCCCCCCCCACGACGTGGTCGTCTTCGACGAGGCCCACGAGGTCGAGGACGTGATGACCGACAGCCTCGGGGTGGAGATCGGGCCCGGCCGGTTCCGGGCCCTGGCCGCCGCCGCCCGGCCGGCCGTCGACGCCGGGGACGCGTCTGCCCTCCGGTCGGTCGAGGACGTGGCCGAGGTCACCGAGCGCCTGGCGCGGGTGCTCGGGCCCTGGGCCGGTCGCCGGGTGCCCCATCGTGTGCTGGCGGGGGACGGGGCCGGGCCGGGGGACGGGTCTGGGGACGGGGCGGGGGACGGGGCCGGGGCGGGGGACGTGGCCGGGTCGGGGGACGGGGACGCCGCCAGCCAGCTCGCCGGAACGCTCTCGCTGGCCACCGGCCGGGTGGACCGCCTCGTGGACGCCCTCCGCCGCTCAGCGAGGGAGGCCGGCGAGGCCGAGGGGCCCGACGCCCGCTCCCGCCGCGATCGGGTGCTGCTCGCCGCCGGCCACCTGTCCTCGGACCTGGCCAGGCTGGGCACCCTGGACGAGGACGAGGTGGCCTGGGTCGACGACGATCCCCGGTCGGCCCGCCTGTCGATCTCGCCCATCGACGTCGCTCCCATCCTCGGGGCGCGGCTCTGGGCCGAGGTCACCGGCGTCCTCACGTCGGCCACCGTGCCCCTCGGCCTGGCCGCACGCCTCGGCCTTCCCGAGGACACCACCGACACCCTCGACGTCGGCAGCCCGTTCCCCTACGGCGACCACGCCCTGCTGTACGTGGCCCGCTCCCTGCCCGACCGCCGTTCCCCGGAGGCGGAGCCGGCCCTCCACGACGAGCTCGAACTCCTCATCCGGGCAGCCGGGGGGCGCACCCTCGCGCTGTTCACCAGCTGGCGGGCCATGCGGGCCGCGGCGGCCGTGCTGGGCGAGCGCCTCCCCTACCCGCTCCTCACCCAGTCCGATCTCGCCAAGCCCGCCCTGATCCAGGCGTTCGCCGGGGACGAGGCCGCCTGTCTCTTCGCCACGCTCGGCTTCTGGCAGGGGGTGGACGTGCCCGGCCGCACCCTCAGCCTGGTGACCATCGACCGCCTCCCGTTCCCCCGCCCGGACGATCCCGTGCTCGAGGCCCGGCGTGAGCGGGCGGGCTCCGGGGCGTTCGGCACCGTGGACCTCCCCCGGGCCGGCACCCTCCTCGCCCAGGGAGCCGGGCGGCTCATCCGGTCCGGCCAGGACCGTGGCGTCGTGGCCGTGCTCGACAGCCGCCTGGCCACGGCCCGCTACCGCGCCGCGCTCCTGGCCCGGGTGCCCCCCATGCGACGCACGGTCGATCGCCACGAGGTGGAGCGGTTCCTCCAGGCCATTGCCGCCGAGACCGACTGGTAGCGGGCCCGCCTCAGAACCCCAGCCGGTCGAGCGCGTCCTCCCGCTGCTGCCATCGCTTCTCCACCCGCACGAAGAGTTCGAGGTAGGCACCCTCGGGGAGCTGACGGCGTACGGCGGTGCCCACCTCCTTCAGGACCGACCCGCCCCGGCCGATCACGATGCCCTTCTGTGAATCGCGCTCGACCAGGATCTCGCAGCGGATCCGGGGCCACTCCCACTCGGTCACCCGACAGGCAATGCTGTGGGGCAGCTCGTCGGCGACCCGATGGAGCAGCTCCTCGCGGACCAGGTCGGCCACCCAGAACGCCTCGGCGACGTCGGTCACCATCCCCTCGGGGTAGTAGCGGGGACCCTCCGGCAGCCGGGACACGACGAACTCGACGAGGGCCGGCACCCCCGCACCGGTGGTGGCCGACACCGGGAAGAACTCCACGGGCACGGGCGGGCCACCGGCGGCCTCGTCCAGGGAGGCGACCTCCTCCGACACTGCTGCGAGGTGGGCCAGCACGGCGTCCCGCCCGGCCCGGTCGACCTTGTTCACGGCCACGAGCAGGGCGGGCCGGGTGTCCCCGGCGCCGTCCTCCCCGGACGTGGCGGCGAGGGCGGTGCTCCGGGCCCGGCCACGCACCCGGGTGGCCGCCGCGGCCAGCACCATCCGGTCGCCCGGGCCGACCGCGGCGGTGGCGTCGACCAGGGCCACCACCGCATCGACGTCCTCGAGCGACGAGGTGGCCGACACGTTCATCCGCTCGCCGAGCGCGCTCCGGGGCCGGTGGAGGCCCGGGGTGTCCACGAAGACGACCTGGGCGTCGGCCCGGTTGAGCACCCCGCGGACCTGCGAGCGCGTCGTGTTGGGCCTCGGCGAGGTGATGGTCACCTTGGTGCCGACCATGGTGTTGACCAGCGTCGACTTGCCGACGTTGGGGCGGCCGACCACGGCCACGAACCCCGACCGGAAGACGGTCATGCGCCACCCGGGGCGGGAGCGGCCAGGGGCACGATGCGTACCCGTTCGATACGACGGCCATTGACCCGGTCCACCACCAGGCGCAGCCCGTCCGACGTCACCGACTCACCGGCCTCGGGCACGTGACCCAGCAGGTCGAACACGAGACCGCCCACCGTGTCCCACGCCCCGGTGGGGAGGTGCCCGTCGACCAGATCGTTGACCTCGTCGACGGGCAGGCGGGCACTGACCCGGAGCTCACCGGAGGCCAGGTGCTCGACGGGGGGCTCCTCCACGTCGAACTCGTCCACGATCTCGCCCACGAGCTCCTCGATGAGGTCCTCCAGGGCCACCAGACCGGCGGTGCCCCCGTACTCGTCGACCACCACGGCGAGGTGGAACTTCTCGGCCTGCATCTCGCGCATGAGGTCCGAGACCCGCTTCGTCTCGGGGACGAAGTGGGCCGCCCGCAGGTGGTCGCGCACCAGGTCGCCGTCCTGGCCGGCCCGCACCGCACGGATGAGGTCCTTGGTGTAGGCCACGCCGGCCACGTCGTCGATCTGGTGCTCCACGGCCGGCATCCGGCTGAAGCCGGCCTCGAGGGCCCGGGCCAGGGCGAGCTCGACCGTCTCGTCCGCCAGCACCGTCACCATGTCCGTGCGGGGCACCATCACCTCACGGACGACCGTGTCACCGAACTCGATGATCGAGTGGATGAGGGCCCGCTCCTCCGTCTCGATCACCTCTCCCTCGACGGCCACGTCGGCCATGGCCAGCAACTCCGACTCGGTGACCGCCGCACCTCCGACCCCTCGGCCCCCGATGAAGACGTCGGCCAGGCCGATGAGGCCGGTCGAGAGCATCCGCACCGGCCAGAAGCGCACGACGGCCGAGACCACCGGCGCGGCGGCGAGCGCCGAACGCTCCGGATGGCGCACGGCCCAGTTCTTGGGGACGGCCTCGGCGAACACGAAGATGACCACGATCTCGAAGAGGGTGGCGGCGGCGACGCCCCAGGCACCGAACCACCGCACGGCGAGGATCCCGACCAGGGTGGCCACCACCAGCTGGCTGATGAGCACGAGCAGGAGGACCGGGTTGAGGAAGCTCGGCGGGTCCTCGGTGAGTTGGACCAGCACCTTCGCCCCCCGCCGGCCCTCCTCGGCGAGCCCGAGCGCCTTGGCCCGGCTCATCCGCACCAGGCTGGTCTCGGCCAGGGCCAGGAAGGCCGAGCCGACGAGGAGGACGGCGACCACGACGAGGAGGACGGCGTCTTCGGCACCGAAGGCCACGGCCGGGGTCACGGGCGGGCGCTCATGGGACCGGGTCGATGAGCGGAGGGACCCGGTAGAAGCGATCGAGGAGCTCCTGTTCCCGGCGTTCCATGCGCTCCGCCTCGGAGTCCTCCTGGTGGTCCATCCCCAGGAGGTGGAGGATCCCGTGGACCACCAGCAGGGCGATCTCGTCGTCGAACGTGACCCCGCGGTCCACGGCGTTGACGGCGGCCACCGCCGGGCAGACGACCACGTCGCCGAGGAGGATCTCACGCCCGGTGTCGGCCTCGATGGAGACGGGTCCGGTGCCCCCCTCGTCCGGGGAACGGCCGCTGCGGTCGGCGTCGTCCTCGATGGGGAAGGCCAGGACGTCGGTCGGGCCCTCGCGGCCGAGGAACCGCTCGTTGAGGGAGGCCACGGTGGCCTGGTCCACGAAGAGGAGCGAGACCTCGGTGTCGCCCCGCACCCCCTCGGCCTCCAGCACGGCCCGGGCCAGGGTGGCCCACCGCCCGACGGCGACGGGGTGGTCGGACTGCTCGTCGGCCGCGTAGATGTCGAGGCTCAACGGTCGCCGCCCGGCGCGGTCCGGTCATAGGCGGCGACGATGTCGGAGACGATGCGGTGGCGGACGACGTCTCGGGTCCCGAGGTGGACGAACGCCAGGTCGGGCACGCCGGAGAGCACCCCTTCGAGTCCCACGAGCCCGGAGCGACCGCCGGGCACGTCGACCTGGGTCACGTCGCCGGTGACCACCGCCTTCGAACCGAAGCCGATCCGGGTGAGGAACATCTTCATCTGCTCGGGGCTCGTGTTCTGGGCCTCGTCAAGGATGATGAACGAGTTGTTGAGCGTGCGGCCCCGCATGAAGGCGAGCGGCGCGACCTCGACCGTCCCGCGGTCGATCAGCCGCTGGGCGCCGTCGGTTTCGAGCAGGTCGTGGAGGGCGTCGTAGAGGGGCCGCAGGTAGGGGTCGACCTTGGCCATGAGGTCCCCGGGGAGGAAGCCGAGCCGTTCGCCGGCCTCCACCGCCGGCCGGGTGAGGATGATCCGCGACACCTGCCGGGCCTGGAGCGCCTGGACGGCCAGGGCCACGGCCAGGTACGACTTTCCCGTGCCGGCCGGGCCGATCCCGAACGTGACGATGTTGTCGCGGATGGCGTCGGTGTAGTGCTTCTGACCGCTCGTCTTGGGCCGGACGGTACGCCCCCGGGCCGAGCGCAGGAGCTCCGAGGTGAGCACCTCGGATGGCCGGACGTCGTCGTGGAGCATGTCGATCGTGCGGTGGACCTGGGTGGCGTCGAGCCGCTGGCCCGACTCGAGGAGGACGATGAGCTCCTCGAAGAGCCCGGCCACCGCCTCGGCCCGCCCGCCCTCGAGGGAGATCTCGTTGCCCCGCACGGCGATGCGGACGTCCTCGAAGGCGGCTTCGACGAGACGCAGCAATTCGTCTCGATGGCCGAGGAGCCCGGCCATGAGGTGGTTGCCGGGGACGAGGATCTTGACCGAGGTGCCTGCCACGTGTGCTCCGCCCCGACCCTACCAGCGGGCCGGCCGGCGGCCGGCACGCATGAGGCGCCGGGTCAGCCCGGCGGCCAGTCGAACGTCCGGCCGCCCAGCAGGTGCATGTGGAGGTGGGGCACGGAGTTGAGGGCGTCCGGCCCCACGTTGCAGACCAGCCGGTAGCCGCGGTCCTTCCCGCCGATCCCCTCGGCATCGGCCACCGCTCGGGCGGCCACCAGGAGGGCGGTCACCTCGCCGGCGTCCTCCGGGCCGACCGCGCCGGCGTGCTCGATGTGGCGGCGGGGCACGATCAGCACGTGCACCGGCGCCTGGGGACTGACGTCGCGGAACGCCACCGTGCGCTCGTCGCTCCGGACGATGTCGGCGGGCACGTCGCCGGCCACGATGCCGCAGAAGAGGCAGCCGTCCACCGGGCTCATCCCTCGGCGGCCACGGCCGCTCCGTCGGCCACCGTCCGTGGCGAGCGCACCGATCCCTTGACCTCCGGGTAGAGGTGCTCGAGGCTCCCGGGCACGATGCGGCTGGCCTCGATGAAGGTGTCGACGTCCCGCTCCTGGAGGCGGATCACCCGGCCGAACTTGTAGGCGGCCAGATGGCCCTCGTCGATGAACCGGTAGAGGCTGCGGAGGGTGACCCCGAGGCGCTCGGCCGCCTCCTTGGTGCTCAGCCAGCTGATGGGCTCGCTCATCGCCCCTCGCCCCCGTCCCCCCCCACGGCCGGACGGCCGGCCATCAGACGTCGACGAGGAGGCCGAGCTCGTCCAGGCGGGCACCCATGCTGTCCGGGGTGACCCCGAACAGGCAGGCGATGGCCCGGACGTCTTCCGCCCGGATGGTGATCATCCGGCCGTTGAAGTCCTGGCGGTGGACCTGGATCATGCTGAGGAAGCGTCGGAGCAGGTCGCGCTCGGGGCCGCTCACCGTGTGCAGTTTGGTGAGGTCGATGGCCACCCGCTCGGTGGTCCCTCCGGGCTGCGGCACCCGCCGGACGGCCAGGGTGGCGTCGTCGACGTGACCGGCCGCCCCCCACCGCCCGGCGGCGCCGTCGTCGTGGGGCAGGAGCTGGTCCACGGGCACGTCGTAGAGCTTGGCCAGGCGCTGGAGGCGCGGGACGGAGATGGCCCGCTCCCCCCGCTCGTAGGCACCGAGGACCGACGCCTTGAACTCCTGGTCGGACATGGCCTCCACGGCCTGGAGCGAGAGGCGCATCTGTTTGCGCATGGCCCGGAGCCTCGACCCGACGGCACGGGCGTACGCCACGCGGGCCGCCTCCTCCTGCTCGTCCTCGTCCACCGTGCCCACCGGCTTGTCAATGACCGTCATGTCCGTGTCCTCCACTCCCCACCGTCCCCCCTCGTGGCCGGCGGTCCCACGACCGTGCCTGCCGCACGGCCGTTCCTTGCATCGGACGGGGGCGGGCCGCCCGTAGCGGCCCTCCAGGGTCCCTGCCTCTCTGTGTAGTTTTCCTCACGGAGCGTGGTTACGCAAGGGCGCCACCGTCCGGGCCCGGAGACCACAGAGGGCGGCACCGGCCACCAAGGCGGCCGTCTCGGCACGCAAGACGGTCGGTCCGAGGCCCACCGGTCGGTCGAAGGTGCACCGCTCGGCCTCCTCCCAGCCGCCCTCGGGGCCCACCGCCACCGCCGGCCGGGCGAGCGACGGCGCCCCGCCTCCCGGTTCGGCCAGCGACACCGGGGCCCCCACACTCGCGGCCAGGTCGCCGAGACGGCAGACGTCACCCACCTCGGGGAGCCACAGGCGGCGGGACTGGGCGGCGGCCTCCCGGGCCACCCGCCGGAGGCGGGCGACCGACCGGGCCGCCCGCTCGCCCTCCCACCGCACGATCGAGCGCGCCGTCACCAGGGGGACGATCCGGTCCACCCCGACCTCGGTGAGCTTCTGGACGACCCACTCCGGACGCTCCCCCTTGGTCGGGGCGAAGGCCACGGTCACCACCGGGGCCGGCCGGGCCGCGGTGACCGCCGGCGCGTCGGGCACGAGCAGGGCCGACGGGTCGACGGCCCGCGCCCCACGGCCGGCCGCCGGGGCCACCCGGCACGGAACCCACCGGCCGGCCCCGTCACCGGCGACCACGACCTCGCCCGGGCGGAGGCGGAGGACGTCGAGGAGGTGGTGCAGGTCGGCGCCGTCGAGCACCGGGGCGGCCGGGTCGGTCACGAAGACCATGGCCGACGCGCCCACGAGCACCGGGTCCGGGCCCTCGGGCGCCGACGGACCCGCCTCGGCGGGCGCCATCAGCTGAGGGCGGACCGGAGGCGCGAGAAGAGGCCCTCGGGGGCCGGAGGCTCGCCCAGCTCCTCGCCGCGGGCGGCGGCCAGCTCGGCGAGGAGCTCACGCTGGCGGTCGTCGAGACCGGTCGGCGTGTCGACCTGGACGTGGATGAAGAGGTCGCCGCGGCCCCGGCCCCGCAGGCGAGGCACACCCAGGCCACGGAGCGGCACCACGAAGCCGCTCTGCGTGCCGGGCGGGATGGACAGGTCCCGGGAGTCGTCGAGGGTGGCGAAGGGGACCGACCCGCCCAGTGCGGCGAGCGTCACCGGGACGTGGACCGTCGCATGCAGGTCGGTTGCGTCGCGCGTGAACACGTCGTCCGGTGCCACGGCCAGGTGCACGAAGAGCGCGCCGTTGGGACCGCCCCGGAATCCCGCCGGTCCGTGACCGGCCAGACGGAGGGTGGAGCCGTCATCGACCCCGGCCGGGATGTCGACGGTCAGCGTCCGGGTCTCGGGGCGCCGCCCTTCGCCACGGCAGTCGGTGCACGGCGACTCGATGGACTGGCCGGTGCCCTGGCACCGGGGGCAGGGCACCGCGGTGATGACCTGGCCGAGGATCGACTGGCGCACCCTGCGCAGCTCGCCCGCACCTTGGCAGTCGGAGCAGCGGGCGGCCGACGTGCCCGGCCGGGCACCGGTCCCCTCGCAGGTGTCGCAGTGGACCGGCGTGGTCACCTCGACCTGCCGCTGCACGCCGAAGACGGCCTCACGGAAGGTGAGCCGCACGGCAAGCTCGGCGTCCGGCCCGGGCACGGGCCCCGTGCGTCGTGCCCGACCCGCGCCGGCCCCGCCCATGCCCCCGAAGAAGGCGTCGAACAGGTCACCGAGGCCCCCGCCGAAGGGGTCCCCGCCCACGCCCGAGGCGGCACCGAAGACACCCTCATGGCCGTAGCGGTCGTACCGTGCCCGGCGCTCGGGATCCCGGAGGACCTCGTAGGCCAGGCTGATCTCTTTGAAGCGCTCGGCGGCGGCCGGATCGTCATTGGTGTCCGGGTGGAACTCTCGGGCCTTGCGCCGGTAGGCACGCTTGAGCTCCTCGTCGTTGGCATCGCGCCCGACGCCGAGGAGCTCGTAGAGGTCCGACTCGGTCACCGGTCCGTCCCGGCGAGACGCTGGCCGAGCCGGTCGCCCACGACGCGGGCGGCGGCCAGGGCCAGGGGGTAGTTCATCCGGGTCGGACCGAGCAGGCCAATGGTTCCGGCCTCGTGGCCGCCCACCGACACGGGCATGACCACGATGGCGCACGAGGCGAGCGGCTCGACGCCGTGCTCGGTGCCGATGGCCACGTTCAGGCCCGTGTCCAGGATGTCCCGGAGCAAGGAGACCACCACGAGCTGCTGCTCGAGGATCGAGAGCACCGAGCGGACGGTGTCGACGGCATCGAACGCCGCGGCCATGCGTGACGACCCCCCGACGAAGAGCTGCTCACCGCCCTCGACGGTGCCGAGCGAGCGCAGGGCGGCCACGCCCGCTCCCACCACCCGGTCGACCACCGGGTCGCCACTCGGGCCGACCTCGGCGCCCACCTGGGCCAGGGGCACACCAAGGGCGTGCGCGGCGAGGCGCCGGCCGGCCTCGGCCATCACGGCATCGTCGACCGCGTCGTGGAGATCGATGGTCTGCTTCTGGACGGCACCGTCGGCCAGGACCACCACGACGAGGACGAGGTGCGGACCCAGGCCGACCAGCTGGACCGAGCGCACCGTGGCCGATTCGTGCGAGGGGCCGACCACCATGGCGGTGCAGTCGGTCAGGTTGGCCAGCAGGCCCGAGGTGCGCTCCAGCATCTGCTCGATCTCGCCGTGGGCGTGGTCGAAGAACTTCCGCACCTGCTGGCGCTCACCGGGCCCGAGCGGACCCGGACCACCCAGGTGGTCGACGAAGAAGCGGTAGCCCTTGTCGGTGGGGATGCGTCCGGCGCTGGTGTGGGGCTGGGCCAGGTACCCGTCGCGCTCGAGCGCGGCCATGTCGGCGCGCACCGTGGCCGAAGACACGCTGATCCCGGCCGCCTCCACCACGTACTGCGAGCCCACCGGCTGCCCGGAGCCGATGTACTCGGTCACCACGGCGTTGAGGATGGCCGCCTTGCGGCCGTCGAGGTCCGAGGCGGTCTGGGGGGCGGGCTCACTCCTGCGGGTGTCGGCGGTCGTCATCTGCGGCTCACTGGCGTCGGGCCGGGCCCTGAGCGGGTCGCACGCACTGCTCGATCCCGCCCGCCGGGCGCCCTCGGCACTCCTCTCCTGGCACTCCACTCTACCGAGTGCTGGCGATCCGGGAGGCGCCACCTGGCTGCCGGCACCGGCACCGGCGCCGGATCAGGCCGGGCCCACGAAGATCCGGCGGGTCATGGCCGGGCCCAGAGCGACGGTGCCCCCACCGACCCGGAGCGTGAGCGTGCCGTCGGGAGCCCGTGCCTCGACGACGGTGGTGACCCCGGGAATGAGGCCGTGGGTCCCCAAATAGGAGAGGGCGTCGGCCTCATGCTCGACGCTCTCGGTGATGCGCTCGAGGCGGACCTCCTCACCCGCTGCGGCCTCGTCGAGGCGGCGCGCCGCGGCGCGCCGGCCCGGCGCACCGGGAATCGGATTGCCGTGCGGGCATGTCGTCGGGTTCTCGAGCAGGAGGACCAGGCGCTCCTCGACCTCGTCGGAGATGACGTGCTCCCACCGTCCGGCCTCGACGTGGGCCTTGTCCCACTCGAGCCCGATGATGTCGACGAGCAGGCGCTCGGCCAAGCGGTGCTTGCGCACGACACCCTCGGCCAGGGACCGGCCCTCGCCCGTCATGGAGATCCGGCGCGAGTCGCGCGAGATGAGGCCGTCGGCCTCGAGCCGGTCGAGCATCTCGGAGACGGAGGGGGCGGCCTTGTCCAACCGCTCGGCCAACCGGGCCTGGATCACCGGGATCCCCTCCTCGTCGAGGGAGAAGATCGCCTCGAGGTACTCCTCGACGGGCGGATGGAAGCGGTCCAGCACGGTCCCGATCCTACGGCACCCACGTCGGCGACCGTCCGGTGGGCAGGCAGGCCGGAGCGGGGTACCTTCAGGGAATGGACCGAGACGACTGGGGTGGGGCCGGGCCCGGGTTCACGCCCGATCCGGCGGCCAAGGAGGCGGCGCTCGCCGGCTACGCCACCTACCTCAACCCCCAGCGGGTCCGGGTCCTGCGGGCCGCCGGGCTGGACATCGTCGAGGCGGGCCGGTCCGGGCCGTGGGTCTGGGACCTCGACGGCCGGCGCTTCCTCGACTGCTTCACCTCGGCGGGATCGTTCAACGTCGGCCGGCGCAACCCCCGGATCGTGGCCGCCGCCCACGCCGCCGTGGACCGGCTCGACCACGGGAACTTCCTCCTCTGTTCGCAGGAGAAGGCCGCCCTCGCCGCCCGGCTGGCCGAGCTGGCGCCGGGCGACCTCTCCTGCACCATGTTCGGCACCGGCGGGGGTGAGGCGGTCGACTTCGCCCTCAAACTGGCCCGGGGTGCCACCGGACGCCACCGCATCGTCTCGGCGGTCGGCGGCTACCACGGCCACACCGGGTTCGCCCTCTCGGCTGCCGGCCGCAGCGCCTTCCGGCAACCGTTCGAACCGCTCGTCCCCGGCTTCGACCGAGTGCCCTTCGGTGACACCGCGGCCATGGCCGCCGCCGTCGACCAGGAGACGGCGGCCGTGCTGCTCGAGCCGGTCCAGGGCGAAGGAGGCATCGTCGTGCCCCCGGACCGCTACCTGCCGGCCGTCCGGGAGATCTGCGACCGGGCCGGCGCCCTCCTCGTCCTCGACGAGATCCAGACCGGGCTGGGACGGACCGGGCGCTGGTGGGCGGCCGACCACTTCGGCGTGGTGCCCGACATCATGACCACGGCCAAGTCGTTGGGAGGATCCCTCGTACCCATCTCGGCCACGCTCTTCACCGAAGCGCTGCGGGAGTTCCTCATCCCCAACCCGTTCATCCACCTCTCCACCTTCGGAGGGTCGGACCTGGCCTGTGCCGTCGCCCTCGAGGTGCTCGCCGTCATCGAGGAGACCGGCCTGGTGGACCACGCCGCCGCCATGGGCCAGCGCCTCTTCGCCGGACTGGTCCGGGTGGCCGCCGGCCACCCGGACGTCATCGCCGACGTGCGCGGCCTCGGACTCATGGCCGGCGTGGAGTACCGGGAGGACTCGATGGGGCCGCGGATGTCCTTCCACCTGGCCAGGCACGGAGTCCTGGCCATCTACAGCGGCAACCAGCCCGCGGTCATGCGCCTGATGCCGGCCCTCGTGGTGGGAGAGGACGAGGTCGACTACCTGCTCGGCGCCCTCGATGCGGCCCTCGACGATCTGGAGTCGGGGGCCGGCCCCGAGGTCACCGCGCCGACCCGGCCCCGCCGCCGGCCGGTGCGGCCGGCGGCGAGCTGAGGAGGGGGGCCGTGGCCGACTGGGACGAGCTGGCCGAGGCACTGGCCGACTACACGGAGAACTGCAACGGCAACGCCCGCCTGCGCAAGATGCAGCGCGACTGGTCCCGCACGCTCCACTTCCTCTGCGTCGACACCGGGGCCGCCTTCTCGATGGAGGTGGAACGAGGGGAGATCCTGGCCACGCCTCAGGGCCACGTGGGTGCGCCGGACATCGTCGTGACGTCCGACTCGGAGACCTTCTGTGACATGTTCTGGGGCGACCTGAACCCGGTGCAGAAGTACCTCCGGGGCGAGATCACCGTGCAGGGCTCCCAGGAGGACGTGATGCGCCTCGACGCCATCAGCTACGTGATCTGGCCCGACGGCTGATGACCGGCGCCGCTCCGGCGCGCCCCGCCGTCGTCACGCTGCGCCGGTCCATCGGTACGGCCACGGCCACGGCGACCTCGGCCGGGCTCGCGTTCGCCGCCATCGACTACCTCGGGGTCGTCTCGGTCCTCGCCTATGCGCCGGGCACCACCGCGGCATTCGCCATCCTGCTGGGCGGGCTGATGGTGATGCTGGTGGCCGGGATCTTCTCCGAGCTCAACGGCCTCTACCCCACGGCCGCAGGCATCCGCCTCTACCTGGGCCGAGCCGTGGGCCACCGGACCGCCCTCACGGTCACGTTCACCTACATGACCACGGTCGTGCTGGTCATCGCCGCCGACGCCTTCCTCATCAGCGAAGCCGTCCGCCACGTCCTGCACGAGTCGGCCGTCCTCGCCTATCTGTGGATCGCCGTCCTGCTGGGCCTGGCCCTGGCCGCCAACCTCCTGGGCATCAGGCTGGCCGGCTGGGTGCAGACCATCGTCACCTACACCGTCCTGGCCGGCACGGCCGTGCTCTCGGTCATCGCCGTGCTCCACGTCGGCGGCGCCTTCTCCCACCCGTTCTCCCTATTCGGACGGGGGACGTTCTCGGGCGTCCAGGCCGTCGCCTTCGCCCTCTTTCTCTACGCTGCCTTCGAGTGGGTCACGACGACGGCCGAGGAGGCCCGGGCGCCGCGGGTCATCACCCGGGCCCTGTTCCTCGCCCCGGTGCTCGTCTGGCTGGTGTCCACGCTGTTCGCCCTGGCCGTCAGCCATCTGGTCCCTCCCTCCGTGCTCCACGGGAGTCCCTACCCCCAGCTGCTGCTCGGTCGTGACGCCCTCGGCACGGTGGGTGAGGTGTGGATGCTGGCCCTCACCGTGCTCACCGCGCTCAACACCTTCAACGGCGGCTTCCTGGTCGCCTCCCGCTTCATCTACGCCGCCGCCCGTGAGGGGAACCTGCCCCGCCCGTTCGCCTGGCTGAACCTGCGGGCCGTCCCCTGGGTGGCGGTCACCGCCCTGGCCGGCGTCTCGGCCGTGGTGGCCGCCGTGGTCTTCGCCACCGGTCAGTGGCTGCTCCTCGTGGCCGTGGGCGCCGCCATCGAGGCGGGCGTCTATGCCCTGGCCTCCCTCTGTCTGGTGGTCCTGCGCCGGCGCGAGACCCGTCCGCGCCCGTTCCGGCTGGTCGCCGGAGGCCCGCTCGCCGTGTTCGGGGTGGTGCTCTTCACCGTGCTCTTCCTCACCACGGGCTTCTCCGACCCCACCAACGCCCGCCACGTCTCGGTCGCCCCGATCGCCGTCATCGCCGTCCTCGCCCTCCTCTCGACCGCCTACGTGCGGCTGGGCGTCCCCAGGCTGCGGGCGGCCGCCGCCCTCCGCCAGGC
>DAHVAJ010000116.1 GCA_027314705.1 Acidimicrobiaceae bacterium
GGTCGATGCCGCCGGCTTCATCCGGCGCACCCAGACCACCGACCACTTCAGCGACGGGACGACCATGACCAGCGAGGCCCAGTTCTCGAATTTCGGCTGCGCGGGGACCGTCCTGATGCCCGGTCAGTCGGGCCCGTCGGCGCCGCCGGCCGGTTGCACGTCTCCTGACGACCCGGCCCCTCCGGCCCCGCCGACGACCGGCACCGGACCCGCCACCACCGCCCCGCCGACGACCGGCGCCGGACCCGCCACCACCTCGCCGCCGACGACCGGCCCGCCGGGCACGACGTCGCCCCCACCCGGCCCGATGGTCACGGTTCCCTCCACCACACCGGCAGCGGTGCCCTAGGGATTCCACACCGGCAGCGGTGCCCTCGGGATTCCGGACCGGCAGCGGTGCCCTCGGGCCGCCGGGCTCACCGATCGGCCGGCGGGCTCCCGTCCCTGGCGTACGGTCGGTGCCCCGGGAGCCGGGCCTCGGCCGGCGCCCCGGACCCGCGTGACGGTGCGGGGGTTTCGGGACCGGTCGCCCCCGACCCCCGCAGCGCGCCGGCGAGAACGGCCCGCCGGGCACGGCGACCGGCCTGCACGGCCCGGCCGGCGTCGTCGGCGGAGAGGTGGAGGGACCCGTAGGTGACGTCCTGGAGGGTGGTCGCGACCACGGCCATGTCCTCGAGGGCGGCCCGTGCCCGTTCGTCCCCGTGCCGGCCGGCCAGTGCGCCGACGTGCCCCACCGGCGTGCGCCACCGGGGGCGGGCGGTGCCCCGGCGCGCCAGCGCCCGGTCGATCGATCTCCAGGCCAGGACGACACGGTCGACCGGGTCCCGCCGCCGGCGCCGCCAGGCGGCTAGCCCCGCGGCGGCCACGACGGCCAGGACGGCCAGCACCACGGCCGGCGGACCGGCGCCCGGGGCCGTTCGGGTGACCACGGCGTTCGGACGGGCCGGCGGCGGGGTGGTCGGCACCGGGGTGGTCGCGACCGGCACCGACGGAGGCGGCGACCCGCCGCGACCGGTCGGGTTGGGCTGTCCGAGCCCGGTCGGGCCGAGGACGCCCGGTGGGGAGAGCTCACCGGACGGAAGCTGCGGCGTCGGCTCGAAGGACACCCAGGTCCCGTCGATCAGGACCTCGGGCCACGCATGGGCGTCGCTGCCACGGACCACGGTCACCCCGTTGCTCGGTCGGCCCGGGGTGAACCCGACGGCCACGCGGGTCGGGAGGCCCGACGCCCGCGCCAGCACGGCGAAGGACCCGGCGAACTCCTCGCAGGAGCCGGTGCGGGTCTGGGTGAGGAACGCCACCAGCGGGTCGACGCCGACGGGCTGTCGGGCGTCGATGCTGTAGTGGAACCGTCCCGACCGGAAGAAGTCGGTCAACGCCTCGGCCTTGTCGAGCGGGGACGTCTGCCCTGCGGTGACGGTGCGGGCGAGCGAGCGGATGGTCGCCGGGATCGGGCCGAGCGCGGTGTCCACGCCGGGTGCCGGCGGTCCGGCCGTGGTGTCGGCCACCGGCGAGGGGACCACTGCGGTCACCGTGTACCTGCTCCCCGCCTGGACCGGAAGCGCGGCCACCACGCCCGAGCTCGTGACCACCGGCGACGTGGCCCCGGAGGCGGCGACCGTGGACGGTGGCGCCGGGAGCAGCCGACCGCTGAAGCCGGACAGGGTCACGCCGGCGTCGAACAGGTGCGGGCCCGACGCCGGCGCGGATCCTCGGATGGGGGCCGATCCGTGGAGCACCGCCGCGGTCGCCGGGCCGGGGACCCAGCGGTCGCCGACGAAGGAGGACAGCGTGGCGACCTGCCAGTAGGTGGGGACCGGGGACTGCGCTCGGAAGAGGACGACGTGGGCGTCCCGGCTCTCCACGCCGGTGAGATCGGTGGCGAGCGACAGGGCGGAGGGGGCGACGGCCGGCACCCTCGGCCCACCGGGGGCGGCCACGTTCGACGAGGCGGGGGCGGCCCAGCCCACCGTCAGGGCGGCCAGGCCCAGGGAGCCCGCGACCAGGGCGGCCGAGCTCCCGGGAGCCGCCGCCCCGTCGCCGAGGAGCACGAGGAAGCCGCACCCTCCGAGCGCCAGGCCGGCGACGGCGGCTCCGGTGGTCGGAAGCAGGGTCGCCGACCACACCAGGATGACCAGGGCGGGGGCCAGGGCCAGGGCCGGGTGGCGGATCCCCAGGGCCCGCCCGGCCACCGCGGCCAGACCGCCGGCCAGCGCACACAGGACGACGACGCCCGCCGTGTGGACCAGCGGGAGGTCGAAGGAGACCAGGAGCCCCCGGGCGGCCCGCAGCGAAGCTCGCAGGGCCCCGAGCGCGGCCGGGGTGGGCACCCCGGAGCCCCCCGAGGCCCCGAGCCCGCTCCACAGGGCGCCCACCGCCACCCCGGCCACGCCGACGGCGACGGCCAGTGCCCGGCGACGGTGCAGGACGGCCACGAGGAGGGACCCGACGGCCGCGGTCGCCATCGTCGCGGCGGTCACGCCGACGGCCAACCGGGCCACCGAGTAGGCGGCCACCAGCGACGCGCCCAACATGCCGGACTCCTCGGTCCAGCGCCGGCTCATACCACGACCACCCGGGCCGTCCGGACGCCGGCACCGCCCCGACCGTCGGACCCGCCGGGGGGACCGGGGCCCGGTGAGCCGGGCGTCAACCGCGCGGCTCCGGTCGCCGTGGTGAGCACCACCGCGTCGGCGGCGGGGGCGGCGAACCGGGCCGGGGCCCGCGCCGCCACGGGCTGCATCGTGGCCAGCACCAGCCGGGCATCGGCGCGCCCGCGTTCGGTCGGCTCGAAGGAGTAGGTCCGGCCGGAGAGCGTCGACAGGCGCACGGCTCGCGCGCCGTGCGTCGTCTCGATCACGGCCCACAGGGCGGCTCCCACCAGTCGGTCGAAATCGACCCGGCGGTGCACCCCGGCCCGATCGTCGACCACGAGGGACAGCGCGGCCGCGCCGTCGACACCGAACTGGCGCACGAACCACGTCCCGTAGCGGGCCTTCGCCGGCCAGTGGAGGAGGCTCAGGCGGTCCCCGGCCACGTAGGGCCGGATGCCCTCCAGCTCGCCCTGCCCGTCGCCTGCGCCGGCGTGCACGGCGGAGGCCCCTCCGACCACCGGGGCGGGAGGCCCGATCATCGGTCGGTCGAGAGGGGTGGGCACGGGATGGACGACGGCGATCACGAGCGGCGTGACGGGACCGGGTGCGCCGAAGAGGCCGATCGGGTCATGGACCCACGACGGCTGCGGCGGGAGCTCGAACACCCCTCGGCGGCCGGTGGGCACCGCCAGCCCGCAGGTCGCCGTCGTGCCCGGGACCGGGTGCGGCAGCACCAGCAGGGACGGCACCGACGGGGCCAGCCGGTGGTGCCGGGAGGCACCCTCGGTGCCGGCACCACGGGCGCGCCACTGCCCCCCGACGGGGGCGAGGCCGAGGGGCGGGAGGTCCGGACCGTGGGTCGGTCGGTGGGTCAGGGACAGCCTGACCTGCATCTCCGCTCCGGCCTCCACCGCTCCCGGTTCGCGGTGCGCGTGGAACACCGCCGACGCCACCGAGCGTCGGGCACGACGGTGGGTGACCCAGGGACCCACCACCAGCGGGACGCCGATGACCACGGCCAGGGGGACCAGCTCGGGTGTTCCGGTGACGACGGCGGCCCCCGCCACCAGCACGAAGGCCGCCAGTGCCGCCACCCCCCGGGTCGTGGGCCGGACCGCCGGCGGCCTCACGGACCGGTCAACCGTCCCGCAGCGGGACGGGCAGGGAGGCGGTGATCTCGGCGATCAGCGCCTCACCCTCCGCGCCGGTGACCTCCACGCCGGGGTGGAGGAGCAGCCGGTGGGCCAGCGACGGGACGGCGGCCTCCTGGACGTCATCGGGTGCCACGAACCTGCGACCGGACGCCACCGCCAACGCCGAGGACACGCGCAGGAGCGCCAGCGCCGCCCTCGGTGAGGCGCCCACGGCGATCTGGGGGTGGACCCTCGTGGCGTCGACCAGGTCCAGCACGTAGGTGCGCACCGGCGGGGCCACGTGGACGCCTGCGACCGCGTCCAGCAGGAGCCGGAACTCCTCGGGTGTCACGGAGGGGCGCAGGTTCCGCACCGTGTCGGCCGGATCCGTACCCGCCAGCATGGCGTCCATCTGCGGACGGCTCGGATAGCCGAGCATCAGCCGGACGAGGAACCGGTCCCGCTGGCCGTGGGGGAGCGGCGAGGTGCCGGTGGCGTCGAAGGGGTTCTGGGTGGCGAGCACGAAGAAGGGCACCGGGAGGGCCCGGGTGGTCCCGTCCACACTCACCTGGCGCTCCTCCATGGCCTCGAGGAGGGCGGATTGGGCCCTCGGCGAGGCTCGGTTGAGCTCGTCGGCCATGAGCACGTTGGTGAAGACCGGTCCGGGACGGAACGTCGGTTCGGTCCCGTCGGGGCCGAGCACCGTGGCGCCGACCACGTCGGCGGGCAGGAGGTCGGCCGTGCACTGGAGGCGGTGGAACCCGAGTCCCAGCGATCCGGCCAGGGCCTTGGCCAGGGTGGTCTTGCCGAGCCCGGGATGGTCCTCCACCAGGAGGTGGCCACCACCCGCCAGGCAGGCGACCGCCAGTCGGATGGTGGACGGGGTGGCGGCCACCACGGCCGCCACCGACGCCTCGACGGCGGCGAACGTGGTCGTGGCCCGGGCGTCGGGCGGCGGGGCGGACAGGTGCCGGTCCGATCGGGTCACCGTCACCTCCTGAGGTCGTCCGGACCCGTGGGCCCTCTTCCGGCTCCCGCCCCCGGGGGCGGGTCCCGCGTCCACCCGCGGGTACGCGAACGTCCAGCCTACGGGTTGGCGTCGCCCCGCCGGGGCCCGCACCCCCGCCACCGGAGCCGGCGCACCCGCCGGCGTCGAGCTGAGAGACTGCGTGCGTGGCCCGCTCCAGGTTCCGGTCCGTCCGCTACGACCTGAGCGCCGCCATCGAGGTGGCCAGGGTCACCGACTCGGCGGGCGGCACCATCGCGCCGGACCTCCTGGCCCCCGCCCTCGGGTACAGCGGCACCAACAACGGCGCCTACCTGAGCCGGGTGGCCAGCGCCCGGCGGTTCGGGGTCGTCGGCGGCCGGGGCTCCCGGGTGGCGCTGACCGAGCGGGGCCGGCAGATCCTGGCCGGCGTCGAACCCGGCGCGGCCCTGGCCCGTCGGGAGGCCTTCTTGGCCGTGCCCCTGTTCCGGGCGGTGGCCGACGCGGCCGGACCGGACGGTGGGCGCCTCCCCCGCGACCTCGCCCGGTGGCTCGTCGACGACTTCGGAGAGACCGAGGCCAAGGCCCAGACGGCCGCCGACCAGTTGGTCGCCTCCGGTGGTCAGGCGGGGCTGCTCCGGCGGACCCCCCAGGGGACGTTCCAGCTCACCGGCTCCTTTACCAACTTTACTTCTGTGGATAACTCTCCTTCCCTCACGGGGGTCGCCCCACTAGGGTTGCGACGGGGCGCTCGTTCGCCAGCACGAGAGGAGGCCGGGATGGCGGAGGACGGACTCTGGCTCGACGACGAGGCGGGCGGGGGCACGCGGCGTCCGGCCCCTTGGCGGCGGGCCGGCATCGTCGGCGCCGCCGCGGCCGTCCTGATCGTGGTGGCGGTCCCGGTGGCCCTGGTGGCCGGCGGATCCTCCCCCGCGCCCTCGGCCGGCCACGACCTCGGACGCCATCCCCGACCCGGGAGCGGTCCGGCCGAGCACGAGGTCCTCTCGGCCCTCAGTGCCACCACCGACAGCGGCAGCTTCGACTTCACCTACGCCATCTCCTCCACCCCCGCCTCGACGAACTCGCCGACCACCACGCCGACGACGGTCTGCGACCAGATCCGGGTGCCCGTTCCGACCGGAACCGCCACCGTCCCCCGAAGCTCGCCGGCGGTGTCGACCGGCGGAAGCACGGGTGGTGTACCCGTGGGTGGATCGACCCCCCCCGCCGGCAGCTCGAACGGCCCGTCGGTGGGGCCGTCCGGTGGCGCCGTCTCGGGAGCCTTCACTCCGGCGACCGGATCGCTGCCCCCCGGTCTCAAGTGGCAGACCCGGGAGGTCTGCCACGGACCGCCCCCTCCGGTGGACCCGCCGGTCGACGGCAGCGGGATCATCGACACCACTCCGCTGGGCATGGTGGCGTCGGCACGGATCGGCGGCGGGCTGGACGTGACGGTGCGGGTCGACGGCAGCGACGTCTACGAGGAGGGGACGGGCGACACCGGCCTGGCTCCCGTGGCGACCGACGCGACCGGCTCGGGCACCGGTCTCCCCCAGTTCGCCGGCATCACGGAGGGCACCCTGGGGAACCGGCAGGGTGCGGTGGCCATGATGGGCATGGCCAGCCCGACCGGCTACCTGGATCTCGTCCAGCCGGCCATCAGCGCCGCGACCGAGACCGGGACGGGAAGTGTCGACGGGGTGCCGGTCACCAACTACCGGGTGGCGAACGACCTGAGCCAGCTGGCCGGCGCCGCCGGGACCTCGGCCGCGGAGGCCCAGACCATCACTGCCGCGCTCGGCGTGCTCAAGGGGCAGGGCTACGTGTCCAATGCCGCCGTGGTGTCGATCGACGCGGCCGGGTTCATCCGCCAGGTCCGGTCGACCGACACCTTCGCCGACGGCGGAACGGTGACGCTGCTGGCCACCTTCTCGAACTTCGGCTGCGCCGGGACGATCCTCATGCCGGGCCAGTCCGGTACTGGCCTGCCACCCGCCGGCTGCATCTCACCGGACGGGCCGAACTCCCCGACCACCACCACGACGGGCGCCGCCCCGCCGGCCATCAAGTCCCCGACCGCCAGCGGACCACCCGCCGCCACGGGCAACGGGTCCACGACCACGTCGACCACGTCGACGACGGCGCCTCCCCCGTCCACGCACGCGCCGGGAAGCAACGGGTCCACGACCACCCCGACCACGGCGCCCGCCGCCCCGACGTCGGGAGGATGAGCGGGACGCCCCGGCGTCCGGACGCGGCCGGGACCGGTGGAGGCACGGCACCCGGCGGATCGCCGGCCGGGTCCCGAGCGGGCACCCGGTCCACGGGCGCGAGCCCGGCGAACGACGCGGCGACGAGCGGTGCCCCGCCCACCCGGCGGATGGGACAACCGGGCGCCCGCCCGCTCGGGGCCGCCCTGCGCCCACCGGTGGCAGCGCTGACGCCGCGCTCCCCCACGACGGCGGGGAGGCGCCCGGTCAGGCGTCCCGGGTCATCATCCGCCACGCGCCGAGGACCGTCCAGCCCACCAGCCAGGCCACGATCACGCTGACGGCCACGGTGGTGGACTCCGGCAGCAGGCCGGCGTTGCCCCCGCCGCCGCCCGGCCCGCCCCCGCCGCCGCCGAGCACGGGGAGCCCCCCCGGGGTCAGGTGCGCCGTGGCCAGGCCGACCACGGCGCGTTGCAGGTTCGCCAGATGGGGGATCCGTGCTCGAGAGAGGATCGGCGTCAGGACGACCTCGAGCACGATCATCAACACCACCGCGACGGTCCGCTGCCCGATGAGCGATCCGAGCCCCAATCCGACGACGAACCCTATGACCGCTTCGAGTTCGAGCCACAGACCGCTCCTGACCATGAGCGAGGTCGACGGGGCCAGGAACTGCCGGGCGTAGCCGGCGTAGTCGGTGCGGGCGATCAGCTTGGCCGCCTCACCGATCTGGGCCGGGGTGACCGGGGAGGCCTGGGGCTGGACCTGGGGTCCGAGTCGCGCGCCGGCGGGCCCGCCACCCGGGCCGTTGCCGCAGGGGACGCTCTGGATGACCGCCGTGAGCGTCGAAGCGTCCGGAGTTGACGGACCGACCCTGACGCCGAAGTTGCAGATGACCTCGTCGGCATGGTCGGCGGCCCAGTTCTGGAGTCCGGCGCTCGACAGGCCGACGGGCACCGTCACACCCTGGTAGCTGAGCGTGGACGGGGCGGCGAACACGCACACGGCGCAGACGACGGCGAAGCCCGCCGCCACCAGGGGCACGATGATGGCCAGCCCGGCAGGGATCCGGGCCACGTACAGGGCCAGGCGCGATCGGCCGGTGACCACCAGGTGCCGGAACATTCCTTCGCCCAGATCGGCGGATCCGGCGGTGGCGCCCAGGGTCGCGGCCACGATGAAGCCGAAGACGTACAACACGCCCGAGACCAGCGCGCTGTAGATGGTGTAGCCGCCGGCGGGCCCGTAGGTGTGGGGCGCGAGGGCATGGAGCAGCAGCCGGACGGCCATGAACACGGTGGGGAGGCCGACGGTCACGAGGACGAGGGTGATCATGAGGCCGCGACGCGTGCGCAGCTCCATGAATCGGGTGGCGATCATGGCGCCGTTGGGCACCCAGGAACCCCGGTGATCCGGAGCGGTCGAACCAGGCGCCGGGGAGACGGGGTCCACGTCGGCCACCTCGGTGACGTCGGGAGTGGTCATTGGTGCTCCCCGAGCCGGGTGGTGACCTCGAGGAACCAGGACTCGAGCGAGGCGTGGACCTCCTGGAGGCGGTAGACGGACACGCCCCCCTCGACGAGGAGACGGTTGACCTCGGCCACGGTCTCGCGCCCGGTGCCGGGAGCCAGGTCGATCCGGAGGCCCCCGGGCTCGACGTGGATGCCCGTCTGCCATCGGGTACCGGCCAGGAGCGCCTGCGCCCGGTCCGACGGGGAGCAGTCGACCTGCAGCTCGAACGCGGAGTCCGCCAGCAGGTCGGCGATCGGACCCTGCCGGATGACCTTCCCACGATCGACGATGGCCACCGCGTCGCAGGTCCGTTCGACCTCGTCGAGCAGGTGCGAGGACAACACGACCGTCCTCCCTTCCCCCCTCAGGGACAGGATCATCTCGCGCATGTCGAGCATGCCGGCCGGATCGAGGCCGTTCATGGGCTCGTCCAGGATGAGGAGCTGTGGATCGCCCAGCAGGCAGGCGGCCACCCCCAGGCGCTGGCGCATGCCCATCGAGTACTTGGACACCTTGTCGTCGCCACGGTGGGCAATCCCCACCCGGTCCAGTGCCGGAGCGATCCGGGCGCGGGCCGCCGGCTCCCGGGCCGCGGCCAGGATCTGGAGGTTCTGGCGACCGGTGAGGTGGCCGTGGAACCGGGGCTCGTCGACGATGGCGCCGATCCGGGCGAGGGCGCGGTCACGGTGCGCGGGGACCGGATAGCCCAGGAGGGACATCGAGCCGGCGTCGGCGTGGGTGAGGCCGAGCAGCACGCGGATGAGCGTCGTCTTGCCGGCGCCGTTCGGTCCCAGGTAGCCGAAGGCGCACCCCCGGGGGACGCGGAGGTCGACCCCGTCGACGGCGACGTTGTCCTTGAACCGCTTGGTCAGTCCGTGGGTCTCGACGGCCCACGGACTGTCGCCCGGCCGGACCGGTGGGACGACGGGCTCGACGGTAGGTGCAGCCACTGGTCCTCCTCGGTGTTGGTCGCTCGTCACGGTGCCGTGGTCGGGGCCCCCGCCGGCCGGCGGCGGACGCTCACGAGAGCCGTCGCCCGGCGCCCCTGCGGGTCCAGTGCCACCACGAGAGGACGCCCACGCCGAGACCCACGACGCCGGCGAAGACCAGGGCGACGACCAGCATGCCGACGGGACCCGGGCCCCGGACGGCGAACGGCGCCCCGACGGCGTACCTGCCGGGGAGGCCAAACGGGAACGGCCCGACCAACCGAGTCGACCCGGGCACCGTCAGGATCGCTCGCACCGGGGCGGCGACCGCCGAACTGTGGCGAGCCACGACGGCGGCGCCAGCGGTCAGGGCCATGAGGAACCCGACGGTCGAGACGGCGACGACGGCCGCCGGTCGGTACCAGCCGTGACGTCCCCTGAGGGGTGGGGCGGCAGGGTCGACCGGCTTCGTGGTGCCGGTGACCCCTCGGGCATCGGCCCAGTCGGCCGCGAACCGTGGTGGATCGAACAGGCTGCTCCCGAGCACGTCCTCGGCGGACCCTCCTTCGGCCTCGGCCTCCTCGAGGTCGGCTGTCAGGTCGGCCGCCATCTCGTTGGCGATGGGATCTGCCACTCCGAGCCGTCGCCACTCGCGACGACACTCGTCAACGAATTCGATCACGGTGCTACCTCTGCTTTCGCCAGATCGAGGACGCCGTCGATGGCGTCACGTGTCGCCTCCCACTCGTCCACACCGGCGTCCAACGCTCGCTTGCCGGACGGCGAGAGCCGGTAGTACTTCCGCGGGGGGCCCCCGTTGCTGGCCTCCCGCCGGGTCTCGACCAGGCCGTCCCGCTCCAGCCGACCGAGCAGCGGATAGATGGATCCCTCCCCGACGATCGACAGGCCCCGGGCCCGAAGGCGCTTGGTCATCTCGTAGCCGTAGGCCGGTCCCTCGCCCATCACCGCGAGCAGGCAGAGGTCGAGGACGCCCCGGAGCAACTGGCTTCGTCGGCCGTCTGGCACTGCCATGCCTCACAAGGTACTCCGGCGTACCTTGCGGTGCAAGACATCGGCGGCGGCGGGGTCCCGTTCGACCCGGCGCCGGAGTGGCGCCGCCCGACCGACCGACGGAAGATGGAGGACGCGCCGGCCGGAGGCGGCGGATCCGGCGGTCCCGGTCCGTCCTCGGTGCGGGCCTCCGCTGACGCACCGACCCCTCACCGACCAACCGAACCTCCACCGACGAACCGAAGGAGCCCTCCATGCCCACTCGAGACCCGACCCGGCCCGGGACGCCCTGCTGGGCCGACCTGTGGACCTCCGACGTCGAGGGCAGCCGCCGGTTCTACGGCGCGCTCTTCGGCTGGGAGCCCCTCGATCCGGACCCGGCCTTCGGGGGGTACTTCAACTTCGCCCGCCAGGGGGTGTGGACCGCCGGCTGCATGGGGGACATGGGAGACGTGCGGGCCACCGACACCTGGAAGCCCTACCTCGCCACCGACGACGTGGCCGCCACCGTCCGGGCCGCCGAAGCCGCCGGGGCCCAGGTGGCGGTCCCGGGCACGCCGGTGGGCGACCTCGGCGTCCAGGGCGTGCTCGTCGACCCGACGGGGGCCACCTTCGGAGTGTGGCAGGCCGGGACCTGGCCCGGGTTCGCCGCGGTCGAGGAGGACGGTGCCCCGAGCTGGTTCGAGCTGCACACCCGCGACCAGGCCGGCGCCCTCGCCTTCTACCGGACCGTGTTCGGCCTCGCCGTCGACACGGTCAGCGACACCGACGAGTTCCGCTACAGCACGCTCCGCCGGCCCGACGGCGAGGTGGCACTGGCCGGGATCTGCGACGACAGCGGGGTGCTTCCCGACGACGAGCCGCCGTACTGGGCCATCTACTGGGAGGTCGACGACGTCGACGCCGGCGTGGCCAGGGTCGGGGCGCTGGGCGGCTCGGTGCTCCGGGGGGCCGAGTCCACCCCCTACGGCCGCATCGCGATGGTCGCCGACCCGACCGGTGCCAGGTTCATGCTCCGCACCGCCGGCGGGTGACCGGTCGGCCCGGCCGGTGGCCCGCGACCCGGGTCGGCAAGGGGGAGGTGGCCGTGGCGTCGACCCCGGACGGGGCGTGGCCGTTCCCGGGCCGGAGGGGACTACTGTAAGTTGACACTTACGTAAGTATCTACTAACGTATGTCCCGTGGACGTCGCTCTCCGGGCCATCGCCGAGCCCCGACGCCAGGACATCCTGCGCCTGGTCTGGTCGGTCGAACTGCCGGCCTCCGAGATCGCCGTCCACTTCTCGGACGTCACCCGTCCGGCCATCTCCCAGCACCTGAAGGTGCTGCGGGAGGCCGGGCTGGTGGACGAGCGCCGCCAGGGGACGCGTCGGCTCTACCGCGCCAACCGAGCGGAGATGTCCCGCCTCGCCAGCTTCCTGGAGGAGTTCTGGGACGACCGACTGGAGCGCCTCCGCGACGCGGCGGAGGGCGAACAACGACGAAAGGACGCACCCCATGGCTGAACTCATCCGGGAACTGGTCATCGACGCCACCCCCGAGACCGTCTTCGCATTCCTCACCGATCCGGTGAAACACACGGCGTGGATGGGGCTGACCGCCGACCTCGACGCCCGGCCCGGCGGCGTCTACGACGTCGTCGTCGGCAATCGCCACCGTGCGCGCGGGGAGTTCGTCGAGGTCGTCGAGCCCGAGCGCCTGGTGTACACCTTCGGGTGGGACGCCCCCGACCACCCGATCCCGGCCGGATCGACCGAGGTCGAGATCACCCTGGCCCCGGAGGGATCGAAGACCCGGTTGCGGTTCGTCCACCGCGGCCTCCCCGAGGACGCCGTGGCCGACCACACCGAGGGTTGGGACACCTACCTCGGACGTCTCGCCGTGGTGGCGGCCGGCGGAACGGTGGGCCCGGAGCCCTTTGCGGCGGGCGACGCCGACGGCGACGGCGCGACCCGTCCGGGGCGGTGAACCGGCCACCCCGGACGGTCCGACGACGCCCGCCCGGGGCGGCCGGCGCCACGGCACCCGGCCCCACCGGCACGCCCTACCGGTTCAACCGCTTGAAGATGCCCTTGGTCTGCTTGTAGAGCTCGACGAACTCGCCGAAGAGGAGGTCGTACTCGCCCGCCGTCGCCGGATCGGGGACGAAGGTGCGCCGGATGGCCACCATGGCCGGGATCTCCTCGACGGTCACCCGCCCGAGGGCCACCAGGGCGAGGAGGCCGGCGCCCCGCACGTTGGCCAGCACCGGGTCGGCCACCTGGCGGATCTCGCGCCCGAGCACGTCGGCGTGGATCTGGGCCCAGAGGTCGGAGTCGGCGCCCCCGCCGATGAAGGCCAGCGAGTCGAGGCGGCGGCCGACGAACTTCTCGACGGCCTCGAGCAGCCAGCGCGAGTTGTAGGCCACGCCCTCGAAGGCGGACCGGACCAGCTGCTCGGCCGTGGTGGTCAGCGAGAGGTTGTGGAACCCGCCCCGCACCGTGTGGTCGTCGACCGGGGAGCGCTCCCCGTTGAGCCACGGGGTGAAGAGCACCCGGCCGCTGCCGGCCGGCACCGCCCCGGCCATGGCGTTCAAGGTGGCGAGGTCGGGGGCGAGGCCCAGGTTGTCGCGCAGGAAGGTGAGGCACGCCCCGGCCGTCTCGTGCTCGTCGGCGATGAGGTACCGGCCGGGCAGGGCGGCCGGGATGGAGGCCACGTTGCTGGTGGGTGCCGTCTTCTTGAAGGGCACGTGCCCCGAGATCCACGACGAGGTGCCGATGTAGAGGTGGCAGGCGAAGTCGGCCACCGCCCCCGAGCCGAAGACGGCCGAGTGCACGTCGCCCGAGCCGGTGACGACGGGCAGGCCGGCCGGGAGACCGAGCTCGGCGGCGGCCGCGGCCGTCACCTCGCCCACGACCGACCCCGGCGGGACGAGATCGGGCAGCCGGGCGCGGTCCAGACCGGTCCACTCGAGGAGCTTGGGGTCGTAGTCGACCCGGTCGACGGCCCGGTTGTCGGTCACCCAGTGGGCGGCGATGGAGTCGAAGGAGGCCGACGCCGTCCCGGTCAGGCGGAGGTTGAGGTAGTCGACCGGCTCCAGGAAGACCGCGGTCGCCCGGTGGACCTCGGGGCGGGCCCGGCGCAGGTAGAGGATGTGGGCGACCGGGTCCTTGCCCGACAGCCCCGGCGCGCCGCCGGTCACCTGCACCCAGCGCAGGAGCTTGCGGGGGTCGTAGCCGAGGACGTTGACCGGGCCCCCGGCCACGGCCCGGATGTCCTCGTGGCCGCGGGAATCCATCCAGATCACGGCCCGACCGAGGGCCCGGCCGTCGGCGTCCACGGCCACCGTGCCCGACCACTGGGCGGTGCAGCCCACCCCGAGGAGCGCCGCCGGGTCGACGCCGGCGGCGCCGAGCGCCCGCCGCGACGCCGCGGCGATGGCCGACCACCACTCGTCGGGATCCTGCTCGGCGCCACCGCCCGGGAGGAGGTGGAGGGCGACCGGCTCGGCCGCATGGGCGACGATCCGCCCCGAGGCGCCGACGACGGCCACCTTGGGTCCGCCGGTCCCGAGGTCGACGGCCAGGACGCACGGCTCGCCGCCGGACCCGGGCCCGGCGGTCACGCCCGGATCACCCAGATGGTGACGGCGCGCTCGCGCTCGCCGACGTCCAGGGCCACCACGGTGCCGGGGCCGGCGCCCGTCGGTGGCCCGGTCGACACCGAGACGGCCAGGGTCTCCCGGGCGATGGCGTCGAACTCGGGAGCCAGGTCGTCTCCTCCCACCAGGGCGAGGTGCACCTGGTCCGAGACGGCGAAGCCGGAGGCCTTGCGCAGGTCCTGGACGTGGCGGACGACCTCCCGGGCCACCCCCCGCCGCCGGAGGTCATCGTCGAGGGCGAGGTCGAGGGCGACGACCTCGGCGCCGTCGCGCGACACGGCGAAGCCCGGCTGGGCCCGCACCCGGAGCTCCACCTCCTCGGGAGCGAGCTCGACCGGGCCGTCGGGCAGGGGGACGACCAGCGGCCGGCCGGCACCGAGCTCGGTGGCGGCCGCGACGGCGTCGACGGTGGCCATGGCCGCCCGCAGGGGCTGGACCCGCGGACCGAGGCGGGGACCGAGCAGTCGGTAGTTGGGCACGAGCTCGTAGGCCAGGACGTCGCCGAGCTCGGCCGTCGCCTCGACCCGGTCGACGTTGAGCTCGTCCTCGACCACGCCGGGAGGCAGGGCCGGCCCGCCCGCGGGCAGGTGGACCAGGGCCCGGGCCAGGGGCTGGCGCACCTTCACGCCGGCCTCGGAACGGGCCGCCCGGCCGAGGGAGGCCAGGCGGCGGGCCAGGGCCATGCCGGCGTCGAGACCGGGGTCGACCGCCGTCGGGTCCGCCTCGGGCCAGTCGGCCAGGTGGACCGAGTCGTCGGCCGCCGCACCGGTCAGGTCGCGCCACATCCGGTCGGCCAGGAACGGGCAGAGCGGGGCCAGCAGCCGGGCCAGTGTGGTGAGCGTCTCGAGGAGGGTGGCCTGGGCCCCGAGGGCGTCGGCCGGGTCGGCGCCGGGGTCGGTGCGCCAGAAGCGGCGCCGGCTCCTCCGCACGTACCAGTTGGAGACGTCGTCGACCAGGTCGGCCACGGCGGAGGCCGCCGGGAAGGGCTCGTACCCGTCGAGCGACTCGGTGACCCGGGCCACCGTGGCGTGGAGCCGCGAGCGCATCCACCGGTCGAGGAGCGACCGGTCGGCCGGGGAGGGGACGGCGGGGTCGGCGGGGTCGAACCCGTTGAGCGAGGCGTAGGTGGTGAAGAACGACCAGGTGTTCCACAGGGTGAGCAGGGTGTCCCGCAGCGACGCGTCGATGACGTCGAAGCTGACCCGGGTCGGCGTCCACGGTGAGCCCTGCGAGAACATCCACCAACGGAGGGGGTCGGCCCCCCGGGTGGTGAGGATCTCCCAGGGGTCGATGACGTTGCCGATGCTCTTGGACATCTTGCGGCCGTCGGCGTCCACGATGTGGCCGAGGCAGAGGACGTTGCGGTAGGGGGTGGCCCCCCGCACCAGGGTGTTCACGGCCAGCAGCGAGTAGAACCACCCCCGCGTCTGGTCGATGGCCTCGCAGATGAAGTCGGCCGGGAAGACGAAGCGGTCGGCCGACCCCTCGGCCCCCGGGTAGCCCCACTGGGCCGTGGGCATCGACCCCGAGTCGAACCAGGCGTCGATGACCGGGGCCACCCGGACCATGGGGGGGGCGCCCTCCCCGCACTCGGGGCAGGGGACGGCGACCTCGTCGATGCCGGGGCGGTGGGGGTCGACGGCGGTGACGTCCCGGCCGGCCAGGCCGGACAGCTCGGCCAGGGAGCCCACGCATCGGGTGTGGCCGTCGGGGCAGCGCCAGATGGGGAGCGGCGTCCCCCAGAAGCGGTCGCGGGAGAGGGCCCAGTCGACGTTGTTGGCCAGCCACTCCCCCATCCGCCCGTCCCGGATGTGCTCGGGGTGCCACCCGACGGTCCGGTTCTGGGCGACCAGGTCGTCCTGGCGCGCCGAGGTCCGGACGTACCAGCTCGGCTTGCCCCAGTAGACGAGGGCCGTGCCGCACCGCCAGCAGTGCGGGTAGGGGTGCACGTAGGGCTGGCGGCGCAGGAGGCGCCCGGCGGCGTCGAGGCGGTCGTTGACCTCGGTGTTGGTGTCGCGCACGGACCGGCCCTCCAGCCAGGGCACGGCCGGGGTGAAGCGGCCGTCGGGACCGACCGGGTTGAGGGTGGGCAGGCCGGCGGCCCGGCCGACCTGCCGGTCGATCTCGCCGAAGGCGGGGGCCAGGTGCACGACACCGGTGCCCTCGTCGGCCTCGACGAACGCCCCGGCCACCACCCGCCAGCCCTCGAGGCCGGCGTCGGCCGGCCCGGGGACGAGGTCGTCGAAGGGACGCTCGTAGGCCAGGCCCACCAGGGAGGCGCCGGCCACGGTGGCGGCCACGGCGGCCCCCTCGCCGAAGACCTGCCCGACCAGGTCGGCGGCCACGAGGTCGCCGCCGACCAGTGCATAGGTCAGCCCGGGCCCGACCGCCGCCCCGGTGTTGGACAGCAGCGTCCAGGGCGTCGTCGTCCAGGCCACGAGGGCCAGGCCGGCGAGGGAGTCGCGGCCGAGGGCGGTCCGGAGGCGGGCCGCCGCCTCGCCGGAGTCGCGGAGGGGCAGGCGCACGTAGGCCGACTCGTCCTCGACCTCCTGGTAGACGTCGGGCTGGCCGAGCTCGTGGCTGGACAGGGCCGTACCGCAGCGCGGACAGTAGGGCACGACCTTGAGGTCCTCGTAGAGGAGGTCCTGGTCCCAGAGGCTCTTCAGGTTGGCCCACACCGACTCGACGTACTCGGGGGTGAACGTCCAGTAGGCGTCGTCGATGTCGATCCAGTAGCCGATGCGCTCGGTGAGGGCCCTCCAGTCGTCGACGTAGTTGCGGACCGACTCGCGGCAGAGCCGGGTGAACTCGGCGATGCCGACCTCCTCCTCGATCTGGCGCTTGGCCGAGATGCCCAGCTGCTTCTCGACCTCGACCTCGACGGGCAGGCCGTGGGTGTCCCACCCGGCCCTGCGGGGCACGGCGTAGCCCCGCATGGTCCGGTAGCGGCAGAACAGGTCCTTGTAGACCCGGGCCCAGACGTGGTGGAGGCCGGGCCGGCCGTTGGCCGTGGGCGGCCCCTCGTAGAAGACCCAGGGCTCGGCCCCGGCCCGCAGCTCGACCGAGCGCTCGAACACGCGGTGCTCGGTCCACCGGGCCAGCTCCTCGGCTTCGAGGGCGGTGAAGTCGGGGTCGGTCGGGACCGGGCGGAACACGGGCGTCCTCTCGGGTGGGCGGTGGGCGGGCGCGTGGCCCCGGCCCCGACGAAGGGGGCGGCCCCGATACTACGGGCGCCCGCCGGACCCCCGGGGACCCGTGCCCGGGCCCGGCGAGGGTCCGGCCCGGACCGGTCCCGGGGCGCCCGCGGTCGGCGAGACTGGAGCCATGCCCGACGCCATCGACGCCTCCCTCGTCCTCGAAGGACGCCACGTGCGCCTGCTGCCCCTCTCGGCCGACCACGTCGACGACCTGCTGGCTGCTGCCACCGGCGACCGGTCGACGTTCGGCTACACCCTCGTGCCCGCCGACCGGGGGGCCATGGCCACCTGGATCCAACGCTCGCTGCGCCAGCGGGACCAAGGCGGCCACCTGCCGTTCGCCACCTACTCGGTGGCGCTCGGCCGCCTGGTGGGGAGCACCCGCTACTACGACATCGAGACGTGGGAGTGGGCGACCGGCCGGCCGGACGCCGGGCGAACCGTCGACCGTGCCAACATCGGGCACACCTGGCTCGACCCCGCCGTCCAGCGCTCACCGGTCAACACCGAGGCCAAGCTCCTCATGCTCGACCACGCGTTCGGTGCCTGGCGGGCGCGGGCCGTCCGCCTGTGGACCGACGTCCGCAACGCCCGCTCGCGGGCGGCCATCGCCCGGCTGGGCTGCACCCTGGACGGCGTCCTGCGCTGCGACCGGCCCGGCGTCGACGGATCGGTCCGGGACTCCGCCGTCTACTCGATGCTGGCCGCGGAGTGGCCCGCCCACCGCTTGCGCCTGGCCGGGCGCCTCGACGGCGGAGCGCCGCGCGACGAACCCGCCCCTCCCTCTACGCTCTGACCATGCCGTTGCCATCCCACCCCCGTTCCGCGCCCGCGACCACGGCCGCGCCGGCACCCCCGTCGGGCGGTCACGGCCACGAGGGCGCGGTGCTGGCCATCGTCTGCCTGGCCCAGTTCATGGTCGTCCTCGACGTCTCCATCGTGAACGTGGCCCTGCCCGCCATCCAGCACGACCTCCGCTTCTCGGCCACCGGCCTCCAGTGGGTGGTGACGACCTACGCCCTCACCTTCGGGGGCCTGCTCCTCCTCGGCGGGCGGCTGGCCGACCTCTTCGGACGCCGGCGCATCTTCCTCGTCGGCCTGGCCCTGTTCACCGGGGCGAGCCTCCTCGGCGGCTTCGCCGGCAACCAGGCCACCCTCATCGCCGCCCGATCGCTGCAGGGCGTCGGGGCCGCCGTGCTCTCCCCCGCCACCCTCACCATCCTCACCGTGACCTTCACCGACCAGCGGTCCCGGGCCAGGGCCCTCGGCATCTGGAGCGCCGTGGCCGCCGGCGGCGGGGCGGCCGGGGCCCTCTTCGGCGGGATCCTGACCCAGGAGCTGTCCTGGCGGTGGATCCTCTTCGTCAACGTGCCCATCGGCGTGGCCCTCTTCGTCGTGGCCCGCCTGGCCCTCACCGAGTCGCGGGCCGAGGGACCACGGCGCCGGGTCGACGTGGCCGGGGCCCTCACGGTCACGGCCGGCCTCCTCGTCCTCGTCTACGCCATCGTCCGGACCGACACCGTGTCGTGGACGGCCCCGTCGACGCTCGCCGTCCTGGCCGTGGCCGCCGCCCTGCTCGGGGCGTTCGTGTGGATCGAGGCCCGCGTCGCCTCCCACCCCCTGGTGCCCCTCCGCCTCTTCCGGTCCCGGGCGGTGACCGGGGCCAACCTGGTCATGTTCAGCTTCGGGGTGGGCATGTTCGCCATGTGGTTCTTCCTCTCGCTCTACCTCCAGCAGGTCCTCGGGTACGACCCGGTCCTGACCGGGCTCTCGTTCCTCCCCCAGACGGCCGCCATCGCCGTCGGGGCCACGGTGAGCGGGCGCCTGGCCCCGCGGCTCGGTCCCCGCAACGTGCTCGTGGCCGGGGCGGTGATCGCCGCCGGCGGGCTCTTCTGGCTCTCGTTCGCCTCGGCCTCGGACACGTACTGGACCGGCGCCTGCGGCGGCGGCATCCTCGCCACCCTCGGGATGGGCCTGGCCTTCACGCCCACGGCCCTGCTGGCCACGAGCGGCGTGCGCCACGAGGAGGCCGGCCTCGCCTCCGGGCTGCTCAACTCCAGCAGGCAGATCGGTGCCTCGGTCGGACTGGCCGCCCTGTCGACCGTGGCCGCCACCCGCATCGCCGCCGACCTCCGCCACCTGCCGGCCGGGGAGGCCGCTCGCAAGGTGGCCATGACCGCCGGTTACACGCAGGCCTTCCTGATCGCCTCGGTGGTGGCACTCGTGGCCGCGCTGCTGGCCCTGGTCATTCCGGCCCGGCCGCCGGCCCTCGAGGACGCCGCCGGACACGCCCCCGTGGCCGTCCTCGCCGACTGACGCCCGGCCGGCCCACGGTGGCGGCGCTCAGTCCCGCGGCCGGCCCACGGTGGCGGCGCTCAGTCCGGCGGCCCGCCCCCATCCCGCCGCAGCGGGCGGGGCCACAGGTGGCGGACCACCACCACGTCGACCTCGGCGGCCACGACGGTGAGCATCGCCCCGAGGGCCATCCACCAGAGGAGCACCAGCACCGTCCAGAAGGCGCCGTAGAGGGCGGTGAAGTGACGGATCTGGTGGGCCACGATCTGGGCCCCGGCCACCTGGAGCACCGTCCAGCCCACCCCGGCCACCGCGGCGCCCCGCCAGTAGGAGCGTGACGGATCGGGCGCGCCGGCCAGCACGGTGAACGCCCCCCAGTACATGGCCACGTTGACGGCCACCAGCGGGACGAGGGCCACCCACGCCGACACCGAGCCCAGCCGGCCGGCCGAGGCCACGCCGGCCAGGGCCCCGCCGGCCAGGAAGCCCACCCCGATCACGGCCAGGAAGCCGAGGTGGCGCGGGAGCCGGCGCCAGAAGCCGGGCCGGCCGCCGCGGTCGTCGCCCCAGACCTCGGCCATCATCACCTGGGCGTTGCGGCCGAGGCGCAGGCTCCCCCACAGGGACCAGGCCAGCAGGGCCACGAGGACGACGACGTTGCCGGACGAGAGGCCGTGGACGTTCTTGCGCAGCTCGGGCCCGAGCACGGGGAACTGCCGCAACGCCGCGTCCACCACGTCGTTCTGGAGCCTCGGGTGGCCGGAGAGGACCACATCGACCAGGGTCAGGAGGACCAGGAGCATCGGGAAGAGGGCGAGGAAGGCGGCGTAGGCGATCTGCCCGGCCAGCAGGCCGGCCCGGTCCTCGGCGTACTTGCGCACCACGGCCGCGGGCAGGGCGGTGACGGGGCGGCGCTGCTGGGCCGCGTCGGCACGGTCGAGACCGGCCGCGAGCCGCGCCGCGGTCCGGCCCCAGCGTCCCGGGGCCCCGCCCCCCGGGACGGGAGCGCCCCCCGGGACGGGAGCGCCCTCAGCCACCGGCCGGGCCCGGCACCACCGCGGGGGCCCGCGGCGCCCGTCCGGCGGGGACGTCCGCCGGGGTCACGGCGCCGGGTCGACCACGAGCGTCTGGACGGCCCGTCCGATGCGGCCCTCGACGTCCCAGAGGGCGGACTCGGCCATGCCGATCCCGGGAGGGCCGAACCGGGTCCGGGCGTCGAGGCCGACCCACTCCCCCACCGGGAGCCGGTGGAGGGCCACGGTGAGGTCGGGGTTGATGAAGACGGCCGAGCCGAAGGCGAGCTCGGCCCCGATGCCGTTGCCGAAGTCGCCGGCGGCGGTGGTCCGCTGGAAGGGCGAGGGCGGCTCCCCGGGCACCACGGACGGGCGCAGGCGGAACCAGGCGGCGGCCGGTCCCGGCTGGCCGAAGGCTCCGGCCACGAAGCGGACCTCCATCCCGGCGTTGTGGAAGGCCGGGTAGTCCTCGCCCGGGAACGGGACGGCCGTCCCGGCGGCCGGCGGCGGGAGCGGGGGGTCCTCGGGGACGGTGGGGCGGGGGGCCTCGCCGGACGGGTCCACCCGGAGCCGCAGCACCCGGCCCCAGGCCACCTCGGTGCCCCCGGCGGCCACGACCACGTCGTGGATCCGTACCGTCCGGCCCGGGCGCACCTCCCGGGCGGTGACGGTGAGCGGCCCGGTGCCCACCGGGCGGAGGAGCTCGAGGGTGAGGCGGACCGGTTGGAGCCCGTCGTCGCCGGCCCGGCGCTCGGCCTCCCGGGCCACCAGGGCCGCCACCGGGCCGCCGTGCAGGGCGTCCGGCGACCACGGGCCCCGCGCCCACTCGGTCGGGACGAACCGGTCGCCGTCGGGGACGAAGAGCGCGTCGCCGTCGGCGGGGAGCGGGCCGTCGACCATGGGCGAGACGCTAGTGCCGCGCCGGCCCCGGCCGGGATGCCCGCCGGCGGGGCGTGCGCCGGTGGCGGCGGCCCCGTTGGAGGGCCCCCGCGGCCGCGCCTACCATCGGGGCCGCACCGGGGGGACCGTCCGCCCGGGGGGGGCGCCGGCACGGCTGCCGGACCGGCGCGCGACGAGCACCGAGGAGCACCATGGCACAGGGCACAGCAGAGATCGACGTCGACGGCACCCCGGACGCCGTGTGGGCCCTGGTGGGCGACTTCGGAGGGATCGCCGGGTGGATGCCGGGGATGGAGTCCTGCCGGGTGGAGGGGGAGAACCGCATCCTCGACACCATGGGCATGACCATCACCGAGCGGCTCGTGGCCAGGGACGACACGGCCCGGGCCATCACCTACTCGATCGTCGACGGGGTGCCCGTCGAGCACCACGAGGCGACCGTGACGGTCACGCCCTCGGGGGACGGCAGCCACGTGACCTGGGCGGTCGACGCCACCCCGGACGAGATGTGCGACCTCATGACCACCATCTACCAGCAGTCCCTCGAGGCCCTGAAGGCCCGCATCGAGGGATGACCGACCCCGCCCCCGGAGATCGGGCGCCCGCCGGGGCCCGTTCGTACCGGGTGGAGGCCCGTGCGTCGGCACCCCCGGAGGCGGTCTGGCCGCTGCTCGGCGAGGCCGAGCGCTGGCGGGAGTGGACCTTCGTCACCCGGTCCGACCGCGTCCGGGACGGCCACCCCGACCCGGACGGCGTCGGCGCCGTGCGCCGGTTCACCCGGTTCGGGGTCGGTTCGCGTGAGGAGGTCCTCGCCTTCGAGCCGCCCCACCACCTGGCCTACCGCATCCTCTCGGGCTTCCCGGTGCGCAACTACCGGGCCGACGTGACCCTGGAGGAGGACGGAGGTGGCACCCGGATCACCTGGACCGGGACCTACGACGAACGCTGGCCGGGCACGGCCGGGGTCCTCGGGGTCGTGCTCGGCCGCATGATGCAGCGGTTCGCCACCGATCTCGCCGGTCATGCCGACGCAGGCCAGCGTCCGGGCTGACGCCGCCGTACCGGAGCGAAGGGACCGGTCCGGGCCCCACCGTCCCGCGGCGCTTCGGCCCCCGGCGAGGTCGAGCGCCCGCGCGGGTGGGCCTCCGGGGAGCTGCCCGCCGACCCGGCTCTCGGGGCGGACCGAGCCGGCGATCCCTCCGCCATCCCCCGATGGGGGACCCCCTGCCCTCTGCCCTCCGCCCTCGGTCCGGAAGGCCTAGGCCGGGGAGGAGCGGTCCGCTCGAGCTCGATCGGCCGCGTGCCGGCCGGCGCGTCGGCCGAAGAACGAGCCGTCGCCGAGGCTGATGCCGCTGGCGTAGTGGTGGGCCGCGAGGCTGGCGGCGGTCCGGCCGACGGCGTAGAGCCCCGAGAGGCGGCGGCCTTCGCCGTCGAGCGCGGCCCCGTCCCGGTCGGTGACGAGACCGCCGAGGGTGAAGGTCGCGTAGATCGCACCGTGGTCGACGCACAGGTCGACGGCGCCGATGCCGGTCGCCGGCGGGGCGCCGACGGCCTGCAGGAAGGGCGCCCGCTTGTGGAAGGCCGGGTCGTCACCGCGGGTCGCGGCCTCGTTGTACTCGCGCACCGTGCGAGCCAGGGCGTCCGGCGGGATCCCGAGGTCGGCGGCGAGTTCCTCGGGCGTGGCGGCGGCGTAGCCGATCCGGAGCCCGATCGGATTGGGCTCGTGGATCACGTCATCGGTGATCAGGTAGACGACGCCGTCGTGGTCGCGTAGGGCGTGGAGCCCGATGCGCCCGGTGTAGGCATCCTCGTTGATGAACCGCCGACCGTCGCGGTCGACGAGGATTCCCCGTGCGAGACGGTGGGGCGGCCCGAGGGGCAGGGCGCACTCGAAGGAGTCGAGTCTGGTCGTGGCTGCGCCGGCGCCGACGCCCATGCGGATCCCGCGCCCGTCGTCGTTCGGGGTCCCGATCCGCCAGGCCGGGTCCGGGACGTGGGCCAGGGGGCAGTGATCGGCGACCATCGCCTCGTTGTGGATGAAGCCGCCAGTGGCCAGGACCACCCCGCCACGGGCTCGGACGGCGCGGGGTCCGTCGTCGGTCGTCACCAGCAGTCCGACGACGTGCGCGCCGTCGACGACCAGCGCCTCGGCGCCGGCGTCGGCCACCACGCGGGCGCCGCTGGTCGATACGGCCGCACCGAGACGTTCCATGAGGAAGCCGCCGGCCGAGTCGACATACTCCGGCTTGTGTCCGCGCGGCGCCGGGACCGCGAGTTCGTCAAAGGGAAAGGTGTCCTCACCGCCGGTGAAGAGCAGCCCGGCGTCATCCGCCGATTCGCGGTTCGGCTCGTCGCAGAATGCCGCCCGGAACGGCACCCCGATCGAGACCAACCAGGCGAAGTGGTCCGGCGAACCCTCGCAGTAGGCGTCCACGCGGTCGTCGTCGACGCCGGGCCCGAGCGCGGCCCGGAGGAACGCCGCCATGTTCTCCGGCGAGTCCGGGAAGCCACAGGCGCTCTGGAGGGCCGTGCCGCCTCCCAGGTAGAGGAGGCCGCCGGAGAGGGCCGACGTCCCTCCGGGTCCCCCGCTCCGTTCGACGGCCAGTACGTCCGCTCCGGCCTGGCGCGCCCCCATGACCGCCGACGCGCCCGCAGCGCCCAGACCGACGACGACCACGTCGACCGCCTCGTCGAAGCGAACCTCGCCGACGTCACGTGCCGGGAGGGGTTCCGTCACCCGCCGCGTGCCAGGGCCGGACGTCGGACTCCGCCCTGCCTCCCTGCCGTCGACCGGCAGTCCATGACCGGGGTGGCGACCACGGGGAGGGTCGCCGGGCACTCGGTCGACCGAGAATCGACCGGCCCTTGCACGTCCCCGGAACGGAGTACCGGCTCCTGGCCCATGGGCGAAGTATGCCAGTGATCCGCGGGGCTTCCTGCCTCCCGCGCGGTCGATGGCGACGGGCGACGACCCGACGACGGGGCGCTCTCGTGAGGACCGCGACGCGCTCCCGGCGGCGCAGGG